>JBAPSY010000106.1:0-15685 GCA_049281855.1 Anaerolineales bacterium
TCCGTTGACGTTCAAGGTGGTCAGCTGCGCGATAGTTAATAATACATCTGGAGCAATGGTGGTCGTTCCTGGAGAAGGGTTATCATCTTTCATTGTGTCGCTCCCTGTCAATTTAGTTAGGATCACATCATTGCCATCCCGCCATCAACCGCAAGAACCTGCCCAGTGATATATGCAGCTTCTTCTGAGGCGAGGAAAGCTACCGCAGATGCAATCTCTTCTGGCTTTCCCATTCGACCGATTGGTGTCGCGGCAAGAATGGATTTTTTTAATTCTTCAGATAAATCATTCGTTAGTGAAGTGGGAATAAAACCCGGAGCCACCGCATTGACGGTGATCTGTCTGGAGGCTACCTCCCGCGCTAGCGCTTTGGTGAATCCAATTAATCCAGCCTTTGAGGCAGAATAGTTCGTTTGTCCTGCCTGTCCAGCTTGCCCAGACACCGAGGAAATATTAACAATTCGACCATAACGCTGCTTCATCATAGGACGTACAGCAGCCTTGGAGCAGTTAAATGCCCCTTTGAGATTTACATCCAAGACCGCATCCCAATCAGTTTCCTCCATGCGAAGGATTAATGTATCACGAGTGATACCAGCATTATTGACCAAAATATCCACCCTACCAAATTCTTTTAGCGTCTGGTCGATCAATTCATTGGATGATTTTCCTTCGGTGACATTAACTTTAACTGCTAAAACTCTTTTATTGGTTAATTGCGAAATTTCCTCAGCTGATTTCTCTGCCAAGTCTAACAACATATCCCCAATGACCACATTGGCTCCTAAATGAGCTAATTCTTCAACAATAGCTCGACCTATCCCACGGGCACCACCAGTAACTATAGCTACACGCCCATCCATCGAGCAGAAACTATCTATTGACATATCAGACTCCTGGATTCATACTGATAAATTAGGTCGTAATATTATACCCCAATCGAAATCTGGGAAATCTGGTCAAGATTCATCCAGGTTGGTTACAATTTTTCGTGATGTTGGAAATCTTCAGGGTTGCCTAGTGGGGTTGCGATCACATTGCGAGCGATCCTTTTAGTCAATCCACAAAGCACTGAACCATTTCCAATCTCGATAAATTCTGTAATTCCCTCTGAAATAAGAAAATTTATCGATTCAGTCCAACGAACCCGGTGGGTTAATTGATTTTGCAGATCATTCTTGATCGTATCTTTATCCAATAATGGTTTGGCAGTCACATTTCCAATAATCGGAGTATAAGAATCCTTGATCAGGGTTGATGCTATCGACTTATTGAAATCATCCTGAGAAGTGGACATATAAGGTGAATGTGCGGCAATACTAACAGCCAAACGAAGGACACGTCTTGCACCGGCTTGTTCAAGCATTGGCTGAACCCGATCGAGGGCTACATTCGAACCAGAGATGACCACCTGACCAGGGCAGTTATCATTGGCGACCTGGACAATATCTGAGGGAGTGCTTGCCTGAAGGCAAAGCTGATCGATCTGGGGAATGTCCAAGCCTAAGACTGCAGCCATGCCACCAGGTGATATTTCACCAGCACGTTTCATTAGTTCACCGCGAATTCTTACCAATCGCAATCCGTCACTGAAAGATAATGATCCTGCAGCGACCAAGGCACTTAGCTCTCCCATTGAGTGACCGGCCACAAAGGTTGGCACAAGATCAAGATTTAGCGAATGAATTACTTGTAAAACGGCAATCGAGTGTGTGAATAATGCAGGCTGAGTGTTAATTGTATCGTTTAGGCAATCATCCGGACCTTCCCAGGCGATGTGAGAGAGTGGAAACCCCAATATATCATCAGCTTGATTGAAAATTTCATTGGCGGCAGGGTATATCCGCGATAATGATCGCCCCATACCCACTGATTGAGATCCCTGTCCGGGAAACACAAATGCGATTTTTCGATCGTCCATGCGGTTAGTTTAAAAATTTACGAGCCGTGAATTTCACGGCCCGTCTCATGATTACTTCTTTTCTTCTTTGATTTCGATAATTTCTCGACCTTTGAAATGACCGCAATTTGGACATACCCGATGAGGCAAGCGCATTTCTCCGCAGTTGCTGCAAACAACCAGGTTAGGAAATGCCAATGCATCATGGGCACGCCGGCGATCACGTCTACCAGACGAGAGCTTTCTTTTTGGTTGGGGCGTCATGAAATTTCTCCTGTTTCTTTCAATTGGCAAAACCTGGTTTGGGTATTGCCTTCAATGTGAATTCACAATAACACCTGCCCGTACGGGCAGGCAGGGTGAGATTATATATTCGTGTGCCCAGCCTGTCAAGGTTTAACCTCAAGTATCCAAACACCATCAAGCTGATAATGAACAGTAAATAACCCACTGGAAACTAAATTCTCAGGAGAGATAACCCCTCCCTTGGCTCCGATATATATATAGTGTAAGTGATTTGTGTGCAAAAATTCCGAGAACGCGATCGGATCAGGACTCAGGGAAATTAGATCCTGACTTTTTTGATTGATATTATCAGCTCCGCTTCCCAACCCATATAAGACTGGTGGCGGCAGGGTTACCCTACCTGAAAGGGGTGAGATCCAATATCCTCCGTCACTACCAGCGTACAACCCATAACCCCAGGCAAAGGGATTTATCACAATGGTCTCATTCTCAGGGATGTGCTCACTTATCCATTCGATGGCAGGCAAATCTGCATTTCGCGAGAGAATGGTAATGGGATTAATAATCGTGACCAACTGCATGGCACCAAGATATGTTACAGAACCAAAGATAATGAAAATTATTCCCAGAGATGGAATGATGAACTCTTTTGGTATCACACCTATCCAATGAATTAGGATTTGATCAATAAAATATCCTCCAAGAATGGAAATAGGCAAAAAAAGCATAATTTCCACCGAGCTGTTGCTGATCAGATTAGCTCCAGGTAATTTGAGCGCATTAAAATTTGCAAATAGGAATAACAATAATATCCAAGCGGTAAGGATGAAAGGGAAACTGCGTTGTTTAATCACAGCCCATACTAACCCTAATCCTGCTAGTACCAGGGCTTGCTTGCCAAGGGCAGAAGTGAGATATGGCCAGGAAAAGTCTTGGAAAAATGGGACAGATGCGTCGATGACAGTATTAACGATGGGCAGGATGGTGGTTTTTAATGTTTGTATTAACCATGGAAAAACTGAGATGATTCCGAGAACCGTCATCGTGATAACGAATAACAATAATCGGGCAGGTTCTATTTTTTTACCTTCTCTTCGAACCACTATATGGAATATCACAAACGAGAAGATTAAACACGCCAGAAAGACAATCACGCGGTAATGGATCATGAAAATGCCACCTGCGGTGATTGCTCCCAGGGGGATAATCATGCTTATTCTCTTATTCACCTTCCCATCCATCCATAATTGAATCAGTGCAAGGACGACAGGCAGTACCAACAAGCCAGTTAATTCGGTGTACCTTCCCCAACTTGTGTAATAGGCTGGCATGGGAGTAAGAAATCCGGTAATGATGCCCGCAAATAAACCTGCAGAAGCGCTGCGCGTCAGGCTTTTCGTGATGAGATAAACTGAGAAAACACTCATCGCATTCAAGACTTGACCTAAAATCAGCAATGATTGGTCAAGATCTAAATTAGCCAGCCAGGTAAATGTAGCAGCGATACTATGGAATCCGGGATGATAGGAGGTCGCGGGCATATCCCAATAAGGCAGGTAGGTCGAAGGATATGAGCCAGTATCTAATATTATTCGAGTGATCAGGGCATGATGGACTGAATCGACCCAGGCTGGGGTAGCCAAGTCGCGCACCATGATCAGGCGGACAGCGAGTGAAACCAGAAAAATCAGAATAAGAGCAAATGATTTGCTGATAAAGAATGTGATTATTTTTTTAGGAAGGGTAGGTTGATCTTGTGTTTGGCTTCTATCAGGCTTGGGGTGGTTTCTCTGAGACACAAGAACTTTATAGATCAGCCGTACAATGAAAAAAGCAATCAGAAATCCGGCAACAAAAAAGACAGCTCCTCTTGTCCATTTTATCTTCAAAATCATTGTCCATAGCATGACTACCGGTATTGATACCAGGCTGAACCCAATGGAAATCGCGGATTGTTCGCCAAAGTCAAAGTGGGAGCGCAATCCGGATAATTCCAGCAATAACCAACCAGGCAACCAGAGTACAACGAATAATGGGGCAGCGATCCAGATAGATGCTGAGAATTGTTTGATATCCCGAAGCAAGGCCAAAAAATCGTAGTTGTAACTTAATCTGAAAGCAATATCAGCATTGACACCATTCTCATTGACGTAAGCTTGTCCGTGTGGATAAGCATCTTCGTTCCGTCCATTGATCTGGATGGATCCAGAGTCTGTTGTGAGCAGTAAAAAATAGTTTTGTCCGCCAAGGTTCTTCTGGTTGGGTATGTTTATGGTAATTGGAATATT
Organism: Anaerolineales bacterium; assembly: GCA_049281855.1. GTDB lineage: Bacteria > Chloroflexota > Anaerolineae > Anaerolineales > UBA4823 > FEB-25. The sequence goes on from JBAPSY010000106.1 coordinate 4,435, forward strand.
ATTGCCTGAATCCGGGGCAATTATGGTTGTGGAGAATTCGGGTTTTGATTCCCCTGGAGCCAGAAAGAGTTTTACAATTATATTGGCAGAAGTAGGTTCGCTGGTTTGCCCCGAAGCGGGTGTAAGCCAAATCGTGATTCCATTCAGATTGGGGCGTCGCGAGACGAAACTTTGCCCGAGATTGGTTTGGGCATCGATCACTCCAACCGTATCGGAAGCATATTCCTGTGAAGCATCAAAATCAGCAAGGGTTACACAACCCGACATGCTCATCATGAGAAAAAGCATCAGGATGAGTAAACCAAAGAACTTTACTTTGAAGTAGTCTCTTGATAGAAGGAGAATTCTACAGCACTTGGATGGATTATTTATTTCCATTGGCTAAATTCGAGCGCAGATAGGCTTCGATAAACCCATCGAGATCACCATTTAGCACCCCCTGAGCATTGCCAACTTCGAAATCCGTCCTATGATCTTTAACCATTTGGTATGGGTGAAGGACATAAGAACGAATTTGACTGCCCCATTCTGCTTTTGTATATTCACCGCGCAATTCTGTCAATGTTGCTGCATGCTGTTCCTCTTGTATCTCTAATAATCGTGAGCGTAAAACGCGCATTGCATTTTCACGGTTTTGGGTCTGGGAACGTTCATTTTGACAAGTCACTACGATACCAGTAGGGATATGAGTAATGCGTACAGCTGTGGCATTTTTTTGAACATTCTGCCCCCCTGCACCTGATGACCGATAAACGTCAATTCGCAAGTCGTCTGGATTGATCTCGATATCTGAATCATCCTCAACCTCAGGTAACACTTCCACCAGAGCAAAGGATGTGTGTCGGCGGTGGGCTGCATCGAATTGAGAAAGCCTGACTAATCGATGGACACCTTTTTCAGGTCTCAGGTAACCATAAGCGTAATCTCCTTCAATGGCAATCGTCACGCTTTTTATCCCAGCTTCTTCGCCTTCACTAAGATCGAGGATTTCTGTTTTGAAACCTCTATTCTCTGACCAACGCAGATACATTCTTTCAAGCATCTGGGTCCAGTCTTGCGCATCGACTCCACCCGCGCCCGAGTGGATCGCAAGCAGTGCATTATTACGGTCATATTTGCCTGACAATAACACAGCAAATTCCCGGCGTTCAAGGTCTTGTTCTATTTCGTCTAGATCTGTGGTAATTTCTGATCGTAGAGATTCGTCATCTAATTGGGATAACTCAAGAAGGTAACCAACCCGTTGTGATAGTTGATTCCAATCATCGACGAGCTCCCGTAATCCAGCGATCTTCTTCATCACCCGTTGGGCCGGTTCGGATTCCTGCCAGAATTCATTTTGTTCAGATTGCGCTTGGAGCTTGGATAATTCTATTTCTTTTGCTGGTAAGTCAAAGACGCACCAGTAAGCTTTGGATTCTAGATTGGACGGAATTCAGTCTTTCAATTAAATCTTGCATGCGAGCTTACTCCCCATATTTTTGGATTATTCCTGGATTAACCCACTAATGAACAGATCTGCATTGAAAGGTTGCAAATCATCTGGTTGTTCCCCTAATCCTGCAAACAGGATCGGCAGTCCTAATTCCTTTTGGATGGCTAAAGCCATACCTCCTCGAGCGGAAGAATCCAATTTCGCCAGAATTAAACCCGTGATATTGACCGCCTCTTTAAACGCTCGAGCCTGTTGTAGTGCATTTTGACCTGTGGTCGCATCCATGACCAGCCAGACAGCATGAGGCGCTCCTGGAAGAGCTTTACCAACGACCCGATAAACCTTTTTTAATTCTTCCATCAGATTGTAACGGGTGTGAAGGCGACCGGCTGTGTCAATGATTGCGATATCCGATTTGCGTGCAATTGCTGCCTGAACTGTATCAAAAGCGACTGCACCGGCATCACCACCAAGTTGCCCGCTGATAATGGGTAATTGAATCCGATCTGCCCATATCTCAAGCTGATCAACACCAGCCGCGCGGAAGGTATCTGCAGCCCCTAGAATCACTTGTTTGCCCTGATTTGAAAATCTTTTACCCAGTTTGGCAATGGTGGTTGTTTTTCCAGAGCCATTCACCCCGACAATTAAGATGATCGCAGGTTTGTCAGAAAATTGGATTTCAGGGGGCGTATCAAGATGTGAGCGTAGCTCATCACGTAAGATGGCATTCAAATCGCTTTCTCTAAAAATACCTTCACGATCAACCCTATCTTCCAATTTATCTATGACATTGAGGGTTGTATCGACACCGATATCGGCGTGAATGAGGAGTGCTTCCAGCTTTTCCCAGGTGTCGTCGGTAATTTCGGTCGCTCCAAATAGTGTAGCTAACTGACCAAAAGTCGCCTTACTGGTGCGGGCAAGTCCTGTCTTCCACTTGGAAAGGATATTATTCATCGGTCGAATATTATAACATGACGGGTTAAACGGGGTTTATAATTGCCTATTGGTTCTGATCTGGAGGCCTGGATGAGCGATTATTTTTCAATTCGCTGGGTAGATGGGGTAGTCACTATGCTGGACCAGCGATTGCTGCCTGATAAAGTTGTGTATCGTGACTTCTTTCAGAGTGGTGATGTTGCTACCGCAATTCGTGAGATGGTCATACGAGGCGCACCGGCAATTGGCGCTGCGGCGGGATTCGGACTGGCTTTGGTTGCATTTCATAGTAAGGCTTCCCAGACCAGCGAGTTGATCCGTGAGCTTAACACTGCCGCAGAGGAGCTAAGAAAATCGCGTCCGACGGCAGCAAACCTGTTTGAAGCGATCAACCGTATTACGCGCATCGTCGACCAGGCAGAAGGGATGAATTTTGATCAACTCAAGCAGATGGTAGTGGCGGAGGCTGAGAAAATAGCTGATGAGGATGTGCAGATGGATTTGAGGATAGCCCAGAATGGGCAACAATTCATCCCGGATCGAGCCAATCTCATACACCATTGTAATACGGGAGCATTAGCCACGGCTGGCATTGGAACTGCTTTGGGAGTGATCCGCGTTGCACATGAAAGTGGAAAAAGGATCCATGTTTATGTGGACGAAACCCGCCCTCGTTTACAGGGTGCTCGGTTAACATCGTGGGAGTTAAAGCAATTGGGAATCCCTCATACAGTTATTGTTGACGGAGCGTCTGGCTATTTCATGAGGAACACCAAAATTGATGCATGTTTGGTTGGATGTGATCGGATTGCTTCAAATGGAGATGTTGCCAATAAGATCGGTACATATAATCTAGCTTTGGTGGCATCAGCTCATGGGATACCATTTTATTCCGTTGGACCGACGACTACGATTGATTTTTCTATTGCCACGGGAGAGGAAATAACGATTGAGGTACGTTCTGATAATGAAATTACTCACATCGGAGATAAACAGATTACTCCAGATGGTGTGAAGGTTGCCAACCCTGCCTTTGACATCACACCAGCAAAGTATATTAGTGCCATCGTCACAGATAGAGGGGTAGCTTATCCACCCTATAAAAAATCCTTATCAAAATTGATGAATGGATGACTGCTTATGTCTAATACGGAAAAATTATCACATGTGGATGAATCGGGTCAAGCCAGGATGGTTGATGTAAGCAATAAGGAAGACACTGAAAGGGTGGCGATTGCAAAGGGTGAAGTGGTCATGCAGACACGAACCCTTGAATTAATCCGCGAAGGAATGATTAAAAAAGGGGATGTGCTTGCGGTTGCCCAAATTGCGGGTATCATGGCTGCTAAGCGCACTTCAGAGCTGATCCCAATGTGCCATCCGTTACCAATAATGGATATTAAAGTTGATCTGATCCTGGATTCAAATTTACCGGGTGTGCTAATCACTTCTTACGTAAAAACTATCGCCAAAACGGGTGTCGAAATGGAAGCCCTCACCGCGGTCGCAGTTGCAGGTTTGACCGTATATGATATGGCAAAAGCCGTGGAAAAAACCATGCGGATTCAAAATATTCATTTGGTACGAAAAACAGGTGGTCAGAGTGGAGATGTAATGAATGAGTGACCATGCCAGAGTCTTATTCTTTGCCACCTTGCGGGAAAAAACCGGTCTTCATGAAACAACGATGGAATTCCCCCAGGGTTCACGTATTTCTGATGTAAAGAATATCTTATTGCAGAAATTTCCTGCTCTCGCGACGAGTATGGATACACTTATTGTGGCATTGAACCATGAATTCGCGTTTGATGAGGATATTGTCCCAAATGAAGCTGAGATAGCCATGTTCCCACCGGTGAGTGGAGGGAAGAGCAATCGGGAGAAGTACCCCGCGATGATCGCAATTGTCGACCAAGAAATAAATATCAACGCGATCATTGCAAAGATCACTTTACCAACGACTGGGGCAACTTGCATATTTACCGGGATCGTCCGAGGATTAACGAGCCGAGGAGTAGCCCATCAAACGGAACAACTTGAATACGATGCCTACCGTGTGATGGCTGAATCAAAACTGAACCAAATCTGCAAGGAAATCAGATCCCGGTGGAAAGAAGTAGAAGGGATTGCGCTGGTACAGCGCATTGGCAAGCTGATGCCAGGGACGATCTCGGTGGTTGTTGCTTGTTCATCCTCTCACCGCGATTCAGGGATATTTGAGGCTGCAAGATATGGGATTGATCGTTTGAAAGAGATCGTTCCAGTGTGGAAAAAAGAAGTGAGTAAGGATGGAGAGGAATGGATTGAGGGTGAGTATTATCCACAAAGGGGAGAGTAAACACATATTAGCAGTCTCGCTAATCATTGTTAGCTAATGAATTGTAGGAGCGAGAATGCAAGTGAAATTAATTTGTGAAAGAGATATCGACCTGTCACAGACATTATTCAGGGTTGGTTTTCGCTTATAATATGCTGGTTGTTGATTAAACTATGCATGAATTAGAACTAATGGACCGCCAGATACCCGGCAAATGCAGGGCGTTTGACGCTCCCTGAGTTCTTTGGAGATGAGAAATGGAAAGTTCCCTAGGGAGCAGTCAACCAGAGGAATCCCCACAGGATTTTTCTAAACGGATTGGTTTACATTTTAATAATATCGGCTTATTGACACGCGCCCTTACGCATCGATCGTACTTTAATGAGCACAAAGATGCAGTCGAAGATAACGAGCGCCTTGAATTTCTTGGTGATGCTGTTCTAGATTTTATGGTCGGTGCATGGTTATACCACCGCTTCCCGGAGATGGCTGAAGGGCAACTGACCAGACTAAGGGCTGCTTTGGTTGGAAATGAACGACTGGCACAATTTGCTTGTGAATATCATCTTGGGGCTGCCATGCGGTTAGGTCATGGTGAGGCAGAAAATGGAGGGCGTGATCGTCTACCGCTGTTAGGCTCGACTTTTGAAGCATTAATCGGTGCGATTTATTTGGACCAGGATATATCTCAGGTCTGGAAATTTATGGATCCCATCCTTGAACCGACAGTAAAGAAAATCATGGCGAGCCAGATCGAACATCACCCTAAAAGCATATTGCAGGAATGGTCACAATCAAAAGGATTCGGGACACCTGCCTATAAAACGGTTGGAGATAGTGGTCCGGATCACGATAAATACTTCGAAGTCGAAGTATTGATCGATGGGATTGCTTTTGGTAAAGGTAGGGGTCATAGCAAACAAGCTGCAGCAAAAGTCGCAGCAAGATCCGCGCTTGAAAAACTGGGATTAAGATAAGTTATGCCGGCCAAACTAAAATCTTTTGAATTACACGGATATAAAACATTTGCTTCAAGGAGCGAATTTGTATTTTCGGATGGAATTACCGCGATCGTAGGACCGAATGGTTCTGGAAAATCCAATATTGCAGATGCGCTTAGATGGGTCTTAGGTGAACAGTCTTTCGGTTTGCTGAGGGCGAAGCGAACCGAGGATATGATATTTTCGGGTTCTGAGAACCGACCGAGAGCGGGAATGGCATCTGCGACCGTAGTCTTTGATAATAGTGATGGTTGGTTGCCGATCGACTTTATCGAGGTTGGAATTACCCGAAGAGCTTACAGGGATGGGGATAATGAATATTTGCTTAATGGTCAACGCGTCCGATTGAAGGATGTATCTGAGGTATTAGCGAAGTCGGGTCTGGCAGAAAGAACATACACCATTATTGGTCAAGGGCTGGTCGATGCAGCCCTCGCACTAAAAGCAGAAGAAAGGCGACGTCTATTCGAAGAAGCAGCTGGAGTTGGATTGCACCGTTCTAGAAGGGAAGAGGCGATTAAACGCCTTGAGACGACCCGCCGTAATTTGGAAAGAGTTCAAGATATATTAGCGGAACTTCAACCTCGTCTGCGCAGCCTTGAGCGACAAGCAAAACGGGCTCAGGAATATGACCAAATGAAAGCGGATTTAAAGGTTGTGTTGCGTGAATGGTATGGTTACCACTGGCATTTAGCACAATCAGAATTGGTAGCTGCTCAAATCGCTGCCAAACAGGACGAAGAAATATTATCCAAGGTACAAGCAAATCAGCTTCATCTTGATCAAAAATTAAGTGCCTACCGTGTACAGATCAACGAGATTAGAGAAAAACTAAGTGATTATCATAAAGAATTAACCATACTACACCAAAGGCGCGAGACATTAAGCCGCGAACAAGCAGTCAACAATGAGCGATCAAGGTTATTGATTCAGCAATTGGAACAACTTTTAAATGAGAAACTCAAGGTGAGTGAAGAAGTCGGAATTCAAAAAGACCAGTCGGAGATTTCAAATCAGGAACTTGAGCAATTAGACCTGGAATTAATAGAGGCGCACCAATCTGCATCTGAATCAGCTGAAACGCTTAATGCCAGACAACAAGAGAGAGTGTCCATCGAAGAACAGATACAGTCTCTTCAAAAAGAGATAGTAGGTTTAACAGCACGGTCAACACAGCTTCAGATACGACAATCAGAGAAAGAAGCTCACACAGGTCGATTAAATGCAGCACTTCAAAAAATCGAAAAGGATATTTTATCTACACAGACTGAATTAACTTCTGCACAAAAACGACTTAAATCCATTGCACTTTCTAAAGAAGAAAAAGCCAAGACCTCTCTGACCATACAGCACGATTTGGTTTTAGTGCAAGAAAAACTAGCCACTCTCGAGGTGGAACGTAGAGAGGCGAATGAAAAAATATCAGCACAGAAGACCATGATTTCTCAGGTTCAAGCAGAGATCAAGGTCCTAGAAGATGCTGAGAACAATCTTACTGGTTATGAAGAAGGGGCGCGCATCCTTCTACAAGCTGTGAAAGATAAGCGTTTGGAAGGTGCAATCGGTGCATTAGGCAACAGTCTTGATGTGCCTGAAGAATATGAGTCTGCCATTGCGGCGATTTTGGGTGAATATATCGATTCGCTTATCATTGAATCAATCAACCAAACGGAAAAAGCCCTGGATCTTATTGGCAATGAGACGATCAGAGGCTCGCTTTTCCCGCTGGATGCAATCTCTCCGAATAAACCTCTATCGATAGATTTAAATAAAGCTCCGGTCGAACCTGGAAATATCCTCGGTATCGCGGCTAATTTAGTCAAAGCTGCTTCGCAATTAAAACCGGTTGTTGATCTATTATTTGGGCAAGTGATCATCGTTAAAGATCGCAAGACTGCCAGAATCATCATCTCATCGAGTGATTGGCGGAAGATTCCCGGTTTGAGGGTTGTTACATTAAAGGGTGAGATGTATCTTTCCAGCGGACCAATCATAAGGGGAGCGTCCAGGAAAGGATTATTGGTCAGGCCTCGTCAACAACGAGAAACAAAATCTGTTCTCGAAAAAGCTATATCATTAGCGAATGATATTGAAGAGAGAAGCTCGGTCATCGAACGAAAGATAGGCGAGTTACGGGTTGAAGAAGAAGATTGCAAAGAAAAATATCGCAAGGCTCAAGAACAAGAAAAATCGCTCAACACTCAAGTAAACCAGCTGGAATTACAAGTCGAAAAGATTCAGCGTAGTTTGCAATGGCATCAAGAGCAGATGAGCAGGAATCAAACAGATATTAACAATGAAATGATCGAGCAAGCTAATCTTAAGGAAGAGATCGTGAAATTGCAAACCGAATCCCGCGATATACAAGCGGAATTGGATCGGAAGGTCACTGAGTTAGATGGATTACCTCTGGAGGAATTATTGGCTCAGAATACATATTGGAACACGAATACTGCTGTGGTAGAGCAGGCATTGCTTGATGCAAAAAACCGTCAACAGGATAAAATCAACCACCTCCAGCAATTGGAAAATGATCTTGAGGACCTAACCAATCGCTCATCGAAACTTGAGCTTGATATCAAAACACTCAATGAAAATATGGTTGTATCTTCAGAGGAAGAAAAGCTAATCGCTGGCAAGATCGAAGAGCTATCCAATACCGTTAATCCCCAGGAGGAGCAATTAAGTGCTTTGGAAAGGGATCATAATGGACTATTATCCACAGATACCGAAGCACGGCAGGCATTGAGAACTGCAGAACAGCATTATACACAGTCAAAAATTAATCTTGCTCATCATCAGGAATCATTCGAATCATTACGCAATCATATCGAAGATGACTTCGGTCTGGTTTCATTTGATTATACCGATTCGGTGTCTGGACCAAAACCATTACCGTTGGATGGCATGGTTGAGGAATTGCCAAAGGTTGAAGTATTGTCTGCTGAGATTGAAGATACCATCCGACAACAGAAAGCCCAAATACGCAGGATGGGTGCGATAAACCCTGAAGCACAAAACGAGTTCCTGGAGGTCAAAGAGCGTTTCGAATTCCTTACATCACAAGTAGATGACTTAATGAAGGCGGAAGGTGATATTAGAGAAGTCATAACAGAGCTGGATATTTTGATGGAGAGGGAGTTTCGGAGGACATTCAATGCTGTCGCCCAGGAGTTCAAGCAGATCTTTACGCGCTTGTTTGGGGGTGGCTCTGCTCGCTTAGCATTAACTGACCCAGAAAATATGACTGAAACTGGCATCGATATTGAAGCCCGGCTGCCTGGTAGAAGGGAGCAAGGTTTAGCTCTCCTATCTGGTGGCGAGAGAAGTCTGACTGCAGCCGCATTGGTTTTTGCTTTGTTAAGAGTCTCACCGACACCATTTTGCATCCTGGATGAGGTCGATGCCATGTTAGATGAAGCAAATGTAGGCAGGTTCCGCGATTTGCTGACTGAGTTAAGTGAAAAAACCCAGTTTATTGTAATCACTCATAATAGGAATACCGTTCAGGCAGCGAGTATTATCTATGGAGTTACGATGGGGCGCGATTCAGCCAGTCAGGTGATCAGCTTGCGGATGGATGAATTGGGGGAAGAATTTGGTGTATAGCAATATCTCGATCATATAAGTATTTTATATACACTTGACAAAGTAGAGGATAATAGTATACTATACCTACCCCCCCCCATATGGGTGGGGTAGGTAGGTAGAAATTATGAACGAAGATACCCTGAAACGATTAAAAAATATTGAAGGTCATATACGGGGAATAGAGCAGATGGTCGAAAATGGCACTTATTGCATTGATGTGATTCGACAGATCCATGCGGTTCAGGCTGCATTGGATAAAGTTAGTGGGATTATTCTGGAAGGACACCTACATTCCTGTTTGATCACAGCTGTTCGAGGAGAGAATCCTGATGAACGTGAACGGGTGTTGACAGAGATTGCTGATGTTTTTGGTATGAAGAAATTTACATAATATACAAGGAGAAAAGTAATGACGACAAAAGTTACATATTCAATACCAAATATCCATTGTGGGCACTGTGTCCATACAATTCAATCCGAATTGATCGATCTTCCAGGCGTAAAGTCGGTTAAAGCAGATCAACTTTTACGGAATGCCACGATTGAATTTGAATCTCCAGCAAGTGAAGAAAAAATAAAAGCGTTGCTGGAATCGATAGAATATCCTGTAGTGGGGTAGTTGGGTATTTCTTTACAGAATTACGCAGTATGCTCATGGGATGGATCAGGTGGCGCATATTGCGTAATTTATTGTTGTAGGAGTGTTTATGTCTCAGGCTAAACAGGTAATTTTACCCATAACCGGAATGACTTGTGCGAATTGCGTCGCGACGGTTGAACGAAATCTAAAAAAAGAAAAAGGTGTGACGGTTGCCAACGTAAATCTTTCATCAGAACGGGCAACAGTCGAATATAATCCAGAGATTTCTAAACTGGGTAACTTAATCGATCGTATAAACAGGGCTGGGTATGGCGTTGCGACTGGAGAAGCAGATTTATTAATCAAGCGCATGAGTGATGATAACGATGCCAGGAGGATAGAAAGGGCAGTCAATAAAATAGAAGGCGTGCTGAATGTAAATGTAAGTATCACCTCCGAGCATGCAAAGATCCAGTATATTCCAACGATTGTCAGTCAGGCTGAGTTAAGAAGGGTAATTAAATCGTCTGGTTTCGAGGTCGTTGAAACAGGATCGGATATGGAAGATGCAGAACAAATCGCACGGCAGCATGAAATTGATCAACAGCGTCGCTTACTGATCATTGGCTTGATTTTTACGATTCCGTTGTTTATCCTCGCGATGGTAAGAGATTTATTAATGCCCACTTGGGGGGAGGACATATGGGTCAATTGGTTGATGCTCCTTCTGGCTACACCGGTTCAATTTTACGTCGGCTGGCAATATTATGTGGGTGCGTTTAAGTCTTTGCGAAATCGCTCAGCAAATATGGATGTATTGATTTCGATGGGCTCATCCGTCGCATACATCTACTCTATTTTTGTCACAATGGGTGTATTGCCGGGGCATGTTTATTTCGAGACTTCTGCTGTAATAATTACGTTGATAAAACTGGGTAAATATTTAGAAGCTCGTGCCAAGGGACGGACAAGCGAAGCCATTAAGAAAATGATGGGATTACGAGCAAAAACTGCGCACGTAATCCGCGATGGTGATGAGCTTGAAGTGTCTGTGGATGATGTAAATATTAGCGATATAGTACTTGTAAGACCCGGAGAGAAAATTCCGGTCGACGGGGTGGTGATCGAAGGTCATTCTTCCGTGGATGAATCCATGCTCACTGGTGAATCCATGCCAGTGGAAAAGAATGCAGGGGATTCCGTAATTGGTGCGACGATCAATAAACTTGGCTTCTTCAAATTTGAAGCTACCAAAGTCGGAAAAGAGACAGCCTTATCACAAATCATTCGATTAGTTGAAGAGGCACAGGGGAGTAAGGCACCGATACAAAAATTGGCAGACAATGTATCTGAGGTATTTGTTCCAGCGGTTATTGGTATTGCAG
>JBAPSY010000107.1:0-4624 GCA_049281855.1 Anaerolineales bacterium
AAATCGACGTGCTGGAAGTGCCTTCTGCCGAAGAGGCGCTGCTTATCAGCTCCTCGGTACCGCTCGACCTGGTGGTATTGGATATTCGTCTGCCAGGCATGTCAGGTTTGGAGATGGTCACCAAACTTCAAAAGCGCAAACCTGAGACGAAAATCATCCTGGTTACCGGGGTTGAAAATGCGGCAATCCGCCAGCAGGTATCTGAAGCCGACGTGGAGGCCTTCTTTTTCAAGCCCATTGAGATCACCGCTTTCCTGAATGCGGTGAAGCGTAGTTTGTGGTCTGCCTCTAGCCAATCAAGCCTGCCATCCACTGGCAGAGACCGAGTAGCCGCCATACCCCCCACAAACGCAGGAGTGAATGGAGCACCGAGCGCCAGTGGGGCACCAGATATAGACCTTGTTAAGAAACCAGTCAGGCGTGAACTCATGCCAACGCTTGTCGAGCGGTTGACTGACCTGAAGCAACAGGTGAAGGCCGTGTCGGCCCTATTGGTGAACGATGCTGGGCAGGTGCTTGAAGAGGCCGGAAGCGCCGTGGAGATCACGACCGGTTCGGCGTTACTCCTGGCATTGATGCAAGCATTTAGCGCCAGCCTGCAGGTATCACAGGCTATGGCGGAGGGTACCAGCGAAAGTCTACAGTACTTCGTTGCTCCGAGACAGTGTATGTATGTGTCACCCGTCGGGCTTAAACATGCCTTGTTTGTAGTTACCTCGGGCTATTTCAACCCCGATAAGCTCGGTATGATCGACCATGCCATCCATCTGGCAGTCCATGACCTTCAAGCCATCCTGGCAAATAAGGCTGCGGATGAGGAAGCAGATCAGGAAGAATCAGGTAAGCATCAGACCGAATTACCCGCAGAGACCACAGTTGACCAAGAAACCTTGGCAGGGGTTGAAAACATGTTCTCCAAAGCCTCGAAAACCGGTGGCGAGGAACAAGCAGACGGCTTTTGGGAGACTTTGGGAGAAGATGATACCCTGGAAGAGGCGCATGATAAGGACATTCTCTCATACGACCAAGCGCGGGATATGGGGCTGGCACCGGACGAGGATAAGCAGAGATAAGCCTCTAAGCGAAGTTAAACCCCTCCTGACAGGAATGGTTCAAAAATATGATAAAATACCAGACGCCCTGAAAACCGGGCGTTAAATTTGGGGCATGGTGCAATGGCAGCACAGCAGACTTTGGATCTGCTTATTCTGGTTCGAGCCCGGATGCCCCAGCTAGTTAGTATAGATGACTTCTGGTATGATTAACGCAAGGTCCCCTGGGTTCTATTGCAATTGCTGCTAAGCCCCGGCCCGACTTTGCGTTTTTGCTATTCTGGAGGGATGATGAAACTTTCCGCAGTTATCCTTGCCGCCGGGCAAGGCACGCGCATGAAATCCAACTTACCCAAGGTGCTCCACAGCTTGCTCGGGAGACCTATGGCTTGGTACGTTCTGGAAGCTGTGCGGCAGGTCACAGGTGACAGACCAGTGATGGTGATCGGGCACGGCGCAGACCAGGTGCGTCAGGCTCTGGGAGACCAGGCTGAGTATGTGCTCCAGGAGCCGCAGCTTGGCACAGGGCACGCCGTGATGCAGGCTGAACCACTGCTGAGGGGGAAAAGTGACCTGGTGCTGGTGATCTATGCCGATATGCCCCTGCTCACTGGGGAAACACTAGGCAGGCTGGTGGAGGAGGCGCAGTCACATACCGGTCCGGTCAGCATGCTGACGGTGACCACAGATGAGACACGCAGCTTTGGGCGCATCTTGCGTGACCCAGGCGGGCAGGTGAGCGGGATTGTGGAGGAAGCCCAGGCAACCCCTGAGCAGCTTAGCATCCACGAGCTCAACCCGGGGGTGTACTGCTTCCGCGCCGCCTGGCTCTGGCCGGCTTTAAAGCGTATCGCGCTCTCCCCAAAGGGTGAATACTACCTGACCGACCTGGTGGGCATGGCGGTGGCAGAGGGGCACGCCATCCAAACGCTAAGCATGGAAGATCCAAATGAGGTTATCGGCATCAACACCCGCCTGCATCTGGCACAGGCGAATGCCCTGTTAAGCCAGCGGATCAACCGCCAATGGATGCTGGCAGGCGTGACCATGATCGACCCGATCAGCACATATATTGAGCCGGGGGTCACACTCGGGCAGGATACCATCCTGTGGCCCGGCACGTACCTGCATGGCAGCACTCAGATTGGCACTGGATGTGTCATTGGCCCCAATACCATCGTCAAAGATACCAAAGTAGGTGATGGCTGCACGCTCCTGGCTTCGGTGCTTGAATATGCGCTGCTCGAGGACCACGTGGAGATGGGTCCGTACTGCCACCTACGCAAAGGAGCCCATCTTTCCACGGGCGTGCATATGGGCAACTTTGGCGAGGTCAAGAACTCCACCCTAGGGCCGGGTGCCAAGATGGGGCACTTCTCATATATGGGCGATGCCACCGTGGGTGCAGATGTGAACATCGGCGCTGGTACGATCACTTGCAACTATGACGGCACGCATAAATACCCGACTGAGATCGGTGAGGGCGCCTTCATCGGCTCCGATACCATGTTGGTGGCGCCGGTGAAAGTGGGGGCAGGTGCCAAGACTGGGGCGGGAACGGTGGTCACCAAGGACATCCCACCCCAATCACTTGCGGTGGGTGTGCCTGCCAGGGTGATCAAAGTGCTGAAAAAGTGACACCATACCTGGTCCTGAGCTTATTGGTCCTATTCGGCCTGGACCTTTTCACCATTGCCTTCAGGGCGGCACTGCTGAATGCCAGTTTGGCGCGCCTTCTGGCTCTGAGGGAGGAGATGGAGGTTAAGGTCAACCGGGCGGTCAGCCTCTTGCATTCCCCGCAGGAATGGCTGGCGGCCAGCAATCTGCTCCAATTGCTGACTCGGTTTTTGGGTGCCAGCCTGCTGCTGGCTTTATTCGCCCCACAGGCCTGGACGGTACCATCTGTGATGGTGGAGATGGGCATCCTGCTCCTGGCAGCGGTGGTTGTATTCTGGCTGGAATGGGCAGTGGAAGTGGTGGTCACACGCCACCCTGAAGTCTGGTCGATGCGCCTGGCACCTTACGTACGCTCCCTGACTGTGGTCCTTACACCACTCTTGTTGCTGCCGCTGGCTTTTGGGCGGCGTAAGGGCGAAGCCCAGGAACCGGTGAGCACCGTCACCGAAGAGGAACTGAAGAGCATGGTGGATGCCGGTCATGAAGGAGGAGTGCTGGAGGGGGATGAGCGACAGATGATCTACTCGATCTTCGAGCTAGGCGACACTCTGGTGCGTGAGATCATGCTACCCCGAATCTACATTAATGCCCTGGAAGTCTCCACACCGCTCTCAGAGGCAGTGGATGCGCTGATCAAGTCGGGTCATTCACGCATGCCGGTGTATACCGAATCGGTGGATAACATCCTGGGCCTGCTGTACGCCAAGGATCTGCTGCGGGTATGGCGCATGGGAGAGCAGATCGATTCGCTGCACAGCCTACTACGACCGGCAACCTTCATCCCCGAGGCCAAGAAGGTGGATGAGCTGCTGGAGGAGATGCAGACGGGGCACGTGCACATGGCGATGGTGGTGGATGAGTACGGCGGCATCGCCGGGCTGGTCACGCTGGAGGACATCTTCGAGGAGATTGTGGGTGAAATCCAGGATGAATATGACCAGAGCGAAGAAGCGCCATACGTGCAAGTGGGGGAGGGCGAATACGTCTTCCAGGGTAAGGTTGACCTGAGGGATTTTAATGAAGTGATGGGTAGCCAATTGCCCACGGAAGAGACTGAAACGTTGGGCGGATTCATTTACGAGCGAGTCGGGCGCGTGCCTACCAGCGGGGAGAGCCTGCAAGTGGGCGATATCAGCCTGACCATTGAACAGGTCACCGGGCGGCGCATCCGTAAGGTGAGAGCCAAGAAGCAGTCCGCGGAAGACCAGGAAGTGAAGCAGGATGAAGATAATGCTGACAAATGAGTTGCGTACAAGGCTGATCCAATTGGCGCTGGAAGCACGTGAGCGCGCTTATGCGCCTTATTCAAATTACCAGGTGGGGGCAGCACTGGTAACGCCCTCGGGCAGGTACTTCACGGGTGCCAATGTGGAAAATGCCGCTTATCCCACCAGCATGTGCGCCGAGCGCGTGGCGATCTTCAAGGCCGTGTCGGAGGGGAAGCGGGAGTTCGTGGCACTGGCAGTGGTCACCAGCAATGGGGGCACACCCTGTGGCGCCTGCCGCCAGGTAATGGCGGAGTTCGGGCTGGATACGGTGGTACTGATCGCCGACGCGGAGGGGAACCTGAGACAGGAGGCCCGGCTTTCGGAGCTGTTGCCGGGAGCGTTTGGGCCGGGGGATTTGGGGAAATGATTTACCGCAGATGAATACATGAACACCGATGATATAAATTTTTATATGTGAGCCGACTGAGTACATGAAGAGGTAATTGTTTAGAAAAAATTCAATTGCATTCAATTGATAGCGGGTAAAGCGACCAAGTTGGAAACGTCGAATTTCGTGAAGCCCACCTGAGCGGACCAATAGGCTATTGTTATGAGGGAGAAGGATATTCGACCCGCGAAAAAACGAAACGGATCGAATGCCTTTTGACGACAAGCTGATAGGTAAAT
>JBAPSY010000108.1:0-22009 GCA_049281855.1 Anaerolineales bacterium
AGGATAAATGGCATGCGCCGCCCAATTGGGGTGCGTAGCCGGTCAGACCAGGCACCGACGGGTGGTTGGATCAACAAGGCGGCAATATTATCCAGGGTCATAAAAAAGCCGATCCAGCGCACATCCAATTGAAACTTTTCAGCCAGGAACACAGGTACGAAAGCGTTATATACCCCCCAAATAATGGAAATACCAAAGAAACCAAACCCGAGCAAAAAGATCTTGCCATAATTAAAGCGCATACCAACCTCCAGAATGTGGGTTAATGAATCTTAGTTTGCAATTCATTCCAAGGAAATGCTTACTTATCATCTACCTCCAAACCATTCAAAAAGTCGCGGTCATTCTCAGATAGGTCTGCTCCCTCCAGTAAATCGGGACGGCGCAGCCTGGTACGCAATAGTGCCTGCTGACGGCGCCATGAGGCAATGCGGGCATGATCACCAGAAAGCAAGATATCTGGTACACGCCAATGACGGAACTCAGGCGGGCGTGTGTAATGGGGATATTCAAGCAGCCCCGTGGCATGTGAATCATCCCAGGCACCTTCCGGGTCTCCCAGCGCACCGGGGATCAGGCGGGTAATCGCATCGATCAGCACCAATGCCGGGAGCTCTCCCCCGCTGAGCACATAATCGCCAATTGAAATTTCATCTGTCACCAGGTGCTCGCGCACGCGTTCGTCAATCCCCTCATAACGACCGCATAATAATCCAAGATGAGGGTGTTGAGAGAGCTCTTGTGCCACTGCCTGGGAGAATACCCTACCTTGGGGGGTGAGTAGGATCAACGGGCAGGAGGGTGGAGCACCAAGTACGCTCTCAACTGCAGTGAAAATCGGCTCTGGCTTCATCACCATCCCGCCACCCCCACCATAGGGCAGGTCGTCGCATACATGATGCCGGTCGGTGGTCCAATCACGAATGTTATGCAGGGCCACTTCTACCAGATGGTTTTCCTGTGCGCGCTGTAAGATGCTTGTTTCAAGGTAGGGTGTGAAGACGTCCGGAAAAAGGGTGAAGACATCAAATCGCATGGTGGTAGTCATTAGTAATGTATTCTAGCTTCAAGGGGAAGGATTGGCAATACAGTCAGGGAAAAATGACCTTCTTATTTTCCGTATTGGAAATAATTGGTCAACAAACCATCCAAGTCTTTGGAGGTATGATTTTTCAAAATGGTAAAGAAATCCGTCGCGGTAGCTATACCATGAGCATTTTGACTGGCGTAGTCCCTCAAGAATGCAAAGAAGGCTTGGTCTCCAATCAGATTGCGCAGGTCTTCCAGGAATTTTGCACCGTTTAGATAAATAGCATCCCGGTAGGAGCGAAACTGGTTGAAATCATATATGGAGCTGTCCACCCACCCGCTGGGATTATAGAAATTTACCCGATAATACCACCACCAACCGACCAATGATTCACCCGAGCCTGGTGGGTAATCAGCATAAATATTTTCGTAAAAGATATGTTCCATATAAGTGCACATGGCTTCATCCAACCAGGGTTCCAAGGCTTGGTCATTTCCAACCAACCCATACCACCACTGGTGAGCGGTTTCGTGCGCGGCAATGAAAGTCAGATACCCCTTTGGGGTGCCGTCATAAAGATTGTAGAAACCACGGCTAAGGAAGAACAATCCGTCATACTCCATGCCGTCCAGGAAATCTGCTTCCACCACACTTAGGGAGATATGTGGGTAAGGCATAATCAATTGGGAGTATAACTGCAGTGCATCCGCGGTATTGTGCAGCACCTCCTGCCCGGCATATTTATCATAGGGAAAGGTATAGGAATAAATGGTCACATCGCCGACGCTGGTAGTTTGCAGCAAGTATTGGTCACTGGCAGATAAGGCGAAAGACCGTGCGGCCTCCAAACGATACGAATAACTGTCCCCGTCCTGCATCGCAGAGGTGGAAGCAGCAATAACCAGATCCTGAACCGGCTCCACAAGAGTGAGGTTGACTTGAAAATCTGCCACATCAAACACCTGGTGTTCACCGAACCACCAATGTGGGTGCACCAACCATCCCTCACCAGGGATATAAGGGGGTATATACGGATACCAATCCACTATATTCGTCTGTCTTTGTGTATAACCGTAAGGTACTGGGCGGACTGAATCGGAAGGTACGGCAATCTCTGGTACTTCCAAATGATAATTGATCTTTAGCCCCAGCGTTTCGCCGGACTGAAGAGGCTGAAGCAATGGGATGTTCATCTGGTCATCTTTCAATTCGTATGCGTTGATGACCTCCCCATTTTCCCAAGACAAGGAGACGAGTGTAAAGCCTCCTACCAAGCGATTAGGCTCAATCACCAAGATCAAGTCATCAAGGCTATCTGGCGTGTAATTTACATAGCTGATCGTTTCAGAAACAGACAGCGAGTGCTGGTAGTAATCAAAAATGGCATCCAGATTATATTGTGCTGGTACTTGATAGGGCGATGTCGGGGTGTAAGTAGCTTCAACAGGTATGACCTGGGGTGAAACAGTCGGAGAAGGTTGGGGTTGGGTTGGATCAGGCAAAACGCCAGGGGAAAGTTCAAGGGTCGAATAAGGCTGACTGGTCGAATTGTTCGTGGGGGTAGTTACTTCCGGAGCGTCAATATTAGTCGGACTTGGATAAGCACAGCTCGCCAATAAAACAAGGCACACCAAGGTAAGAAGTACAGTATGACTGAATTTCAACACTTTTTTCACCCTAGGGTTTGCACCCGTTCATTCTCCAGGG
Organism: Anaerolineales bacterium; assembly: GCA_049281855.1. Lineage (GTDB taxonomy): Bacteria > Chloroflexota > Anaerolineae > Anaerolineales > UBA4823 > FEB-25. Next base: position 2,738 of record JBAPSY010000108.1, read on the forward strand.
ATGCCATTTACTGATGTTGAGTATAACACCCATGAGTGAGTGTCTCTATTCAGGAGGAAAAAGACAGATCAACCAGGGACGAACCATACTCGAATGCAATTGAGGGTAAGATGCCTGAGCGTACTTCTAAATTAGCTGATGGGTGAATAGATAAATCAACAATAAAACCATCAAAAGGATAGCAATCAATAGCAAGGTGACCATCAGCCAGGAAAGCACGGTATGTCGACCTTTTTGTGCGGGAACGATACTCGGCGAGGGCGAGAGACGGATTGGCTGAGTAATATGTGCAGGCTGGGGAACTTCCATGAGCACAACAGTAATATTATCGTGACCACCGCGCTGGTTGGCGAGATTGATCAACTGAGCAGTGCTCGACTCGAGTTGCCCGGCGCGCAGGATATTCAGGATCTCTCTATCCTTAACCAAATCGGTCAAGCCATCACTGCATAGCATCAGGCGGTCTCCGGGAAGCAAGCGCAAGCCTTGATTTGCTTCAGCCTGGGTATCACTTTCGACGGGGTTAAGCCGCAGCCGCATATCTGGGTTAATCGTATTCTTCGATCCCAGAAACCGGCGGATTATGTGGGCATTGGGATGACCTTTAACTTGATCAGGCATCAGGGTGCCTTTGGCAAGTGCTTCCTGAATCCAGGTATGATCCGTAGTCAGGCAAGTGAGCTTTGCTCCCCGCTGCAGGTACAATCGTGAGTCACCTACGGAAGCAGCATAGAGCTGGTCACCAATCACCCAGGCACACACGCAGGTGGTTCCCATGCCGGTCATAGTCGGATCCTCCATTGAACGGCTTAGGATAATCATGCTGGTTTGGGTGAGGGCTTGTTTCAAGACCTGTACGGGTTGATTAGAAGGGCTCTCCGCAACATATCTGTTGATATTCTCCACTGCCAGTTGTGCAGCCACCTCTCCGGCACGATGACCTCCAATACCATCCGCAAGTAATGCCAGGACGGTTGGTGTGCGGTCGTCTGAGGTAAAGCGGTAAGCCGAAACAGAATATCTATCTTCGTTCGACTTGCCCATCATACCCGGGTGGGTAGCTACCGCGATATGCAGGTGAGCATGCTCAACTGGGATCACTGATTTGGCTCCAAAGGAGTGACTACCACCGTACGCGGCTGACCGACCTCTGAAAGTATAAAGCGGAAACCAACCCTTCCCAAATGGATAATATCCGCATGCTCCAGATGTGTGCCCTGCGCGTTTACCTGCTCGTAATTCACCCAAGTGCCTGCCACCGAACCAGCATCTGTGATCAGGAATGATTTATCTGCATGGTGAATCCGGGCATGCAGTCCTTCGATGGATGGATCAACGATGACAAAACCAGCTTGATGGGGGGCACTTCCAAGGGTGATATCGTCAGTAGCAATTTGCATCGGGGCTGGTAATGTAGGCTCATCGGATCCGATCAGGGGGATCAGATAAGCCATGGCAGGGACCGGTTCTTCTTTATGCTTAAACCACGGCAAATGCTCTCTCCAGCCCTTAGAATGGAGTCTGGCTGGCGCAGGCTGCGTGGAAGCGATTTTAACCGGTTGGGTAACCGGGTCTCTGAGCCGGCGCAAACGTTCGCGATATCCCGCAGGGCGTGCCTTTTCACTGGAATACGCTACAGGCCAGACCTGGCCCGGATGTAGTTTGGGGTGGATACGGCCACCCAGGATGAGCACCAGCACCAGGATGGATGCCGAAACGAAGACGGTCACCCCTATCACGAGTAGCCGTTTTTGGGATACTGCGATAATCACACCTTGAGTGGTGGATGGCACAGTAATCTTGACTGAGGTTTCACCAGTTTTCCCAACCATTCCAAGATTGTCAGTCGCTTCGACGCTAAGCTTGTGCTTACCATCCTGAGTGTAAGGGCGCAAATCCCATACAAACTGGTCAAAAGGTGGGCTAGTGTTCTCTGTTACGATTACCCCATCGACAACGAGGCTAGTGCGGGTGAGAGATCGCTCATAGCCATCCGGGTAAGTCACCTGGATTGTCAAGACATCTTCCAGAGGCAGGAGGTCACCTGTTAGACTGGTGGTTCCTGGAGTTGGCTGACTGGAAAAGCTACGCACAATTTCAGCCGGCAGGTTCAGGATTATTAAGGAAGGTGACTGAAGCTTTAGCTCAAATGACTGTGGCTGAGTGGTGATTAGCTCAGTGCCAATCGTCACTTGGGCAGCTACTTGTTGGGAACCTGCAGAGGCAATCTGTGAGTCATAACCAAGCTGGTAGACATAGCGTAAGGGTTCGAGCAGGGTTTCCAAATCGGGGACGGATTCGTCGTGTGAAAAAGCAAAAAAGGCGGCATGCGTCTGCTCAGCCAAATTCCGCAGTTGATCGATCTCAGGCAGATCAAATACTTCCTGCGCAGCCACCAACCAAACGTAGATATGAATATTCTGCTGACTGGCACTTGCAATGATCGACTGAAGACCAAGAGAAACGTCGGTTTCCTGTGGAGGGGTGATAAAAATAATTGCCCGCTCCATGCCGGGTCGAGTGGCGGGATCTAAAGCGACCTGCAATGCTGAGGCGAGCACTTCCAAGCTGGGGATAGCATTCGGATCATCGGGCTTGTAAGCTTCAAGTGAAGATTGGAGCGAAGCAGGATCAGATGAATGAGTTAGCTGGGGACCACCCATGGTGAGCAGGCTAAAATCATCCACACCCGAAGGTTGGTCTGTCCATGTTCCCGCAAGGAGCGCTTTAAGCAAGTATTCACCCCGGGAGATTCCCAGGGAATCACGGATACTGAATGACGCACCTGGAGTAATGGCGATGACCAGTTGGACACCGGGTTTTTGCTCCTGCAACCCACTGACTGGCACCTGGATTCCGTTTTCCAGTAAAGTGACATCTTGCGGAGTAAGCCCGTGGACAAATTCACCTGCTGGATCATGCACATCCAGATATGCTGTGAGATGAGGGAAGGCACTGGTATCAGGGGTAGTAAGCGTTGCTATGAAAGCGTGTTCAGCTAAAGAGCCACCCACACAGACAAGGAATATTATGAACAGGGTTACGATTGTGGGCAAAAACCGCCCTATACGGCCTGACATGCAGGATATTTTAGCACAAGAGAAATCAAAAGGGCACAGCGGTTTGATCACCGTGTCCTTGAGAGATTACGGAGTGGGCGTCACAGAAGCTGCTGGTGGCGGGGTGACAGACTCGGAAGGAGCAGGGTAGCCAGGCGTGCCTGAGGTTGGTGAAGGTGCAGAAAGCGCAGCTGCATCCGCAGCAGTATTGGGCATACCTGCCATGATCCATGCCTGGTAAATGGCAATCAACTCGGGAGGCAACGCCCGGGTGGGCGGCATCGGGTTGCCAGCCTCGAGCCCTTCGACACGGTTAAGCATCTGCATGGTATTGCAAAGCAGGTCACCAGCGATCAGGTCGGGGGTATGGTCACCCGTTTTTATCGTATCCTCATAATTGTCCATAATGTAATTGTTATTCTTCTTGCCTTCACGGTGGCAAGAGACGCAATAACGGCGTTGAATCGCAGCGATATGCACCTCATAGGAGGGTATTTCTCCTGCGGCAAGTGTCGGAACAGCATTGGCCGCAGCAACTTCCTTAGGCAGCTCAACACGATCGTCCCAGGTGTAGCGCATGAAGGTGACGATGGCTTCGACATCGGAAGGCCCTAAGGCACCACCAAAGGCTCGTGCGAAGGGTGGCATGCCCAGGTCTTGTTGACCATAGGAGATGATATCGGTGAAAGTCTGGTCATCACGGGTGTACATCTCATCTTTAGTATTGATGGCCTTCATAATGAAGCCTTCAAGCCCTTCGACACCTTTAATTTCACCGCCTTCGCCATTTGGACCATGACATTCGGTACAGTTGATAGAATATAAGTCCTGCCCGGCGAGGATTTGTTCAGGTACGGTCCCGGCAATCGTACCAGTTACCTCCTGGGCGGGAGTGGTGATAACCGCCAATAAAGTTAGAGCAACAATCCCAAGCACCAATACCGACATGATACCAATCGCCCATGGGCGAGCCTTCCAAAAGCGACGCGAATTCCGGTCAAAGAAAGGTAACAAGAATAATGCCAGGACTGCAATGATCGGAATGACAGTGGTACCGAGCCACTCCAACGACCCTGGGAAATATTTAAGCAGCTGGAAAAGGAACAGGAAATACCATTCAGGGCGAGGGATGTAAGTTGAATCTGAAGGATCAGCTTTAGGCTCCTGAGCGACACCTATCCACGTGGCCATAATGACTAAGACAATAAATAGGGCAACACTGATAACCAGGTCTTTATAGATAATATCTGGCCAGAACTTGACCCCATTTTGCTTTTCCTGGGTATATTTTTCTTTATATAGTTTCTTTTGCTCTTCGTTCACGGCTGTCTCCTTTTTCTAGTCTTCTTCTTTGGGAACCGAAGAGATACCCAGGCGGATGACCATGTATAGGTGAACGCCAATCAATCCGGCGATCATGGCGGGGAACCACCAGATATGGACGGAGAAGAAACGAGCCAGGGTCACCGCGGAGAGGTCGCTCCCTCCACGCAGCACCTGGTTAATAAAATTGCCAATGAAGGGTACTGTGCCAGCAATGGAGGTGGCTACCGTGGTTGCCCAGTAAGCTCGCTGATTCCATGGGAGCAGGTAACCCGTAAAGCCCATGCCAAGGGTGAGTAGGAGTAGCAAGACGCCTGTGACCCAGGTAAACTCGCGAGGATATTTATAAGCACCGAAGAAATAAGTCCGCAACATGTGGAAAAATACAATCAGTACCATGAGGCTAGCGCCCCAATGATGGATGCCACGTATCAGCCAACCAAAACTAACACCCGTCATGATGTACTGGATGCTGTCGTAGGCATGGTCTGGGGAGGGAACATAATATATGGTGAGCATGATGCCAGTGATGCCCTGAAGGAGAAAGAGGAACAGGCTGGCACTCCCAAGGGTGAACCACCAATTGACCTTGGGCACCTTCCGGTCGAGGACGGTATCATAAATGGTCTTTAACCCAAGACGTTCATCTATCCAGTTAAAGGTCTTTTGGAACATACTTAACTCCCCAGGAAGTGAATGAAGAGATTGTTTTCCTCGATCTTGGTCTCATAGGTGTCGAGAGCTCGAGGTTGAGGGCCTTTAATGATCTGCCCATCTATATCGAAATAAGCATCATGGCATGGGCAGATGTAGGCAGCTGCATCCTGCTTCCAATTCACTCGGCAACTCAAGTGAGTACATTTGTTGGAGAGAGCCGAGATCGAACCATCTTCGTGTTGGATGATATAGACGCCATAACTGTTGACGGTTTTATCCCAACCATTGACCTTGGTGCGGTTGAAGTTGAATAATGTTGGAACACCGACCGGATAATTCTCTAATGCGCCTGCCGGGATCCAAGCATCAGCAGAAACCTTTTGGAGAGCTGGGGCAATCAGGTAACCAATGGCTGGAATACCGATCAACGCTCCCATGACTGTGCCGGCGGCAGCGGTCACAATGGAGACGAATTCACGGCGGCTCATGTGGGGGGAACTGGGCATTTGTACCTCCTGGTGAGCAAATTAAATGTATCAACCTTTAAAGCTGGGAAGACGATCTTCCTGGTGGGCGCAATGAGCAGTATAGTGTGCGTATTGTACATCAAAGATACAGGAAGACCGTCTTATCCCGCATTTATAATTGTAGAACATATCGTGATATGATGATAAGGATAAGTAATATGAATAATCCATGAGTTTTATCACTTTTCCCTATTCTAAGACAAATGGGATAATTGAGAAATCCATTTTCCAACGTCTGTGAGGATTAAGGAGGAGCACATGGCTTATGGTAAATACACCGGCTTTAAAGGATGGCTGTATAGGGGAAGTACTCCTTACTATGCATTCGCACTCCATCGCCTCACCGCCATGGGGATCATTCTATTTGTAGGATTTCACGTTGCGGCTTCATTTTCGATGCAGCAGGTGTTGGGTACCTGGGGGACTACCATCAATACCATCTATGAATCCTGGTGGTTCCAGATTGTTGTTGTTTTTTGCGTGATTTTCCACACTTTAAATGGATTCCGCGTTGCCATCCTCGACATTTGGCCAAAGCTGATCAAATATGAACGCGAAGCCGTCCATCTTCTATGGGCGGTATTTACCCCGATCTATCTGCTGACTGTGTACGTGATTGTGTCTCGCGCCCTTTCGGGCGGGTAAAGGCTGAGGAGAGAAAGATATGCGACCTCGTTACATTCCAAACCGCGGCTTTAATTTGGATTATATAATGTGGCTTTTTACACGCATCTCTGGACTGGGGATCATCTTATTGGCATTGGTTGGTCTGGGTTCAGCGATGTATATGGGAGCCCGCCTACAGATGGACCTGCCTACAGTTTTGCGCTGGACATTTTTCCCCAACCCCAACCACGTAGTTAACAGCAATGTCCCTGACGTCACCATTGGATGGGCTACCGCTTTCTGGCAGATCATGCAATACCTGATCATAGCTTTTGCCTTCACCCATGCAGCCAACGGGATCCGTATGATTGTTGAGGATTATATCGGTCACACTTTTTGGCAGCCATTCGTACGGGCTTTGATTGCACTCGTCTGGATAGGTATGGTCATCATTGGCATCTATGTCGTTCTCGGATCTGCGTATTAGAGCAGACACGGGAGGAACCTTAACACTATGAAAAAACACCAATTTGATGTAATCGTAATCGGAGCAGGAGGAGCAGGTTTAATGGCTGCTCTGTATGCTTCAAAGACTGCCAACACTGCTGTGATCAGCAAACTATACCCAACCCGCTCGCATACCGGTACGGCGCAGGGTGGCGTTGGAGCTGCCCTGGGCAACGAAGAAGAGGACCATTGGGAGTGGCACACTTTTGATTCAGTCAAAGGCAGCGACTATTTGGGAGATCAGGATGCAATCGAATTCATGTGTTACGAGGCCGTACAAGCAGTGTATGAGCTGGAACACTATGGTCTGCCATTTTCAAGGACGGCTGAGGGAAAGATTGCCCAACGCCCATTCGGTGGGCATACCAACAATGTGACCGGAAAGCCCGTCCGCCGGGCGTGCTATGCTGCTGACCGTACCGGGCATATGATCCTGCAAACGCTTTACCAGCAATGTTTGAAGAATAACGTCAATTTCTTCGATGAATTCCAGGTGGTGGATTTGCTAGTAGTCAATGGCGCAGCTACCGGGGTGGTGGCAATTGAGCTCGGAACCTCCGAGTTGCATGTTTTCCATGCCAAGTCGGTGATCTTCGCCACCGGAGGGCACGGGCGGGTGTGGGACATCACCTCAAATGCCTATGCCTATACCGGGGATGGAATTGCCATCACCATGCGACGCGGGATTCCAATGGAAGACATGGAATTCTTCCAATTCCACCCCACGGGAATATACAAGTTAGGCATCCTGATCACAGAAGGCGTGCGTGGGGAGGGAGGGGTGCTGATCAACGGCAAGGGTGAACGCTTCATGGAAAGGTATGCTCCCACGGTGAAGGACCTGGCATCACGGGATGTAATCAGCCGTGCCATGTACCTCGAGATGAAAGCAGGCAACGGGATCAACGGTCAGAATTACCTCTATTTGGACGTTCGACCCGAAACGGTGAACAAATATGCCGTCCTGGATGGGCGCAAACGTCTAGATGGCTCACCTTATACGATGACAGGCGAGGAAATTATTGCCAAGCTGCCGGATATTGTGGACTTTGCTCGCACGTATTTGGGCGTCGACCCGGTGGCTCAGCCCATGCCCGTCCAACCCACAGCCCATTACACCATGGGTGGTATCCCCACTAACCGCTTTGGTGAAGCTGTGATCGATGAGAATAATACCGTCATGCCTGGATTGTATGCTGCGGGTGAAGTGGCATGCGTCTCTGTCCACGGAGCGAACCGCCTTGGAACGAATTCGCTGCTTGACCTGATCGTATTTGGCAAGCACGCCGGGTTGCGCGCAGCTGAGTTTGCTAATGGTGCAGATTTTCAACCCCTGCCAGCTGACCCAACTGAGTTCACACAGACACAATTCGATGCCATCCGCAATGCCCAGGGCAACGAGAAAATCCTGGAAATCTCCAAAAAGATGAAGGAAGTCATGATGGACTGCGTGGGTATGTTCCGCACTGGAGAAGGCATGCAATCTGCGCTGGAAACTGTGCGTGAGTTGCGCGAGCGCTATAAGCACATCCCATTGCACGACCAGGGTAAAATCTTCAACACAGAGATGATCAACCTCTGGGAGCTAGGCAACCTGCTCGAGATTGCTGAAGTCGTCACGGTTTGTGCGTTGGCACGTACCGAGAGCCGTGGCGGTCATGCCCGCGATGATTTTCCGAAACGCGATGATGTCAACTGGTTGAAGCACACTCTATCTTGGATGAAACCAGGCGGCGAGATTGAGCTACGTTACAAGCCGGTTGTGATAACCAAGTATCAGCCTAAGGCACGTGTATATTAGAAGAGGTGGCAGCCATGCAAGTTACAGTCAAAGTCTTCCGCTTTAATCCTGAAATAGATAAGAAACCCCACTACGAGACCTATAAGTTGGAAGCTCAGCCTACAGACCGCATCCTGGACATGTTGGAGTATATAAAAGGTTATTATGACGGCACACTCTCCTTCCGGCGTTCCTGCGCTCATGGCATCTGTGGCTCGGATGCAATGCGGATTAATGGGCGTAACTACCTTGCCTGCAAGGCGTTGCTCAAGGACTTGCACACGAACAAGATCACTGTCGAACCTATCCTGGGCTTGCGCGTGATCAAAGACCTGATCGTGGATATGGAGCAATTCTTCGCCCACTACCGTTCAGTGATGCCATACTTCATTAACGACGAACCGCCACCGCCACAGGAGCGCCTGCAAAGTATCGAAGAGCGCGAACGTTTTGATGATACGACCAAGTGCATCTTGTGCGCCTGTTGCACCACATCTTGCCCCATATTCTGGGCAAGTGATCAATATGTTGGACCAGCCGCCATGATAGCTGCCCATCGCTTTATATTCGACAGTCGCGATAAGGCTGCGGCTGAACGCCTGAGGATCCTGAACGATCAATTCGGGGTCTATCGTTGCCATACCATCTTTAATTGCACTGAATGCTGCCCACGTGAAATTGAGATTACCCAGGCAATTGGTGAGGTAAAGGCTGCCATTATCACCGGTCGAGTGGATTGAATAAGTTCACCGTTTGTGGTTCAACTTCCTGGGCGGCTTTTTCACCCGGGAATTTTTCGTTATCCGATATTTCCATGCTATAATCTCGACCGAAAGCCCCAGTAGCTCAAAGGATAGAGCAAGGCTCTCCTAAGGCCGAGGTTGTGGGTTCGACTCCCGCCTGGGGCGCTTAAAGTTGTCTTACAAAGTACCTATTTTACCCTTGTCAAAAATTAAACAATCGTGTATTATTATAAGTGATGAACGTCTGGGTGCCCCCCTCACCCAGGCGTTCATCATTTTATGGCGTTAATATTCGGTTCTTTACGGACTTGAAATAATCACACCACTCAAGTCATAAGCCAACACACCGGTAATGCGTACTGGTAAAAGCTCCCCCAGGGGTTCACTGCCTTCCACAATCACCAACCCATCGATCTCCGGAGCATCCCGGTAACTGCGCCCCATGGATAATCCGTCGCCTTGTCCTTCAAATAGCACATCCAAAGTCTTACCCATAAAACCCTGATTACGCGCAAGTGAGATACCCTGCTGAAGGGTCATTAAGCGCTCGTAGCGCTCTTCCTTAACTTCTTGAGGAACCGGGTCACCCAAAGATTCGCTGGCTGTTCCGGGCTCAAAAGAAAATGGAAATGTTCCCACCCTGTCAAAGCGGATCTCTTTGATGAAATCCAATAATGTTTGGAATTCTTCTTCTGTTTCCCCCGGGTAACCAACAATAAAAGTCGTCCGCAATGCCAGGTTTGGCAGGGTAGTCCGCATTTTCTCCAAGGTGCGACGCACCCAATCCATATTGGCAGGCCGTTTCATTCGACGCAAAGTGTCGGGGTGGGCATGCTGGAGCGGCATGTCCAAATAGGGCAGGATCTGCGGGTTTGATGCCATAACATCGATCAGACGATCCGTCACATAGCCCGGGTAGGCGTACATAATACGGATCCAATCGATTTCCGGCACAGCTTTTGTCATTTGCTCAAGGAGACTCGCCAGACCATCCTTCATTCCAAGATCATAGCCGTAATCGGTCGTGTCTTGAGCGATCAGGTTGAGTTCGTGCATTCCCATATTGCTCAACAGGCGTGCCTCGCCAATGATCACACCCAATGGACGGCTGACAGCTGTACCTTTGATCAGCGGTATAGCACAAAAGGCACACGGACGGCGGCACCCATCAGCAATCTTTATGAAAGCGCTTTTACCCTGAATCCCTGCTCGTAGCACCCCTCGCTCATCTTTACCTACTGTAGATACTTCCGGTAGATGATAAAGTGGTTCGGGATGCTTGCCATGGCGTAAAGTATCCACCACGTCGAGAATGTCCATCCAACGGCGCGTACCCAGGATGCCATCAATTCCATGAACTCTGTGTGCCACTTCAGCCCCATAACGTTGGGTGAGGCATCCGGCGGCGATCAGAATTTGTCCCGCTTGTTTATTGGCCGCCAATTCCTGGAGGACCTCAAAAGACTCTTCCTTTGCAGGACCGATGAAACCACAAGTGTTGACGATCAACACTCGGGCTTTGGAGGGTTTATCGGTTGATTGATATCCAGCGTTGCCCAATATTTGAGCCATGGAGGCTGAGTCAACCGTATTCTTGGCACAGCCAAGGGATATCATATGAAATGATTTGTTCTTCATATTTCAGATATTTATGGTTTGGGGGTTGGTGAGGGCGTGCCGGGTACCCCCGTGGCGGTTGGAGTGGGTGTGGGCGTGACGGTACTGGTCGGAACCGGGGTGCTGGTTAGTGGAACAGCCGGCGTGGCAGTCTGAACGCCTTCAATGGAAAAGATACGCTCAACCACTTCGCCGAACGATCCCAACTGACCCAAGTCCTGTTGGTTAAAATATACTTGCAATCCAGCACCATCTCCGGTGAGCAGTTCGATCCGCTCATTCCCGGCAAAAGAATAGGCACTGCCTGGCATCACCCTGCCCACAAATGCAATTTTGCCATCCAAAGTGATCCGCATCCAGGCTCGCTGCCGGGCGACGACATAGACCTGAAGGGGTGCATTCTCAAGACCAAGTGTGGGTTCAAATACAGCGGGTGTTTCAGTTAGATCCACCTGGACCGTTGTAGTAACCAGCGTGGAATCGATCAGAGTTGTGGATGAAGTTGAAACCACGCTGCTGGAGATAAGTGAGGGTGTTCCAGACAGCCCTTCAGCAGGAGTGGATAATAAGATTTCAGACACGGATGGCGCAGTCGGAGAGGGTTCTTGCCCGGAATGCAATGAGGAGATACGCAATGCGCCCCATATGGTGAACCCTAATAGAAAAATGATTAAAAAACCACCAACGAATAAATCCATCGAGAACAGGCGTTTTAGTTGTGAAGGTCTGGCTGGTATCCTACCAGTGTCTTTCTGGTGTGGACTGAGCGTGGAGGCATTTCTTGCAGCCTGGCGGTCATAGAGACTTGCTTGTAATCCATCCGCAAAGCGTAACAAAATTGTTTCTGTATTGAGACCAAGCAAGGAGGCGTAATTGCTTAGCATTCCCCTTCCCTGCACAGGGGAGGGAAGATGGGAAATATCTCCTGTTTCAAGCGCTTGAATATAATGCATGCGAATGTGTGTATGGCGCTCAACATCCCCGAGGGATAATCCCATTAACTCACGCTGGGATTGAAGTTTGTGCCCAATCTCTTTAAAGATGGCATCCGAATTGGAAAATGCATCATTGGTTTCATCTAAAGTCGGGGGAGGGTTGGGAAGCATCGGGCTAATTGTAGAATCTTTTTCCAACTCTCGAATAAGCTCACCCGAATTTAACTTTAGATAATCCCCATAAGCCCGCAAAAAACCACGTAATTGCGCGGAGGAAGGAAGCAGTTCATATTTATCAGCTTCCAATGCTTCCAAATAGTGCAAGCGGATGTGAGTCGTTTGAGCAACCTGGTCCAGACTCAAAGACTGCGCTTCACGTGCTTGACGGAGCTTCGTACCGATGGACATCGACTGTATTATACAGCAGGCTTAAATGACAATACGGATGCTATGCAGGGATGATTCATCCATCAAGCACCCGTTAATCTTATCCAACAGATTTAATCATTCAGTTTCTGGTTCAGCAGCAGGTTCAGGTTCCACCACAACTTCGTCAGCTAAAGGAGCGGCAGCTTTGGAAGGAACTGGCGCATTGATGGCTTCACCTTCGCGATGTACGATCACATCGATGCTGGGGATGAGATCAACCGTAAGGCGGATACGCACTTTATACTCACCTAGCATGCGCAGCGGTTGAGAATCAATCTGGCGTTTGGCAACTTCCACACCCGATTTAGCTTTGATGGCATCGGCAATCATCTGGGTGGTTACAGAGCCGTACAACTTGCCAGTCTCGGAAGCCCGGGCAGGAAAAACCAGGGTAAGCCCAGCAATCTGCTTGGCGACGGTATCCATTTCTTGATTGACGATGGCGCGCTGGACGTTGGCTTTCTCTCTGATGCGCTCGGTCATTTTGAGTGCTTCGCCAGTGGCCAAGACGGCCATACCTTGAGGAAGCAGGTAATTCCGACCATAACCATCGGCAACCCGTTTGACATCGCCTGCCCGGCCTAATTTATAAACATCTTTCAGGAGGAGTACTTTCATTTCTCAAGCCCTTTCGTTATTTGTAAAATTTTGCCTGGGCGAAGGGTACAACGCCACAGGCAAGTTGGGATTTTACCAGGAAGTAGGCTTTGAGTCAACGATTATAATAAACCCATGCCTTCACGTGTCCGCTCGCAAAGGGTAGAAGCCATCGTACTCCGCCATACCGATTGGGGTGAGGCTGATCGTCTGCTGTGGCTGTTCACGCGTGAGATCGGCAAAGTAAAGGTTGTGGCAAAGGGTGTGCGTAAACCTCGCTCACGCAAAGCCGGGCACCTGGAACCATTCACACGGGTTGAGTTGCAACTAGCGCATGGGAGGGATTTACCCATCGTCACGCAAGCTGAGGCAAAGGACATGTACCTGGCACTGCGCGAAGACCTGGTGCGCGTGGGGTATGCCTCATACATTATCGAACTATTGGACCGCTTCACCTACGAAGAGGGGGAGAACATTGGTCTTTATCGTTTGTTGAGCGAGACCCTGTCTCGCATTAATAGCGAAACTGATCCTGCTTTTAGTGTGCGATATTATGAGCTCAGGCTGTTGGACCTGGTCGGCTTTCGGCCTCAGCTGCTTCGTTGTGTGAATTGCGGGGAGGAAATTCAGGCCGAAGACCAATTCTTCTCATTCGAAAAAGGGGGGGTAATATGCCCAAAATGTGGGTCTAAAGAGGCAGGAGTGCGTCCGGTAACCATGCCAGCATTAAAAATATTGCGTCACTTCCAGAGGTCAAGTTATTCTGAAGCGCAGCGTGCCCGGTTATCATCAACTGTTGATCGTGAGCTGGAAAACCTGATGGGGTACTATCTCACCTATTTGTTGGAGCGCGGGTTGAATACACCTTCGTTTTTGAGACGGGTGAGACGGACAACTGAACTAGGGGACAATTAATTTTATAGTGATCCATCTCTGGTTCACCCCTCAGACCGCTAGCTGATACCAACCGGACTGGTATTAAGCAATCTTATATATGTCACTTTCATCCTATCTAATTTGTGCTATATTACACTATATTGTGCATCCTGGCACAAGTATGCTATAGAAGAATCCTATGCAGATACCGGGATGCAAAATCATTTAGACGCTAGGTTTCACTCGTTTTGTCGCTCCCGCCAATTCATTATCGCCAAGCGACCATTTTGTGTTTGTGCTGACATATTTGATATTTCGATCAGTCTTTATCAGGTACTGATTTTGCTTAAGGTAATTTCTTCATGAGGAGAAACACCGGATGAAACCAACCAATAGAGGCAGTCCCAAGATCGGTGTTTATATATGCCATTGTGGTACCAACATTGCCGGGATGGTAGATGTGGAAGCAGTCACCAACCATGCAGCGGCATTGGGCAATGTGTTGGTCGCCCGTCATTATACTTATATGTGTTCAGACCCAGGCCAGGCACTCATCAAGGATGATATCCGCAATGAGGGCCTGGATCGTATCGTGGTGGCCTCGTGCTCACCTCTGATGCATGAAACGACTTTCCGCCGGGCATGTGCCGAGGCAGGGCTTAATCCATTTTTGTTTCAGATGACCAACATCCGCGAACACTGTTCGTGGGTATCTGAAGACTCCATCTCTGCCACGCAAAAAGCTATAGCCCTGGTATCTGGAGCTGTGCGACGTGTGCAGTACCAAAAGCCACTAGAAGCACGGCAGGTGGATATGAAGCAATCTGCCGTGGTTGTGGGTGCAGGCATCGCCGGGATTGAAGCTGCCCTCCGTCTGGCAGATGCTGGCAAACACGTTTATCTAGTTGAAAGGCAGCCGAGCATCGGCGGGCACATGGCCCAGCTTTACAAGACCTTCCCAACCTTAGACTGTGCCGCCTGAATTCTCACACCCAAAATGGTGTCCGTTGGACGCCACGAAAACATCACTCTGCTGAGCTATAGCGAGGTCGAATCAGTATCTGGGTATGTGGGCAACTTCACGGTCAGGGTACGCCGAAAACCACGCTATGTGGATGAAGACACGTGCACGGGATGCGGCACCTGCGTGGAAAAATGTCCGTGGAAAAAGATCCCCTCGGAGTTTGACTTGGGTTTGGGAAACCGACCTGCGATCTATTTCCCCTTCGCACAGGCGGTGCCTCGTGTGCCAGTGATTGACCCGCAAAACTGTGCATACTTCCAAAAGGGTAAATGCCGTGCCTGTGAAAAATTCTGCCTAACCGGATCAATCAATTTCGAGCAAAAGGAAGAGCTGGTTGATCTGGAAGTTGGGGCGATTATCCTGGCAACCGGGTTTAAGGATTTTGAAGCGCGCCGGATACAGCAATATGGCTATGGAGAATTGGATAACGTGTTGACCAGCATGGAGCTGGAGAGGCTGATCAACACCGGTGGACCGACTATCGGTGAGGTGCGGCTCAAGGACGGCCGCAAACCGGAAAGCATTGCCATTGTGCACTGCGTCGGCAGCCGCAACAAAGAGTATCACGAATACTGCTCTCGGGTATGCTGCATGTATTCACTCAAGCTGGCGCAACTAGTGCGCGACTACGTGGGTGCGGACGTGCACGAGTATTACCGTGATATGCGTGCTTTTGGCAAAGGATATGAAGCCTTTTATGAACGTGTAGAGCGTTCCGGAGTACATTTTGCCCGCTTTGACCAGGAAATCCCTGGAGGAGGCTTGCAGATTAGCCGTCTTAACGGGCAGCTGAAGGTATCCACTACCGACCTCTACACTGGTCAACCCTCCGAGTTGCTTGTAGATATGGTGGTGTTGAGCACCGGGATTGAGCCCCAGGCAGATGCGGCGCAGGTAGCACAAACCTTCAGCATCAGTCGTGGTCCAGACGGTTTCTTCCTCGAGAAACACCCCAAGCTGGCTCCGGTAGAGACGACTACCGACGGTGTCTACCTGGCAGGTGCCTGTCAGGGTCCCAAAGATATCCCCGATAGCGTCGCACAAGGTGGCGCAGCTGCCTCAGTTGCGCTTTCGCTGATGGATGCCGGGCATGTCACCCTGGAGCCATTCACCACCTACATCGACCAATCCAAATGTGGGGGTTGCCGCACCTGCGAAGGATTATGCCCATATCAAGCCATTGAGATGGTTGAATTGGATGGGCGTCAGGTGGCTTATATAAATGAGGTACTTTGTAAAGGATGCGGGGCTTGCGCAGCAGCCTGCCCGGCTCAGGCAGCCATCCAGAATGGATTTACCCAGGGTCAAATCCTGGCTGAAATTGATGGAATATTATCGGTATTGACATTGCCTGTCATGCCTCAACATGAGGAGGTATTATGAACCTCTCCAAGATAAAGACAGGGGTCTACATCTGCCACTGCGGCACCAACATCGCTGGGAAGGTGGATGTATCGGCTGTAGCTGATTACGCCCGGACGCTGATTGGTGTCGTGCTGGCTCGTGATTACACCTATATGTGCTCCGACCCCGGTCAGGACCTGATCAAGAAGGATATAAGCGAACAGGGACTGAACCGGGTGGTGGTGGCTTCCTGCACACCCCTGATGCACGAACCCACCTTCCGCAGGGCTTGCCAGGAAGGCGGGTTGAATCCCTTCTTCTTCCAGATGGCAAACATCCGCGAGCACTGCTCCTGGGTGGTGGATGACCCTGCCCTGGCCACCGAAAAAGCCAAACACATGGTCAGCGCGGCAGTCAGCCGCGTGCACCATCACCGCCCATTAAGCATGCGCTCGGTGGAGATGCAGCAATCGGCTCTGGTGGTGGGTGGAGGTATCGCCGGGATTGAAGCCTCCCTGCGTTTGGCTGATGCCGGTAAGAAGGTTTACATGGTGGAGCGTGAGCCAAGCATCGGCGGGCACATGGCTCAACTGTATAAGACCTTCCCAACTCTAGACTGTGCGGCTTGAATACTCACACCGAAAATGGTGTCCGTCGGACGCCACGAAAACATCAGCCTGCTCAGCTACAGTGAAGTCGAAAACGTTTCTGGATACGTCGGGAATTACCAGGTGCGCGTGCGTCGGAAAGCACGTTTTGTGGATGAAACCCAGTGCACCGGCTGCGGTAAATGTGCTGACGTCTGCCCGGTGGAAGTGATTAATACCTTTGATAAGGGTTTAAGCACCCGTAAAGCCACATATCGTCATTCAGCCCAGGCAGTTCCTGGGGCATATGTAATCGAAAAGCGGGGCATCGCACCCTGCCGGTCAGCCTGCCCCACCGACCAGCGTGCCCAAGGGTATATTGCCCTGATCAAGCAAAAGCGTTACGCGGATGCCTATTGGGCTATCAGGCGCGAGCATCCCTTCCCTTCGGTTTGCGGGCGGGTATGTAACCGGCGCTGTGAGGAGCAATGCAGCCGTGGTCTGTATGACGAGCCAGTCAGCATTATGAAGCTGAAGTGGTTTGTTGCTGATTGGGCATACGCGCACCGGGATGAACTGCCAAACTTGCGCGATAAATCCCTGGTGGGCACACCGTTTTCTCACACCCCCACACCCTCCGGCAAGAAAGTAGCCATTATTGGTGCTGGTCCGGCGGGTATGACCACCGCCTTAGACCTGGTACGTATCGGTCACCAAGCTACGGTATTTGACTCACTGCCTATCGCGGGGGGTATGATGCGGGTGGGAATTCCACCTCACCGCTTACCGTATGATCGTTTGGATTGGGAAATCCAGCAAATCATAGATGAAGGCGTGGACATGCGGCTAAGCACCCGCGTGGATGATATCCCCGGGCTTTTTGATCAAGGCTATGAGGCGGTGGTAATTGCCACAGGCGCCCACAGCGCCTGGAAACTTAACATCCCGGGTACTGAGCACCCAGATAACTGGCTTAGCCTGGATTTACTTCGCCGGGCTTGCCTGGGTGAAAAGATCGATCTGAGTGGTCGGGACATTGCCGTGATTGGTGCGGGTGATGTTGCCCTCGATGCAGCCCGTGTCTCCGTTCGCCTGGGTCGTCCAAAGGTGAAGATCGTCTGTCGTGGTATGCGTGCTTCCTTTAATGAGCTCGACGAAGCGAACAAGGAAGGGGTTGAAATCATCCGCAACCGGGTGTTCAAAGAAGTTGTCATTGAGGAAAATAGAATCACTGGTATCCGGTGTGTGGAAGCCAAAGTTGGTGCCATTGTAAATGGCAAACGCCAGGTGGAGGAAATCCCTGGCACCGAGCATATCATTCCATGTGACCTTATCATTTGGGCTGTCGGACAGCAACCAGATTTCACCTTCCTGCCTTCAGGTGCCCGCATCCGCAAGCTCAGCTCGATGGGGCTCGAGGCGGATGAAGAGATGATGACCACCATGCCGGGTGTGTTCGTGGCAGGTGATGTGCGCCGTGGAACGACTTTCTTCGTGGTGGATGCGATTGGAGAAGGTCACCATGTGGCAAGGTGCATCGACCGCTACCTGCGTGGATCAGAAGGAATCCAGGAACCCCCCAAGTTGCCCATTGCCAGCTTTACAAAGGAAGAAGTGACAGAGAAGATGATGGTTGGGTGGGCAGCTGATATTGCACGTACCAAGACCAGGACCATTCCAGCAGAAGAAAGAGAGAATAACTTTAAGGAAGTCGACCTGGCATTTACTGAGGAGGAGGCAATCGCCGAGGCGGGGCGCTGCTTGAGATGCGGCATCTGTTCTGAATGCCTGGAGTGCCTGTCTGCTTGCGAGCGCGGTGCCATCAACCACGATATGAAAGACAGCTTCCTCGACCTGACCGTGGGAACCATTATCCTGGCCACCGGCTTCAAGGATTTTGACCCAGCCCGCATCCCTGAGCTGGGATACGGTGTACTGGATAACGTGCTCACCTCGATGGAATTTGAGCGCTTGATCAATGCCAGCGGACCTACCAGCGGGAAGGTCACTCTCAAAAATGGCCAGCCACCCAAGAGCGTGGCCATTGTGCATTGCGTTGGCAGCCGGGATGATAAATACAACGAATACTGTTCCCGTGCTTGCTGTATGTACTCGCTCAAATTGGCGCAGCTGGTTCACGATTATATGGATGCCGAGGTACACGAAATCTACCGCGATATGCGTACCTTCGGTAAAGACTATGAAGAATTTTATAACCGCACCCGCAAGAAAGGTGTCCATTTCTACCACGGGCGGGTTAAGGGCATCGAGGCTCAGGATGGGCATCTGCAGGTGAAATGGGACGAATCTTTCTTCAACCAGCCGGATCACGTCGAAGTGGATATGGTCATCCTATCTACGGGCTTCGAAGCCCAAGCCGATACCGCTAAAGTGGCCAGCCTGTTTGGCATCAGCCGCAGCCCGGATGGGTTCTTCCTCGAGAAACATCCCAAGCTCGCACCTGTGGAAACTTCCACAGAAGGGATCTATGTGGCGGGTGCCTGCCAAAGCCCAAAAGACATCCCGGATAGTGTGGCTCAGGCAGGCGGCGCAGCAGCGGCAGCGCTTTCCCTGCTCGACCAGGGCACCATTGCACTTGACCCATCAGTAGCCACTGTAAACCTGCTACGTTGTGCTGGCTGTGGCCTGTGTGTTAAAGCC
>JBAPSY010000109.1:0-30448 GCA_049281855.1 Anaerolineales bacterium
AGCCAGAAAGCCTCCGCTAATAAAAGGGTGTCCGGGACTTCTTGGGCTACCCGATCAACCACTTCACGCCAGAATTCGATCGGAATTGCTGCATCATACTGTTCCTTTGATAATCCGTGCTCAGCCCGTGACGGAATTGCCCCTCCCGTCCCGGGCTCTGGGAACCATAAGCGTTGGAAGTGCTTCTTTGCCAAAGTCATGGCAGCATCGAAGCGGATAACCGGAAATTTGCGGGCGACATGCAAGATGGTCTGAATGACAGCTTCACGCACTTCAGGCTTGAGATAATTCAGCTGGGCAGTATCATTCCATGGCATCGAGGTGCCATCATTGCCATGATAGATGTATTTTTCCTGACCAGACCAGAAATCCACGCGTTTAAATACCACTGCCGCGTCCGTGTTGTTGAAATAATGATCTTCAACATATATACCCACCCGCTCATCCGACGATAAGTTGGAACCGCTGAATGTGTAGGATGGAAATGGGCTGTAATCCTGTGAAATAAACCAATCGGGATGTTCGATCATCCATCGCGAGTCTATCCCCATGTGGTTGGGGACCATATCTGAAGCCAGCCGAATGCCTCGCTTCCAGGCACGCTGACGCAGAACTTCATATGCGGCTTCACCACCGAGATCAACTGCGATTTGATAATCTAGAAGTGAGTAGGCCGAGGCGACCGCATCTGGATTGCCGCGCAGTTGTTTGATCCGCTTGGAGGCTAAGCTACGTTCCCATAACCCGATTAACCACAAACCTGTGAAACCCCATTGAGATAGCTTGTCCAGCTCTTCATCGGGGATTTGATCCAGATTCTGGATGGCTCGTTGGTAGACCTTGGATAGTTGGTCAAGCCAGACGTAAGCATTTTTTGCAATCAGCACCAGACTGGGCATCCAGTCTTTGTCAGTGCTATAGCGTTCTGGCTCCAGCTCCATGCCGGTAAATTCATAGACCCGTGAGGGACCTGGACCTAGAAAAGCTACTTTCTCTTCTTCTTTAATCAAATCTAGACTGCCTAAAAGTCGGAACAAGTATTTACCCAACAATGTTCCCCAGCGTTGACGAATGAATTCAAGCTGCCCGGTGAGAGAGTGGGGAGAGTTAATCGCAGGACTACGGAGCATATCCACCAGATTTTGATTATCCGGACCAAATGGGGGCTGGGTCTCGAAGAAGGCGTGCATTAAAGGAATCAGTTTTCCATAGGCTGTGTCTCTGTTCAAGCGGCTATCATCGAATAGTTCCTGAAATGGTGAAAACGCTGGATTTGCGTTTGCCAACCATAACAACAACAGCTCCTCCAAGGCAATTTGCCGGTTTGATTTCCCATTGCTGGCTGAGTCCAAATAATCCTGAGCACTCATTTCTTTGCGATAGACCGCGACGGGAGGAAATTCCTGGATGAATTGGAGCAAAGTATGGTCGACTTCCTCCTTTCCCAGCATACCCATAATCCAATCCAATGCTTCCTGCATTACCTGGGATTTGATTTGTTGCCGGTAAAGCTGAACGACCATATGCAGGATTTCATCGATCAATCCCATGGCATTGATTTGCCCTGCACGCACCACATTTTCGGGGAAATTGATTACATCCCGCTTCTGGTTGATCTTTGTGGCAAAGACACGAGCAGCGTGGAAATTTGCAAAGATCACATTTCCGGCCTGTCCGAAGATCAACTCATCAAATTGATAATGGTCACGAGCCTGGCGCGAAATATGGAATTCAAAGATAGGTGTGGGGTAGGTTAACATGCGTCTCCTGATAGACTGAGCCTTGGATAAGCTGCATCAATTATGTTGTCGTCAAACGTATTATTAATGGGATGGTTTTATGCATGTAACCAGATCACATCCCAAGAAAACACCTCCAAAATGAATTATCCCACCCATTGATGGGATGAACAAGTTGTACCTAATTGAGAGTCATTGACCAGTCAATTGTAATACGATATAAATAAAACGATATTTAAAAAAACCAATAAGAGGCTAGGCATGTCATTTACCACCACTATAACTGTTACAGAGTTGGCTAATCATCTTGGAGACCCTGGTTGGGCTATCATCGACAGTCGGTTTAAGCTTGCGAATCCGGAACAGGGTCGAATAGATTATGAAAGCTCTCATATCCCCGGGGCAGTTTATGCCCATTTGGATGAAGACCTATCTGGCCCAATTATCAAGGGAGTCACTGGCAGGCACCCGTTACCCAGCGTGGAAAGGGTATCTACCGTGTTTTCCGAATTTGGAATTGATTCACGAGTGCAGGTGGTGGCTTATGATGATACTGGGGGAGCGTTGGCAGCTGGCAGAGTATGGTGGCTGCTGCGTTGGTTGGGTCATGAGGCTGTAGCAGTGCTGGATGGAGGCTGGCAGGAGTGGGTTAAACGAGGTTTGGCTGTAGTGAGTGGGAATGAAATGCGTAAGCCGCGAAAATTCGTTCCCTATCCCCGGAGTGATCTGATTGTTTCTGCTGAAGAAATAGAAATAATGCAGAAAGATCCCCATTACCGGGTGCTGGATGTTCGATCAGCGGATCGCTATCGGGGAGAGAATGAAACCATCGATCCGGTAGCTGGGCATATCCCAGGAGCAATTTCTGCCCCTTACGCGGGTAATTTAAATCCGGATGGCACGTTCCGATCCAGTGAAAGTCTGGCAACTAGGTACAAACGGATCCTAAGGGGTGTACCCATCCATCATGTGGTCTGTTACTGTGGGTCTGGGGTCACTGCGACCCACGATATTCTGGCGATGATGAAGGCTGGGTTGGGAGAAGCACGACTATATGCTGGTTCTTATAGCGAGTGGATCACAAAACCGAACCGACCGGTCGAAAAATAAAACCTCCCCAGGCAGTATTACCTGGGGAGGTTAGCAAACTACATATTCTGAAAGCGCGAATCATCCATTTCTTTTTTCAATTTCTCGGTCTCAGTTTCGCCAGGTATAGTGCCCCCGGGTTGTGCTTGAGACAGTTCAGCTGCTTCTGCTGCACGCAAGTCGGGCAATGAGCGCGGACGCACAAAAGACCACTTCCCGCAAAATGGGCACCGGTCAAATTTGTTGAATCCAAGGTTAATCCACCACAGGCGGAGAGGGAAAGGTCGACTGCACTTAGGGCAGACCGCCCCACCGCCGATCCCGTAATTACGTGGCGCCCCGAGCGGTAAGTTGGGCAATTTACCTTTACTTAATAATAGCGGAATGCCTATGGAAATTAGCGCCGCCAATACAAGAACCCCGATAACCGGGCCTAGAATCTTCCCAATACTTGATGTAGCATCACCAGCGGGAACGAATTGAGCCTGGATTTTATTGGAATTGATTTCCGTCCCATCGGATAAGTAACCAATGGCGCTTAGTGTGTGGACTCCCAATGGATAAGAATCCGTGTTGAATTGCAAACTAAAAGGTGGCTGGGTGACTTCACCAATGGAAATTGTGTCAATTAAAAACTCCACCCGGGTAATGTTTTCGGGAGGATTCTTGATTTTCATCGAGAACAGTCCCTGGATGTCATTGCCAAAACCACCATAGCCAAAATCCCTACTCAATCCTAATTGCAGCTCATTGGCAGATTGGGCAGTTGCATAGCCTGCGGGCACCGTAGCCAGCACACATAAGATCAGAGCAATTGAGAATATTTTTTTCATGTAGGTAAATCCATGTAAAATGGGTGATTCGAATGGTGTACGGTTTTATTTCCAGCGTGTCAAAATTGTCTCGCGTTGGAAAAGGCGAACTGATAGATAAATCATCAGTACATCCACGATCGCCAATACCAAACACAGGATCAATATCAGGGTGCTGTTGAGGATAAACAAACCTGCAATTTGCCCAAAGAACACTGCCAACAACGGTATGATGATAACCGCGGACAGTTGCTCGGCCACACGTGGGTCATTTACTCGGGAGGAGATCATGATGCTGAAATTCACAGAAAGCACTGCCATCAATGGACCTGCCAAAAAAATGGCAATCAGCCACATCGGGTCGAGCAAGGCGGAAGTGAGTGCACCTCCACCAGTAATGATCAATGAGCCAATGGCAAATATGGCAAAACCGACCCATGTGGCGATGATGGCTGGGATGACAGAGGCTAAGTTTTTTCCAGCGAGTAATTCGCCGGTTGTAATTGGTGTAGCCAATAAGGGTTCGAGACTGTGCGTTGTTTTTTCTCCGACGATAGAGTAGGCAGCAATGTTGACTGGGATAAATAGGGGGATCATCATGAACATGATGAGGAACTCGCTCACGATGTAATACTGCATACACTGCCCAGCAGTCATGTTCGATTTACAAAATTGCTGGAATTGGGCAGGTAATTCTGCATTGGCACTATTTGCGGCAGAGCCTCCCATTGAATATAAGATGATCAGGGGAAGGACGCTTAAAAACAAAGGCAGGAAGATCACCGTAAAAAGAACCATGCGTTTCTTGAATACTTCCGCCCATTCTTTTCGGACAATTGTCATAATTTTATTCATAGGAATTTATCCAATTGAGCAATAACTCTTTATCAAGCATTTTTAACCAGCTGCAGGTAGACATCTTCTAAGGAGTGCCGTAGCTCCCCAACAAACTGGATATCTGCACCGGCACCGACCAGTGCCCGGATGATTTCGGGGTTATGGGCTTCTGGATTATCGAGATTAACCACCAGCTTGTTATCAATGACCTTGGCTTCACGAACAAATGGCAGTGCCCGGATGGCTGCAGCTATCGTTTCGTCAATCTTGAGCAGATGAAATATAACTTTGCGCCCAAATAATTGTGAGCGTAGGTTGGCTGGAGTATCCACAACCAGTAAATGGGTCTTGAACACACCAACGCGGTCACATAACCGGTCTGCTTCATCCAGATTGTGAGTGCACAGGAAAATCGTACGACCTTCTTTCCGTAATTCAGCGATGAAATCGTGCACAAGGTGGGAGGCTTCTGGGTCTAAGGCAGCGGTGGGTTCATCCAGGAAGAGGATACGCGGCTCATGCAAAAGGGAACGGGCGATGGCAAGTTTTTGTTTCATCCCTTTGGAGAATGTGCCGGCTTCATCCTGACGGCGATCCCACAGTCCCAACATGCGCAGGTATTTTTCCACCTGACCTTTGGGATCCTTGACCTCATATAGATTGGCATAAATTTCCAGGTTAAATTCTGCACTCAGGTTATCGTACATTCCGGGTGTTTCAGTGAGGATGCCAACCGTCCGGCGGATTTCAGTATCCTGCTGTCCAATACGGTAGCTATTGACAATTGCAGAGCCAGTGGTAGGTCCGATCAGGCAGGTGAGCATCCGGACGGTGGTGGTTTTACCTGCTCCGTTTGGGCCGAGGAAGCCGAACACTTCACCTTCTTGCACTTCCAGGTTCAGATTATCAACTGCCAGGGTGGTATTAAACTTTTTGGATAAGTTTTCAGTTTTGATCATATTGAATAATATTCTTGGTCTCGGTGTGTTTGATGATTAGAATATAACAATTTTAACCTATTGATAGCGAGTCTTGTCCAGATTTTCTGAGGTTTCTTCAACCGGAGATGGGGTGAACACAGGCAGCTCATTTGAGTTTGAGATGGGGAGAAGTGTTGTGGGTTCTGGTTCAGATTGACGTAAAGCAAATATGATACCCATATCCAAGATTGCCAAGCCACCCAGTACGGCCTCTGCAGCATATCCACCAAACTGACCTGCAATAAATACCGCAGATGCATCCATCAAAGCATGTAAAAGAATGGCCAACACCAACCACCCGAGTTGCTGCTTACCGGGGCGACGGGTAAAAACCTGCAAGACGAGTACGGATGCCATAATGTGAAATGGAATGGTAAAAATGCGTTCCACCGCACCAAACAGGGTGTTATACCATGGAACACTCCAGTATAACTGGATTTGTTGGCGGGTAATCGCAAGCTGGTCGGGTGTGAGGTTAAGGCTGCTAAGATCGGAACTTCGAACCGCCATCATATTCATGTATGCCCACAGGACCAAGGTGCCAAGAATAATGGCTTCAATGCCACCATGCCCAACACCTGCCAGGATAGAACTGTGCCATGAGCGGGCATCCTTGAGCCACCAGCGGAACATGCCATAACGTGCACATTCTTCAAAAACACCTGCGCTTAAACCCAGGATGATAGCGACAACGAGATTAGCCGGGACACCCTGGATGGTTTGCTGGATGGTTCCCAACAAAGGATTTAATATATATACATTAAACGGGATATGGAATATCTGGGAGATAATAAAGGTGGAAGCACCAATTAACCACAATTTCCAGCCTAAATGAAATTTATTAGTCAAATATATGCCCAAGATGACGGGCAATGCAATCATTAAAAACCCATTGAGGAAGCGGGTGATAGAGACGAGATCCATGCGAAAAGATTATACATCACAATATTGGCCAGGAAATCAGATGTGAAGAATAAATGAACGGCATCATTAATTGGACACTAACCCAAAGCTGCCTAAATATACCCGGTTATGTTGGTATAATTTTTATTAGTGCATTTGGACTTTGACAAGAATATATAGAATTCAATGCACTCCAAATGGGAGGGTATTGGTAATGGAAAAGAATGAGTACCTAGAATTATTTCACCAGATGATTTTGATCCGTTTGATTGAAGAACAAGCTACTGTGTTATATCAACAAGGGAAGATCGGTGGATTTTTACATCTGTATATCGGTCAAGAGGCAGTCAGCACAGGATTGATCTCCTCCCGCCAACCTCAAGACAGGGTGATTACTGCCTACCGCGATCACGGCGTTGCCATCAATTGCGGCATCCCAGTCAAGGTGGTGCTGGCGGAACTGCTTGGAAAAGTTACCGGCTGCTCTCAGGGTCGGGGCGGTTCTATGCATATGGCGGATATCAGGCAGAACTTCTGGGGTGGGCATGCCATCGTAGGAGCACATTTGCCCATTGCGGCGGGTCTGGCACTCGGGGATCGATATAAAGGTAAAGATTCGGTGACCATATGCATGTTTGGGGACGGTGCCACGAATATTGGATATTTCCACGAAGCACTTAATTTATCCAAGGTGTGGAATTTATCGGTACTTTGGGTGTGCGAGAATAACCTATATGGGATGGGTACTTCTGTCGACCGGGCTTCAGCCGTCTCCGAGATTCGCCAGAAAGCTGAAGGATACCTGATTCCCAACAGTCGAGTAGATGGAATGGACGTCATGAAAGTACATGAAGTGGCTCAAAGCGCTATCGAGACTGTGCGCTCAAATAAGACCCCCTACTTCCTCGAAATCGAGACGTACCGCTTCCGCGGGCACTCGATGGGTGATCCCGAACGCTACCGTACCTCTGAAGAAGTTAAGTGCTGGCAGAATGAAGAAGATCCCATCGGGATTTACCATAAATATCTGGTGGACAATAAAATTGCCAATCCAGACGAGTTGGACGGATTGGAAAAAGCTACTGAAGAAGAAGTTCAAGCAGGAGTGCAGTTTGCTGAAAACAGCCTTGAGCCACTGCCTGAGGATCTATATAAAAATTTATATGTGGAAATGCAATAAGTAGAGGGACAAATGCCTAGAATTACAATGCGCGAGGCAATATCACAAGCACTTTGGGAAGAGATGGAACGTGATCCCAATGTTCTTATCATGGGAGAAGAAGTTGGAGTGTGGGGAGGAAGTTACGCAGTTACCAAAGGTTTTTATGACCATTTTGGGGCTGAGCGGGTGAAAGATACACCCATCGCTGAAGCCACCATCGTGGGTGCTGCGATTGGGGCAGCTCTTACGGGTCTGCGCCCCATCGCTGAGATCATGACGATTAACTTTGCATTTTCTGCATTTGAACATATCGTTAATCAGGCTGCCAAGTTACATTACATGTTCGCGGGGCAAATGGTGCTGCCACTCGTGATTCGCACGGTCAGTGGAGGGGGTCGGCAGCTGGCAGCCACCCACTCTCAGACACCAGATGCCATATTTGCGCACTTTCCTGGGTTAATTGTTATAGCCCCAGGAACACCTGAGGATGCAAAAGGATTGTTGAAATCAGCAGTCCGCAGCGATGATCCGGTACTGTTCATCGAGTCAGCTACCCTCTACCAATCGCGGGGTGAAGTTACCGAAGAAGAAAATCTGATCCCGATTGGAAAATCCAAAATCCAACGTCCTGGTAAAGACGTCACGTTAGTGACCTACAGCAAAATGCTAGAGACTTCCATGAAGGCAGCTGATCAGCTTACGCAAGAGGGGATCGACGTAGAAATTGTCGATCTACGGACCTTACGACCACTGGATATGGTACCGGTTTTGGAATCTTTCAAAAAGACAAATCGGGCAGTGATTGTTGAAGAAGGCTGGCGGTCGTACGGCGTTGGGGCAGAGGTGGCTTCCAGAATCTATGAGGAAGCTTTCGATTATGTGGATGCTCCCATTCAACGCGTAGCACAGAAGGAAGTGCCATTGCCCTATAACCGGATGTTGGAGCAATTTGCACTCCCACAAGTGGAAGATGTTATCAAAGCGGTCAAGGAGGTGCTCTGATGGCGCAAATTGTCAGCATGCCTAAACTTGGCTTCGACATGGCCGAAGGCACTCTTGTGCGTTGGGTGGTCAGTGAAGGCGAAAACATCACCAAAGGATCAGTGCTGGCTGAAATTGAAACGGATAAAGCCACTGTCGAGGTGGAATCCACCTATAGTGGCGTTCTCCTTCGCCAGCTGGTTTCACAAGGCACAGCTGTGCCAATCAATGACCCGATTGCGGTGATTGGTGAGCCTGGTGAAGAAGTTAATATAGATGCTCTTTTGGGGAAGCCAATGGGCGGCGAAAAACCCGTAACAACTGGAAAACTAGCGGAATTGGAGACTGTACGACCAGCATCAGCACCACCCACGCCTGCACCTGTTAGTGAAGCTTCCACGGGCATGGCGGGCGGTTTGCTTGCTTCACCACTGGCTCGCTCGATGGCAGCAGAAATGGGGATAGACCTGCGCAAGGTTCAGGGGACAGGACCAGGAGGAAGGATCACTAAAAAGGACATCGAATCTTATCATTCGAAAACACCTGAGCCAGTGATCACTAAGACACCGAGCGTCGTTCCCATCCCTCCTGCAGCACCTTCAAAAGAGTTTATCCGTGAGACACGCAGCCTGCCTCTGCCAAAATTAAGAGCTGCCATTGGGCGCCGCATGACTGAATCGATGCAGCTGGCACCACATTTTTATATAACCCATGATTACGATGTAGGAGGATTGGTCGATCGTAGGAAGGAGATCAATGCTCTGCTCGCGGAAGATGACAAGCTCTCAGTGAATGATTTTATCGTCAGAGCTGTTGCACTGACTTTATTGGAATTCCCGAATTTAAATGCCTCACTGGATCTGAAAAATAACGCTCTTATCTATCATGGAGAGATCAATATTGGTGTGGCTGTTGCTGTAGAGAATGGCTTACTCACCGTGGTAAATCGAAATACGGATCAAAAAACCATCCATCAAATTTCATCTGAGCTGAAGACCATGGTAAACCGGGCGCGGGAGGGAAAGGTGCGCCCGGAGGATATTGAAGGCTCAACCTTCACCGTCAGCAACATGGGGATGTATGATGTGGATCAGTTCACAGCGATCATCAACCCACCGGAGACAGCCATATTAGCTGTCAGCTCAGCAAAGCAAGTGCCAGTGGTTGTTAATGGGGAGATCAGGATTGGCACACGGATGAAAGCAACCCTGTCGGTAGACCACCGCATCAGTGATGGGGTGGAAGGAGCCAGATTCCTACAGGGATTGGCGAAATACATCGAGGAACCATTGAGACTGTTTATTTAAGCGTAGCTGCCCATTAGATGCATAAATTTATTATTTATCAAACATACTTATACTTCCAGGTCAGTATCATTAATCGTTGATACACCCGAATCAGTTTCGATTTTGTATGGATTGATTAACCCAATGAAAACCTTCGAGTATGACCTTCGATACGTACAAGCAGGTTTGGAAGTGCTGGAGGACTATTTACTCTCGGATGAGGTGTTTTGGCCCTTGAGCGTAAATCCGCCTGCGGGTGGGCCAGATTATCCCCGACTAACCCTGGGTGGGTTGCTTTTATCACGCGCGAGATTGACAGCATATCCAAAATCACCACCTCAAAAAGAACAAGTGGATCAACTAATTTCCAAATTGGAACTGATTCGATCCAAATGGAGAGTCGCCTGGGAAAAGAAAGCCACTCACAGTTTTAATGTCCGGCTAAGAATGTGGCGGGATTTTATTGAAGAGTTCCAAAATAGCCCTCAAGAAAATGCGGATCGGTATTTATATGAAGTACGGTTGAGGACTATGCTCAAGCTATTAAAAACGGAAGGTGGGGGACAGCAACAACCAGAGGTTGATTTATTGTCTGGTCTAGATGGATATTTAAAAAGTGTGCTTGTAACGGGTGCTTTTATTTGGGAACCCGAGTTACAAACGGAATTTCCTGCGAATGAATATTGGTATCTGTATGGCTATTTACCACCCGCAGCCAAGAAATATTGATGTGGAGGGCTCGCTATGGTAACCGGAAAAATATCTTAGGTTAAATTATTGCGTATAGTCATTGTGATCATTGTTTATGATTGATGGGATGTGGCTGTTTATCATTACAGAGCTAATTGGTTAAGTAAAGCTGTGAAGTTAATCTTGACTAATCATTAATATGATGCTGAATAGGAAATTGCCTGAATTATTAGAAGGATGGATCAGGGGGATGTACTTTGAAGACAAACCAACAATTTTCGCAGCAAACCCTTGGGTTCACTTTGGGTGATGGCAATGACAGGTTGATGCAGCTCTGCCTTAATAGAGGACTCAAGCTGGACGATTTTGACTTGGTTCGTAGTGGTTGCATCAATGGTGTTCAAAAATAATCCCGGAAGATAACCGATAGCGTCGATGTCTCGGGAGACCGCCTCAAGCATTGCATATGGATCTGGAGCGAGCATGGCTTCAGAGGTTAGGGTCCGGTTATGCAAGACAACCTGATCAAATATCGTGCGCGCTGGATCACTTTCAGGCAGTACCCAAACCTGGATAAGTAGGTCGGAACCACTTAACCATTTTAATAATTGACCTGAAAAGATGGATTTCAATTCATCGTTTGACAGCTGTAACAGCGGATTGTCCTTGTTCACTATCACTGTGACCTGTTCCGTTCCGATTTTGGAAAGGTATAAATCTTCATTATCCAGCGTGGTTTGACCTAATTCGAGCGAAATATCATTTGCCAGGATATTGGTGCTCAAGGCGTTAGATTGCGTAAAATAGAGGGCGACCCGGGGAGTATCGGAAGCACAAGTTGCGAGTTTGTCTACCCAGGGTTGTAATGCAGGAGGGTAGCTGACATTGATTGCTATGGGTGTGGGGACGGGGGTGGATACGTCTGGGGTTCCACAGGTAGTAAGTAATAAGACCAATCCCAATACTAACAAGCGCTTCATGATCAGGCTTTGATCAAGGAAAATATGAGGACAATGATCGAGATTACCAGGCAATAGAGAGCAAAGAGATATAGAGGCCGCTTGACTAGATATGACAATAACCAGCGAATGGAGAGGTAACCCACTATCGCGGAGATGATGAAGCCTGCCAGAAGGGTGGGGATTTGCGTGGTAAAGTTGGTTGATTTGATCAAATCAACCATCGCCAAAGCTCCCGCACCGAGCATAACTGGCACTGACATTAAAAATGAGAAACGTGCGGCAGATGGTCGATCTAGATTGCGGATCATTCCGCCGGCGATGGTAGATCCCGACCGTGAAATGCCTGGTAAAAGGGAAATGACCTGGAATAATCCAATAATCAGAGCATCCATCCAGGTGATGGTATCCAATTGGCGATTCCTTTTCCCAACCCATTCAGCGATAGCCAAAAAAGCAGCTGTGCCAAGCAGGAATAAGGCTGCTGCAATTGGGCTGCCGAAAGCTCGCTCTACCAGGTCTTTGAATAAAACCCCGGCAATTACGGCTGGGATGGTAGCCAAAATCAAGATCCAACCCAAGCGAGCCATTGGGTCTGAAAAAGGCTGCCTATGGATCAAGCCATCGACTACTCCAATGATGATCTTGTACAGATCTTTCCTGAAGTAGATGATCACAGCCAGCAAGGTTCCAAGCTGTACTAAAACATCAAAAATGAAGCCGTCTTGGGCAGGAATTTTCCAGCCCAATACATATGGTGCGATCACCAGGTGAGCTGAGCTGGAGATGGGCAGGAATTCGGTCAAACCTTGAATGATTCCCAATATGATGGATTGAAGCAGGGTCATGGTGATCTTTCCCAACATTTCAGAAAATCGGTTGCAAACTGATCAAATCGTCCATTGACGATCGCCTGACGAATGTCGTCCATCAAAGACAACAAGGTGCTCAGGTTGTGAATGGTCAGCAACGTGGCACCCAATATTTCCTTGGCGAGCACTAAATGCCTCAGATATGCACTGGAGAAGTTCCGACAGGTGTAGCAAGTACAGCTTTCATCGATGGGCGATTTATCCGATGAAAATCTGGCGTTGGCAATATTCAATCGACCAGTGCGTGTGATAGCCGCATGATGCCGGGCAAGTCTGGTGGGTAAAACGCAATCAAAGATATCCACTCCTCGCTGCACTCCCGTAACTAAATCTTCCGGTGATCCAACGCCCATCAAATAGCGCGGTTTATCTACCGGCAAACAGGTATCCACCAGCTCAAGGATGGAGAGGGTTTCAATTTTGGTCTCACCAACCGATAACCCACCGATCGCATAGCCAGGCAAATCCAGTGAGGACAGGTATTCCACCGAACGTTTACGCAGTTCTGGATAAACACCGCCCTGGATAATCCCGAATAATGCCTGATCAGAGCGCGTCTTTGATTTTACACAGCGTTCTGCCCAGGCATGGGTGCGTTCCAGGGCAACTTCATTTTTGTTTAAATCGTATGGAGAACTGCATTCATCAAATGCCATGATGATATCGGCACCCAGGTTTTCTTGAATAGCAATGGATTTTTCTGGGGTGATTCGGTGTGTCGAGCCATCGATATGGCTTTTAAATGTGACCCCATCAGGATCAATTTTACAGCTGTCGGTTAATGAAAACACCTGAAAACCACCAGAATCCGTCAATATTGGCCGATCCCAATGCATGAAGGAGTGCAATCCACCTAATTGAGCAACAACTTCATCCCCTGGCCTCAGATAAAGATGGTAGGTGTTGGCCAAGATCAAACTTGCATTGAGATCCTCTAACTGGGCGGGTGTCACCGCTTTGACAGTGGCTTGTGTTCCGACAGGAGCGAAGAGGGGTGTGTCAAGGTCACCGTGGGGGGTGTGAAAGATTCCTGCACGCGCACGTTGATTACTGGATAGTATTTCGAAAGTAAAGCTGGCACTCATTACGTGGCATGATTATAACCCATCCGGGAGGTGTTATAATTTTCCTATCGGGCAAAACAGGAACCATTCATTAACCTGTAAACATTGAACAACTGGTGCCTCCCAGTTGCAAGTTATTTTGCACGTTCAAAAGGGGTTTACAGGAAAAAAATAGGAGAAAAATATATGCAAATCTATTATCTACCAGGTCCGAAAGCCAAAGCCATTATCGAACGTGATTCAGCGGTCATCTCACCTTCCTATGCTCGCGCATTTCCATTTGTAATGGATCATGGCAAGGGTTCAGATGTATGGGATGTGGATGGCAATCATTTTTTGGATTTTGCGTCGGGAATTGCGGTTACTGCTACAGGTCACAGCCATCCAAAAGTCGTCCAGGCGATCAAAGATCAAGCGGATAAATTTCTCCACATTTCAGCTGATTTTTATCATGAAGCATGGGTCAACCTGGGTGAGCGTTTGGATCAGGTCGCGCCGTTTAAAGAAGATGCTGTCTCTTTCATGACCAATTCCGGTACCGAAAGTGTGGAGGCAGCGATCAAGCTTGCACGTTATCACACAGGTGCAAGTCAATTCATTGGCTTTTTGGGGGCATTTCATGGCAGGACCTTGGGTTCGTTGAGCTTCACAGCCAGTAAACCCTTGTATCATGAAGGTTTTTACCCCCTTATGAATGGGGTAGTGCACGTGCCTTATCCTGATCCTTACCGACCAGTGTTCAACCAGCGCCCCGGAGAGGATTATGGAGAGACTGTTGTGAGGTATATCGAAGATCAGGTTTTAGGGAAATTATTACCTGCCGAGGATGTGGCAGGTCTCTTGGTGGAATCTATCCAGGGTGAGGGTGGGTATATCATCCCACCACCTGGGTTCTACCCGGCTTTGCGTGACTTATGTGACCGCCATGATATATTGCTCATTGTCGATGAAGTCCAATCGGGAATGGGACGGACAGGAAAGTGGTGGGCTATTGAGCATTTTGGGATTGAGCCAGATATTGTTTGTGTGGGTAAAGGGATTGCATCGGGTATCCCATTAGGTGCAATCATTGCCCGAAAAAGCATCGTTACCTGGCCTCTTGGCTCTCATGGTAATACCTATGGTGGCAATCCCATTGCTTGTTCAGCTGCATTGGCTACGATGGATCTGATACGGGATGAATATTTGCAGAACGCGCAAGAAGTAGGAGATTATGCCATAGACGCGTTGAATGAGATTGCAATTCGACACCCGAGCATTGGACAGGTACGCGGGATTGGATTAATGATCGGGGTTGAGTTCGTCAAGAACAAGCAAAGCAAAGAACCAGCGCATGACCTGCGTGAACGCATAGTTCAGAGGGCTTTTGAGCGCGGATTAATCAGTTTGGGATGCGGTAAAAGCACGATCAGGATCTCACCCTCGCTGAATATAACTAAAAGTGAAATAGACGACGGTTTGGAAATTTTTGAGGAATCCATCACTTTAGCTGAAAAGGAATTCCAAATTACACATGTTGCCTGATTTTCGCGTTCGCCAACGCGATTATTTATTGGAAATCAGCCGTGCACTGACCCAGGAGCTTGATTTGGACAAGCTCCTGGGGCGTATTCTATATATCTCGGCGGAAATGTTGGCAGGTCAGGCGGGATTAATTGCATTACGGGCTGAAAAAGGGGGTTGGAAGGTGTCGACGAGTCTCGGCATCCCAGCGAGCTTGGCGCGATATCTTGAACCACTCCTGGCAGAAATTCCTGATAATGAAGATCCAAGGCGATTTGAACTACCTGAGGTCAACCGCTTGTTGCAAAGTTTAGTCAGGACGGTAGGCTTGGGGTTATTGACCGGTGTTGGTTTACCTCTGATCACGCGTGAAAAAGTGATTGGGGTGATATTTGTGTTTCGGAATTATCCGGGAATATTTTCTGCGAATGATCGTGCATTATTGCAAAGCTTTGCAAATCAGGCAGCCATTGCGGTGGACAATGCCCAACTCTACCAGCAAGTGAGCCAGGATAAGCAACGCATGGATGCATTGATCGATTCTGCAGCGGATGGTATTTTGATCCTTGCACCAGGCCATGTCATCACCCGCTGTAATCCAGCCTTTGCCCGTATACTTGAAGAACCAATAAAAAATATTGTCGGCAAATCGCATGAAGAGGTGATCAACCTAACCTGTCATGAGGATATGCTGACCCTGGAACAAGCCGAGGCAGGGGGATGGCCGCTCACACCAAATGCCACCCTGTATGTAGAAGGCGACCTACAAAGATCATCGGGGATATCCTTACCCGTTGGGATTACCTACGCACCACTTGTATCGGAAGGCGGAAATTTGCTCAATATCATTGCGACTGTGCGCGATATCACCAGATTTCGCGAATCAGAGGAGCTGAAGAGTACATTCATATCGGTGATCAGCCATGAATTGAAGACACCTGTTGCACTGATTAAGGGATATGTTGGAACGCTTCGACGAGAAGATGCAAATTGGGATCGTGAAATTGTGAAAGACAGCCTGGCGGTGATTGAGGAAGAGGCTGATCGATTAACTGGTCTGATTGAGAATTTATTGGATGCATCAAGATTACAGGCTGGAGGTCTGTCAATCAGTTTATCGGATGTCGCCATAAATGTGGTCGCTGATCGGATAGCCAATCGTTTTCAAACACAATCTTCCATCCATAACATCGTTGTGGATTTTCCTGAAAATTTTCCAATTGTGATGGGCGATGAAACGCGCTTGGAACAGGTACTCTCCAACCTGATATCGAATGGAATAAAATATTCACCTCAGGGAGGGGAGATTCGCGTTAGTGGGCAGGTTCGCCCAGCGCAAGTCATCGTATGTGTCAGTGATGACGGACCAGGTGTTGCACCAGAAGATATTCCTCATATTTTCGATCGCTTTTACCGGTCCTCGAATGCCAAACGAACTACGAAAGGCGCCGGATTAGGTTTATACTTGGCACGCGCAGTCGTTGAAGCTCATGGTGGACGAATTTGGGCTGACCCGCGGCCTGGCAATGGTGCTCGCATATGTTTTTCAATACCGCGGAGTTGATCGCCAGAGATCAGAAATTCTTGAGACATAAATATTTGGGATATATTCGATTAGGAGTTGTACATGCCAAAGACGCGCATTAACTGCCCGAATTGTCGACAGCCGATTATGGCTGATATCGACCAACTATTTGATGTTGGTCAGGATCCAACGTCAAAACAAAAAATTCTATCGGGCGCTTTCAATTTTGCCTCATGTCCAAATTGTGGTTATAAGGGTATGATTGCAACCCCACTTGTCTATCACGATCCGAATAAAGACTTGTTGCTCACTTATTTTCCCCCGGAGCTTGGCTTGCCGGTCAATGAACAAGAACGAATCATCGGTCCATTGATTACCAGGGTTACGAACAATCTGCCGCAAGAAAAAAGAAAAGCATATCTTCTTCAACCAAAGTCAATGTTGACCTTGCAAACGATGCTGGAGACCATCCTGGCAGCTGATGGAATTACTAAAGAAATGATCCAAGCACAACAGGATCGGATGAATTTGCTACAGAGATTGATGAACGCAACTGATGAAAGCATTGCAGAAATTACCACAAAGGAAGATGCACTATTCGATAGCGACTTTTTTAACTTATTAAACCGGTTAATCGAGGCATCTGCAGTCAATGGAGATCAGGCATCAGCCAAACGATTGGGTGATCTACAAAAGAAATTGTTAGCGCAGACCACCTTCGGCAAGCAGATCCAGGAGCAATCTAAAGATGTTGAGGCTGCAATCCAGGCATTACAATCAGCAGGGAAATCGTTGACGCGGGAAAAACTGCTAGATATGGTCATTAAAGCACCAAACGAGACCCAATTAAGCGTCCTGGCAAGCCTCGGTCGACCTGGGATGGATTACGAGTTTTTCCGGTTGTTAAGCGATAGGATCGATCGGGCACGCGCGGATGGCAGGGAACGATTAATTAAACTACGCGATCAATTATTAGAGATGACACGTACGATCGATAAACAAATGGAAGAGAGGTTGCTACAAGCGAGAAAGAGCATAGCTACAATCGTGCAAGCTAAAGATATCAAGGAAACGATGGCTCAAAATTTAGCGATAGTGGACGAATTTTTTGTCCAGGCCTTCAATGAAGAAATGGAAGATGCACGAAAAACTGGGGATCTTGAAAAAATCAGCAGACTAAAGCAAGTCGAAGAGGTGGTGGATAAAGCCAGTGCTCCTCCACCTGAAGTGGCATTAATTCAAGAGCTACTGGAGTCTGCAGCCTCAGATGAGGAGTTGAATAAAAAACTCGACGAGCACAAAGGCGAAATAACACCCGAGTTTATGGAAATTCTATCCAGCTTATTAGTTCGGACAGAATCAGGGGAGGATGTGGAACTGAAAACACGGATGAATAAGGTCTTCAGTTTTGCCCTGAGGATAACAATGTCTGCGAATCTTAGTTAAAATAATAAATCGGGGTTGGCAACCAGCCCCGATTTTATTATGCAATTATTTATAGGGTGGATTATCCAACCTCAATCCATGCCCACGAACAGTAATCAGAAATGGATGCGTCGAATTAATCTCAGCCAGCCGGTCGCGCAATCGGCGTACAAGGGCATCCAAAGCTTGCTCGGAGATACCAATGGCATCTTCTTGTCCCCATACAGCTTGAATCAATTCTGCGCGGGATACAACACGCCCAGGATTATTGAATAACAATTCCATTAACTGATATTGAGAGACGGAAAGTGGAGGAAGCAACTCTTCATCTCCAATCCAAACACGGCGCGAGCGTTTATCCAATTTAAGCAGTCTTGGAACTGCAACAAATTCGGTAGGTTTTTCAGGAGGCATTTCCAGAGGTAAAGTGGAATCAGAGCTCAAATAAATAAACTGTTGGGCAAATGCGATTTGGATTACATCCCCGTCCTGAAGCAGAATGGGTTCTACAACCTCTTGCCCATTGATATGTGTCCCGTTTTTACTCCCTAAGTCTTCCAATTGAACACCGTGAGGCAAGGTGACAAACCTGGCATGGTAACGGGAAACCTGGCGATTTTGGATGATTACATTGCATGTATCATCTCGACCAACGATGACATCACCTTTCAAGATCCAACGCTGTCCGTTTAAAGGTCCTGCTTGTGCGATCAATGAAGGAAAGTCTTCAGTCTCCAGTGCCATTTCTTTATCCTTTGTAAATCTCTGGAAACCATCTATAGTTCAGGGAGTAATAAATATATCACGTTTTAGTTCTGAGGAAAAATCGGTTTCTCCCGATTGGTTAAGTTTACCACCAGAGCCCGGCTGGCATTTACCAAATTTACGGGGGTAATTAATATTTCATTACCCCATACTCCAGCCCCAACAGCCAGGATGGTCTCTTTCATCATATCCAAATCCAAGAATGACCGGAATCCGTCTGGTTGCCAAGAAAACGGAGGGATAGAACCAATTATATATCCCGTAGTTTGGATTACTTTTTCAGGGCTGGCAAGCTGAATGTTTCGGGAACCGACGACTTTCTTAAGGTGACCAGAAATGACATTTTGATCTCCACCAACCATAATGAGTACCTGTTCTCCATTATCTGCTTCGAATATCAGAGTTTTAATGGTTTGGTGTTCTTTCAGTCCCAATGCAATCGCCACGCTCGAAGCCCCTTTAGGGGTGGAAGGTGGAAAGCTAATGGTGAGATACGGAATATGAATTTGATCAAGGTAGGTATGTGAAGGAAACATTTCATAATTATATCGTTTAAAAATCTCACCTCCGTGCCATTCATCGGATCCCCCCATTCTTTACTAAACCAAAGGTATAATATCCCCATCCGATACGCCAACGGATTAAAAAAAACATGCCGACGCCCTTAAAGACTGGAGAAGTCCTGAGAAGTCGCTACAAAATTCGCCGGATCATCGGGCACGGAGGCATGGGCAGTATTTACCTTGCAGATGACCTCCGCCTGGAAGGGCGACAATGTGCGCTTAAAGAGGTTGAGCATGACCGCACATTACCACAGGAGGTTGTCCAACAAGCCCGCGATCAATTCCTCCGTGAAGCGACAGTTTTAGCGCGCCTGGATCACCCTAATCTACCCAAGGTATCAGATTTCTTTTCAATTGGGCCGCGTGATTACCTGGTAATGGATTTTGTTCCAGGGAATGATTTGCGCACATTGATGATGGAGGCGCGTCAACGCGGAGTTTTTTTACCTGAGCAAGAGGTACTTTCCTGGGCAAACCAAATCGCAGATGCCCTGAGTTATTTGCACGATCAAACACCTCCAATCTTACATCGCGACATTAAACCAGGTAATCTCAAAGTCACACCCAGCGGGTTAATAAAACTGGTGGATTTTGGTCTGGTAAAAATCTTGGCTTCAGAAGAAATGACGATAACTATATTGCAAGGGCGTGGTACGGCACTTTATACGCCTTTGGAGCAATACGGGGGGGATACAGGTCACACCGACCGGCGTAGTGATATCTATGCTTTTGGGGCAACCCTTTATCACTTACTCACCAACCAACCACCGGTGGAAGCGCGCGAGCGATTCTTACATCCTGAAAATTTAACCCCTCCACGTCAGGTCAATCCTGAAATCAATGTGCGTACTGAAAAAGCAATTTTGTGGGCGATGAACTTGCACCCTGATGAACGTCCGCAGGATGTCGAATCTTTCCGTCAGGCATTGATCGGGAATTGGATCCCACCCATCGGGCCATCCAAGAAGCCACAAACACCTTCACTGATGTCGATCCTATCCAACACGCGCGAGAGAGTTTTGCTCTGGGTAGCCGCAGGCTTGATTATCTTCAGTTTAATAATTACTTTGGCTCGGTAATCTTATGCTGGTTTGATGTTTCGGAGATCCATCATCTGCCAGATCCAGACAATTCCAGCTCCGATCACTGCCCCAATAATCACAAATAACATGACCCCCCAGGTTCCCATTTGCTGGAGCATAGATTCACTACCAGGCATATTTATAGCCAGGTAGATATAGGTAAACATTCCACCAATCAAGGGGAGCAGGGTAGCTCTAACACCCCAACGAAGTCCGCTTTTAAGATTGATTATCCAATAATTAGCTCCACTAATTATGGAAGTGACGATAAGTGCGACAAGCCAATCTCCAAAATCCACATTTCCTTGATCAGGTACGCTAACAGGAATGGTTGTTGCTAGAGGAGTTGCTGTTGGTGTGTTGGTTGGAACGATGGTTGGAGTTGGTGATGGGATTGGCGTTTGAGTAGGTGGAAGTGGGGTGGAGGTGATCGATTCTGGAGGGATTTCAAAAGACAATACATCGGAGGACAAGGCTGATCCACTCTCTGCCCGGATGTTAATCTCTCCGGATTGGTCGATCAACAGATTGCCTCGGGCAATGCCCTGAGAGGTTTGGGATTCAACAATTTGTCCAGGGACACTATCGCCATCGTGGTAAAGTGTAAATCGCACAATGGTTCCATCTGGAACCTGGTACCCATTATGATCCAAAATAATGCCAGAAACAATAAAAATTGGATCCCCAACTTTCAATGAAGTTGGGGTAGGGGCAGGCGTTTGGGTCCCTTCGATTTGTGAGGAGCCTTGGACATCCTGATAAATGTGGATTACCTGATTAGGATCAGGGGCAGTCGCTTCAAGAATTTCATATCCAATGCCTGGGACTGATACGGGAAGGTGACCAGATGGTTGGATTTCATGAAACAGAATTCTAGCTGCTATTTCTATAAAAGAGCTGGAACGACTATAAAGAGCATAATAAGCAGATAATTTTGATATATCAGTGGCGTCAAGGGCATAGGGTTCGCTAAGTGCAAAGACAATCAAACGCTTCCCTTGAATTAGGTCAGGACGCAAGTCGAGGAACTGGCGTAATGCTTGTGAAACCGGAATATCACTGGAAACGGAATCCATCGCAAATACAATCCATTCAGCTCCGCGCAAGTCATTCTCTATTTGC
Source organism: Anaerolineales bacterium (assembly GCA_049281855.1). Taxonomy (GTDB): domain Bacteria; phylum Chloroflexota; class Anaerolineae; order Anaerolineales; family UBA4823; genus FEB-25. The sequence continues at coordinate 21,360 of JBAPSY010000109.1, forward strand.
AATAGCCCTGTGCCTACGTTAAGCATATCCGATAGATCTTGAAAAGAATACGAATTAAGGTTGGATGGGATGACTTGACCACTTCCACTATATAATCGGATGACGGCATTTTTAAATGCATCAACATCGATTGAATATTGTTGCCGGCATGTGCTACATTGTTGAAATACCCTAGTATCGCTGATAAATATGATGTGGTCATCCCGGGCGGGTGGGGAGGGTATGGCAATATTCAGCTCATCGGGGGAGGGGCTGATCAGGCTGGCAGCTTGTTGGGCAATATTGAACGTCACCCGGGAAGATAAGCCTATGGAGTTTAGAGCATCTGAATTTGGAAGCGTGGCTGCGACAGAAAACGAATTGTTATATATCTTTAATTTGAGTGTCAGGATACGCAGTACTGATTGATCCACTCGCTGGGTAAAGGCAGGGTCTTCGCGATATTTTTGAGCAAAAAAAACTAAAGTACGCACGTAGGAGGTGAATACATCAGGGTCTCCACTCGAAAGGTAATTATCCAGATAAAGCAAATCGTTCCCGGCGATAAATGCATCTCGAGCGACGAGTGGCCCATTGAAGGTTTGACCGCTGGGATCATAAAAACGGCGGACTGCACGGCTTCCGAGATTATCGCTAATCATTACCCCACCATTTTGCCTCCAGATATCGAAGGCCGGTAAGGAAATTAGCTGTGAAAATGCTTGGGGATCGAAACTTACGGGACGGGTAGTTGCACGAATATTGCCTTGAAATCCCTGATAACGGATATGAGATACAAGCAATGCGTCGGTCATGGATTCGGCGTCAGGTGCGTTGCCGGTAACCGCGAAAAAAGGTGCCAAATCAATTTGTTTAAGTTGTTCAAGCGATGAACGGACTGTGGCGACTTCTTCTTCGGGCAACCGATCAGAGCCACCAAAACCTGGAAAATGCTTGGCTGCCACCACCATCTTTCCATTGCTTCCAATGTGAACCCCTGCAATATAGGCTTGACCTAATGCACCTACCCAAAATGGATCGCCTCCGAACGTCCGGATACCTAGATCCCCTCCGCTATCTGTACTAGGTACTTCAAGCACATCCAATGATGGTCCGAGAAGTAGGTTGAATCCCAACCCTGAAAGCTCTTTTCCAAGAACACTCCCAACCTGTTGGCTTAAATCTGTACTCCAGGCAGCTCCAAGTGCCATTTGGCTTGGTAACGGGGTCAATCCATTTAGGATTTGATCATATGGAAAACCGTCACCTTCCTGGGAAGTCCCAATAAAAAGGGGGATATAGGCTGGAGTATAGGTTTCATTGGTTTCAGGATTTATTTGTGGATTTTGTGATGCGCTATATTCATCCCTTTGGAGTTGGTCCGTTAAGCTTTGGGCAAAGACAAGGGTCTGGTCTGAGCCGATATAATTATCGTTTGCGGAATTTAATATCACTCCACCGATATGATAATTTACAATCAGGTCATATATTTGAGCGCCTGTTGATGAACCAATCCCTGCTTCGGGACCCGTAAACGTGACCAAAAAGAGTTGTCCTACACGTTCTTCAGGTGTAAGTTGGTCCAATAATGCCTGAGCTGGTTCATTACTGGTATCTGCCTGCGCTGAAGGTGCAGCTTGCCCAATTGAAATTGGAAATATCACGCAAATGACAAATAATGATAAGAATAACTTTCGAATAACAGAGTGCATTCTCAACCTAATAGAAATACTCATTATTTCATTGCTGGAATATGCTTCTCAGCTTCAATTATTTTATGTAATAGTTCCCGACGGGATGGACCACTAAGTGTTTCAAGTCGGCGAATGTTCATAGGATCAATTTCGTTACGAAGAAGGTTTAATTCATCAATCGTAGGAGGAGTCGTCTCCGTAACTTCAGGCGATATATCAAGAGGAAACCCTGTATGAGCCTGAATCATCTCAATAGTCACACCAGGATGAAACGAGGTTATTCGCATCCGGCCAGAGGCAAAATCGAATTGCCCCAGATCGGTGACAAGATAACGAGGACCATTTCCGTGTTTGCGCGCGGAATTATGCCCGAGTCCGGCACAAAAGTCAAGCTGAGCTACGAATGTGACCCTTGAGTGGCGAGGGACATATAACATGACATCATTCAGGTAAGTCGTGACATCAGGTATTCCACCTGTACCAGGCAACCTTAATCGTGGATGGTGGAAATCTTTCCCGAAGGCGATATTATTTATATTTCCATATGGATCGATTTGGGCAGGACGGAAGAATTCCAATGGACGCAAAGTAGGCAATACTTCGCTTACTGCACGGGCAAATCCAATATTGACCAACGAACGGTCCAACCATAACCGCTCGACCTGACTAAGACTCAGAGGAGCAGGATGCCTGCAAATACCCTGACCAATAGCAGAAGAAAAATATAAATTCGGTGCATGGGTGCGACGGGCAAGAAGGTATGCTGCTGCAACTAAAGGGGTAGCAATTCCTTGTGCGACCAACTCACCATCCCTCACTCGGTGAGATATGCAGACAACTATAATTTCATCGGGGGTTATTTCCATCATTCAGTATAATTAACGGGACTATAGATTTGGATCATGGATGATTTGTGCAAGATCATCAGGGGTTATATTTCCACCGGTTAGGATGACCAGAGCGGGTTTATCTAAAACCCGACCAGTTAATACTGCCGCAAGGGAGACTGCGGCCGACCCTTCTATCTGTTCGTGATATGTATACCATGCATATTTTATCGCGCTACGAATTTCAGTTTCAGAAACCAGGATAAAATCGGTTACGTAATTTTTTACGATTGGGATGGTAACGGAGCCTTCTTCGACTGGACCTGCCAATCCATCAGCAAGGCTGGGCTGCTCTTGCACACCTACCTGAGTGCCATGGTGATAAATCTCATAAAGGAATGGGGAGGCTTTTGATTGAACAGCAACCAATTTTGGTCTGGGATTTAATTTCTGTAGTGCGCATCCAATCCCCGAAACAAGGCCCCCTCCTCCCGCTGGTATGATCCAGGTGGTCGAGGATGGATCTGGTAATTCTTTCAAGACTTCTAGTGCAATGCTTCCCTGACCAGCGATAATCATTCCATCGTTATAAGGTGATACCCATATGGCACCCATGGTATTGGCGTATGATATTCCAGCACGTTCCGCTTCCCCATAGCCACCAGGAACCAAATGAATTTCGGCACCTAGGTCGTGCATTGCTTGAATTTTTATCTTAAGGGCATGATCAGAGGCGAAAACTATAACCGGAGCATGTTTCATCTGACCTGCTAATGCAACCCCCTGTCCATGATTACCAGCTGAGGCGGTCACTAATCCGCGCTCAAGCTCCCAACCTTGTAGAGATAGTATTTTATTGAATGCTCCCCGGGCTTTAAATGAGCCAGTTACCTGATGATTTTCCCACTTCAAATACAGGTTGTTTTGAGCGTCATAGGTTAAAGGAGTTTTATGGATAAATGGACCAATGCGCTCGTACGCTTGTTCAAGCCATGCGAAAGGGATCATGGATATTATTTAGTATATTCAGCTATAACCTTTTGTGCCATCAGGGGGTCATCGGTGAAAACTCCATCCACGCCATCAGATAAAAGCAGCTGCATGACATCTGGCTCGTTAACGGTATATACATGAACTCGACAGCCTGTGCGATGGGCAGTTAGGATCAATTGGGAGGAGACATCCTTCGCAGATGGATGCAAGGCAAGACGTGGTCCAAACCTCAACAACCTCGAGCGAAGAATGGCGTCAGCAGTTCCTGAAAATGCTAATAATCCCAGGTGAACCATAGGAAGCAAATATCGAGCGCGGATTAACGCCAAAAGATTGAATGATGAAAGTAAAACTTTTGCTTCCAGACCAAAATTCTTCACCAATGAAACTACTTTATCCGGTAAATCATCGGTTGGGGAAGAGTAGTTGGTTAATTCCACATTGATAAATACCTTGCCTCCAACAGTATCAAACACTTCTGCCAGGGTCGGGATTCTTTCAGCGTGAAATGTGGGATCGAATTTCGAACCTGCATCCAATCCCTTCAGGTCGAGCAAGGTCAATGATTTTATTCGTCCGGTGCCATTCGTGGTTCTATCGACGGTATCATCATGCATCACAACGACTTGACCATCAGCACTTAGTTTTACATCCAGCTCGATTCCATCGGCTCGTTGCTCAACCGCCAGCTTGAAAGCCGCTAAGGTGTTTTCGGGGGCATAAACACTTGAGCCTCGATGTGCAAATATCGTTGGTCTATTTAGATCAACGTATGAGGAGCTGTCTTTTTTTTCAGACATGAGACCGATTTATAACTCGACGAAGTAGGCGCTTGCTGCCCTGTCGAGAAGATCACGCGTCATGGCTGGTTCAACGGACAAGTATCGAGAAATATCTAGAATTTGATCACACAAATCGCGAGGGTGCGAGCCACGCAGCTTGCGCGCCCGTTTGATATACCATTCTTGGAGAAGATATGCCAAACCTTCATCGTTGTACTGAACGCCTTTCGCTAATGCAACCCTAGTAAAAATCTCGCGATACTCATCAAAGGTCGGATCCCCAACCTCGATCTTATGTCGCAGCCGCCGTAAGAAAGCTTCATCAACGAGATCGCGAGGGGGTAAATTTGTCGAGAAAATGACCAGCACATCAAAGGGGATCTCAATCTTGCGACCCGTGTGCAACGTCATGAAATCAATGCGATTTTCGAGTGGCACAATCCATCGATTGAGTAGATCCCGAGGGCGTACGAGTTGTCTTCCAAAATCATCAATAAGAAGCATGCCACCGTTTGCCTTAACCTGAAAAGGTGCTTCATAATACTTGTGTACATCATCAAATACCAAATCGAGTCCGGCCAAAGTCAATTCACCACCGGTTATAATGAAAGGTCGTCTGATCCGTAACCAGCGCATATCACGTCTACCATTTGTCTTGCCGGCGGCTGAACTACTTGATGAGGAAGTCTCTTCCGTTGATAGCTGGTGGTTGACCGAATCATACATTTTAATTACTTGACCATCGATATAGATAGAATATGGGATATACATACTTTCATGCAGGATCATATTCCCAATGGCTCGAGCAACGCTTGTTTTTCCGTTTCCAGGAGGTCCATACATGAAAATTGAGGTACCCGAATTAACTGCTGGACCTATGCGTTGGAAAGTCGACTCGGGGAGAACCAGATGTGATAAACCCTGATGCATCATGCGATTTGTAACGGTTGGTCGACCTTGTGCCTGGCGGAGGACTGACTCGTTGTATACCTGGATTGGTACTGGGGTGGGTCCGGCATATTGACTGCGCTCCAAGGCTTCCCGCGCCCGATCACTACCTGCTCCGGTGATGGCGTACAAATATGCACCCTCTCCTAAACCCATTTGAGAGGTCTTCACTTCCACGAATTTCTCGCGTTTTAAATTTTCAAGGATCTGATCAACGATGCCTGTGAATGGCAGCGCTATTTCCTCCGCAATCTTAAAACCTGTCAAATAACCCTGGAAATAAAGGATTTTCAGGGCTAGATCCTGTAGCCAAAGAGGAGATAGACCAGTATCTTCGATTTTTTGCAGAATTGGAGGGGTAAACACACCACTTCCGGTTCCCATCATTGGTCTTGCACGTGTAGATGCATCCATCACTCAACCTCCTGTGCTAATATGCTATAGACTAAACCCCAGATGATTATAGCATGGCAAGTAGTTTTTATTTATACCATGTAATAAAATAATAGGATAAAATTTACTTAAGGATTATAAATAACAATGAAATTATCCGTAATTATCCCTGTATACAATGAAGTCAAAACCATCCAGGAAATTATCAAGCGCGTACAGGCAACAGGTCTGGCAGACGAAATCGTGGCTATCGATGACGGCTCAAACGATGGCAGCCGAGACTTGCTCGCGAATATCAACATGGAAGGGAAAGTCAAGGTCATCTTTCACGACCATAATCAGGGGAAGGGGAAAGCTATCCGGACCGGGATTGAGAATGCAAGTGGAGATTTGATCTTAATTCAGGATGCAGATTTGGAATATGATCCACGTGAGTATCCTAACTTGCTGCGACCTATCCAGGAAGGAATAGCGGACGTGGTATATGGCTCCAGGTTTCTTGGAGCAGGTCGTAGACCGGTTCTTTTTTGGAATATGGTTGCAAATAAGATTTTAACCCTGGTCACCAATATTCTTTACAATAATATACTAACTGATATGGAAACCGGTTATAAACTGTTTCGTCGCCAGATCGTTGAAAATATGACCTTGCATGCACATGGATTTGAATTTGAACCTGAATTTACAGCTAAAATCTTGAAACGCAAGGTTCGAATCTATGAAATCCCAATAACATTTAATCCACGTGATTATTCAGAGGGAAAAAAGATTAAGATGAGAGATGCGTTCATTGCTATGTGGACGTTAATAAAATATCGTTTTGTCGATTGACCTGTGGAAAGGAATTAGCCAAGCGATGGTCTGATATCTTTTACGTTTAGCTGGAGAGAAATCTGACCGTTGAATTCATTAAGCTCGAATGAGTACATTAGATCAATCGTTTGAGGGAGTTGAGCCACCCAATGACCTTGCCGAAAGGCAATTGCATCATAGGTTATCTTACCGTCAGTCACTGATAATTTTAAATGGGAGCCATCTGCGCCAATCGCCTTTTGACGGGTAACTTTTAGTTCTCTCGACATAAAGACGGGTGTTGGATTGCCCATACCAGTAGGCTGTAGCCAGCCCAGATATTTTAGCAAATCAGGTTTAAGATCAGAAAGGGGTATCTCTGTTTCTGCAAAGATTTTTGGTCGCAGGTCCAATTCTTCGAGTTGCTGTTTGGCGATGTTTTGCATCCTGGCAATTAAGGTTTGAAGAAGCTCATTACGAATTGTAAACCCTGCAGCAGCAGCATGCCCACCATGATGTTCTAACAAATCCTTGCATTGATCCAAAGCTTGAGTGATATGAAATTCAGGGATGCTTCGGCAAGAACCTCGGGTATATATCTCACCAATACTTGCTATGATCGACGGGCGATAATACTGCTCGGTAAGCCTTGAGGCAGCTAACCCAACCACACCAGGGTTATATTCTGCATCTGCAGCAAATAACAGGAGGGGAACTCGATCATCGATGATAATCTGTTTTTCAGCCTTGGTTTGGATGTCACGCATGATCTTTTGACGATCGCGGTTTTGTATTTCCAACCATTGAGCGAGTTGGCCGACTTCCATAGGATCTAGAGAGGTCAATAAATGTAATGAGGCTAATGCAGATTCCAACCTGCCTGAAGCATTTAATCTAGGTGCCAAGGCGAAACTGATATCCGTAGTCGTGATTCGAGCAGGGGTTAACCCGGAAACACCGATCAAAGCCATCATACCTTGACGAAGAGGTTGACGAATATACTCCAAACCTGAACGGACAAGCGACCGGTTTTCCCCGGTTAATGGTACCAGGTCAGCGACGGTACCGAGAGCAACCAGGTCAAGATAATCTCGTGAATCCAGGTTTGGGTATTTTTCTGATAGGGAGATTGCTTCAACCAATTTATAAGCCAAACCAACTCCAGCGAGATTCTTCTCGGGATAATTATCTCCTGCTTGTTTTGGATTTATAACTGCAAAGGCATTTGGAAGCTCATCGAGTGGGTAATGATGGTCAGTGATAATTAAATCCATGCCAATAGAGCGAGCATAATCTGCTTCTTCCCATGAGCGTATTCCACAATCCACGGTAATGATTAAATTCGCTCCTTCTTCAGACAAAGTGCGCATGGCTTCAAGATTTAATCCGTAACCTTCATCAAATCGATTTGGGATATATTCTCTAACCTCTGCCCCCAAGGCATTCAACGCTAGTCCTAATAAGGCTGTAGCTGTAACACCATCCGCATCGTAATCACCATAAACAACGATATTTTCATGGTGCAGGATGGCGTAGTTAATACGATCCATAGCCTTGGGGAGATTAAGCAAATTCAATGGCTGGCTCCCCGGAGGAGTTTGGGCTTCCAAAAACAAGCGTGCTTGTTCATGGGTTCGGTAGCCGCGGTTATAAAGAATTTGACGAAGTATCTGAGGATAGCCACTCAGCTCTTGGATGGCTTCTGAAGGAGGGGGTGGTGCCACCTCCCAACGTTTTGTTATCACTGGCATGGTGCTGGTTCGCCTAAGGTTTGTGCTAGGGCTAATGCACCCATTAACCCAACATCATCCCCTAATGCAGAGGTGGTTAAAGTCAAATTCTCCAGGTACTTCCTGGATAATACATGTTCATTCATTGCAGCGCGTAAAGGACCAAAGAAGGCTTCGCCACTTTGGGAGACTCCACCTCCGATGATCACCACGCTAGGATTAAAAACATGGAGATAATCAGCAATTGCGATCCCAAGGTAACTACCACCTCGAGCAAGTGCAGCTTGGGCAAGCTCGTCACCCTGACTGGCAGCGAGGGAAACTTCTCTTGCTGAGATCGGTCGATTTGCAGGCAACGAGGAAGGAATACCCTGGCTCAATTCAAGTTCCACCCAGTGGGCAATGGCAGGACCGGAAGAGACAGCTTCTAAATGCCCCCGTTGACCACAGCTGCATAAAGGTCCATCGGGGATTACAGTGATATGTCCAAGCTCACCTGCCAATCCGTGAACACCGATCAGCAATTGATTATCGATTATGACTCCACCACCGATCCCCGTGCTGACGGTTATATACACCAAATGGCGGTGCCCAATTCCTGCACCGAAACGCCACTCACCAAGGGCCGCCAGATTGGCATCGTTGCCAATTGCTACCGGAACATTGAAATGTTCCTGGATGAGTTTTTTTAACGGCAGGTTATTCCAGCCCGGGATGTTGGGCGCCTCAAAGATTATTCCTTCATATGGATCAGTCGGTCCGGGAGCTGCAACTGTGATTGCGACAATCTTTTCATCCTTTGGAACGATGGCTGCAATCAGATTGATTAAGCGCTCGTGTGGAGCATCTGGTCCCTTTGTATGAATACGTTTTACTATCGTAGGTTTTTGGCTTTGAGCTGGGAAACAAGCAGCACGAATGTGAGTACCCCCAACATCAGCTACTATGAAG
>JBAPSY010000110.1:0-3999 GCA_049281855.1 Anaerolineales bacterium
ATTCAGGCTGAGCTTTTTTTGCCTGTCGGATTGGGAATCAAATATCTTCAATGTGGTTACCACAAGCACTGGAAGCAACCGAATACAATATGGCTGATAAACCCTGTTCACGTTGTTTGTCCGAAGATTTTAATTAATTACGGTACAAATAATCAAGCAGTTTTCCACTCAGGAATTGTATCTGAACTATCGATTGGATTTCTTTTCAATATGATAAAGGATATCGTATGTTATATGGGGCAGCGTATCTTTCTTTCCTGTCATAATTTTATCAATGTTTCGCACAACCTTATCAGGATATGCTTCAGGGAAACCCAATCCTGGAAATGACGGTGTATATAGCCGACTTTCTATCCGGCGATGTCCTCAGCCTTAGCATATCGAATGACCCGCTAAGCATTCTCGGTCTACTCCTGATCGTAGGAATATCGACGAGGTTTCTGATACTGCATTACAGATCTTACCCAGAATGCAGATATTCACTTAGGCACATACTGATTCTATCGTCACCCACTGCAATGCGGCCCATCATGGGCTATCTAATTTGAAGGCGAGACGGCCCGTATACTAAACCGCGGGCCGTCCGCCTTGAGGACTTGTCGTCAGTCGGGGTATAGTGGAGCTTAGTAAAGCACGTTCTTCGCTTCCTGAGTATCAATGTTATCCTTAGTTACCATGATGAATCCGGTGTCGACCCCGGCGGGAACCGTCTTTCCTCCGATAGAAGCATCATAGGCAGTCTTGACTCCCAAGTAACCCATGTTGTAGGAGCTTTGAACAGCAATGGCCTGGAGGGTACCGTCCCTGATGAAGCCTTGTAAGACGCTATTGCCATCAAATCCAATGGCGACAATTTTGCCTGAGAGGCCTGCCTGTGTGATAGCGGTGCCCATGCCGATGGCAGTCGGTTCGTTAGCACCGAAAATGCCTACCAGGTCCGGATTGGCAGCGAGCACGTCCGTTGTCTGGTTGAGCGCAGTGGGCATGTCAGCGTTGGAGTACTGCGTCGCAAGAAGGGTAAACTTCGAGTTCGCCTTAATATAGTCATTGAATCCACCTACGCGCCCGATCTCAGAACCAACGCCGGCGACGTAAGACATGACCTGAATTTTGCCTTCGGTTATTCCGGCCTTGGCGAGCAGGTCGATCATTGTCTTTGCGCAAGCCTCACCCGCTGCCTTGTTGTCTGTTGCAAGGAATGACACATAGTTGGACGGGTCACCGGCAAGCAGCGAATCGATAATGACTACAGGGATACCAGCAGCCTTGGCCTTTTCTACCGCCGGGATGAGGGCATTCACATCCGAAGGAGCAAGTACAATCGCCTTGACGCCACGGTCGATCGCACTCTCGACGATACTGATCTCCTCGTTGATGTTGCTCTCGGACTGGGCACCAAGGAAGGTGACCGAGAGCTTTGGAGTCTGAGCTTTAAGCTCCTTTTGAGCATCCATGGCTCCCGTCTGCACATTCTGCCAGAAGCTGGAGTTGCCAGTCTTGACAATGACCGCAATCTCCACCGGGCCTTCAGCCACCGGGGCGGTAGTCGCCACTGGGGCGGCAGTCGGGGATCCGCAGGAAATAAGCATCGCCATGGAAACCAGCACTACCGTAACGAACTTTAACTTTCTCATATCATTCTCCTTTTGATTTTTTCCCAGTCCATACGGACTAGGTTTAGTGTCTGCACGTTTAGACGCGAGCCTCGGCGTTGCAGACGCACGAATTTGGGCCGATGCTCATTTGCGGTTTCTGAGCCGGTCAACTGTCACTGCACCAATGACGACAAGTCCTATAACAATCTGCTGCATAAAGTAGTTTGCACCCGACATTGTGAGGCCCACCGTGAGTATTCCGATGATAAAGGATCCGATCACCGTTCCTCCCACTGTGCCCACGCCTCCCATCAGGCTCGCGCCGCCTATAACGGCGGCAGCAATTGCGTTCATCTCATAGCCAACTGCGCTGTTGGGCTGGGAGGTGACCATCCGGGAGGCGAGAATGATGCCGACTAGGCCTGCAAGTAGACCGGAGAAAATGTAGTTAATATTCTTGATCCGGTGGATCTTGATCCCGGAAAGCCGTGCTGCTTCTTCATTCGATCCTGTGGCGTAGGTATACCGGCCTAGCCGTGTTTTACTCAGAATGAAGGAAAAGACGAGAGCTACGACAATCATGATGATCACCGGGTAGGATATGCCAGGGAATTTTTGCCCGGTCCCTAAGATAGTGCCGTTACCAAGCTCGCCGAAACCTTTCGGTGCTGGCCACGCGTTGGCGTTCGTAATAGTGAGGGCAACCCCTCGTGCGACCATCATCATGCCAAGTGTTGCGATAAACGGGGGAAGCTTCATTTTAGTGATCATGAACCCATTGAGGAGACCGCATATACCTCCAACGAGCAAACCAATGATCCAGCTGAGCCAAATCGGAACTCCTTCAAGGGCGACCATCACAGCGATCGTACCAGTAAGGGCAACAACCGATCCGATGGAAAGATCAATGCCACCCGTGATAATGGTGAAGGTTACACCGATGCCCATGAGGGTGATCGCACTTGTCTGCAGGGCAAGAGTGAGGACGGTTCGCACAGTGAAGAAATTATTCGCCGTAAACGAGAAAATGATAAACAGGATGATAACCGCGACAAAAGGAAGAAATTTCATAAGAGTCCTAAGAAGTAATGCACCCCAAAATCGCCCCGATGATCCCGCAATCTCGGGGGATTCTTCCTTAATAGGTTCCGCTATAATATTTCTCATGGTTGCTCACTCGTTGGGGTTAGTTTTTGGCTGGCCATACTTGCGCCTCCTTCTTTGTGAGACGTCGCGAGTCTGGACACTCAATTAAGCACCTCATCCGGAGGCGTTTCCGAAGTGGCGAGTGTTGCCGCGAGTTTACCCTCCCAAAGCACCAGGAGGCGTTCGTCAAGCCGAGTATCTCTAGCAGGTCGGAAGAGTCCAGAATGATACCTATACCCCAACGCATATTAGTCAACTGTGACCTCGGGAAAATCATCACGAGCGCCAACTATGTAGGCCACCACCCGCTCGCGGAACTCGTGAATATCACCGGTGACAGGATAGTCGCAGACTTTGCGCCCGTGCCGTAGCACTATCATTCGGTCACTCACCTGGTAGATATCTTCCAAACGGTGACTGATGACGATGATCGAACAGCCCTGCGCCTTAAGCTCACGCACCAAATCGAGTACCTTGCCAATGGCTGCCACACTCAGAGCTGCTGTGGGCTCGTCCATGATGATGACCTTAGCATTGAAAGCTGTTGCGCGGGCAATGGCCACCGCCTGGCGCTGGCCGCCAGACAGTTGCTCCACATCCAAGCGCATAGATGAGATGTCGATCTTGAGACTATCTAGCAAGCGTTTCGTCTCTTGTTCCATGCGGCGGCTGTCAATTACACCAATCATGCCTAATTTTCGGGACATCGCTTCACGTCCTAGGAAAACGTTGGCTGCCACGTTTAGTTTGTTGACAAGGGCTAAGTCTTGATACACCATCTCGATGCCTAGGTGACGCGCATGCAAAGGATCGCTAATATGTACCTTCTTTCCATCGATGAAGATCTCTCCTTCATCAGGGATGTAAGCTCCGCTGAGAACCTTCATCAGGGTAGATTTACCTGCAGCGTTGTCGCCCACCAATCCCAATACTTCATTGTTGTGCAATATCAGGTCAACCCCGCGAAGCGCTCGGACAGCAGCAAAGCTCTTCTTGATGTTCCGCATTTCCACGACGGGTTTAGCTTCTGTCATAGGTTCTATCGCTTTCCCTTGAGTTTAGAATAAAAAGCCGTTTTCACCGACAATGCAGTGAATCTCAGCCTCGACGACACAAAAGCTTATGTTGTTCAATGCTCTCACGCCGCGGAATTCCTTGGTAATGTTTTTCGTTTCCAGGATGAGGTTCATCTATTGATAGACAATATCTATGCCTGCTTCATGAGACTGGGTTTCATTGCTGAAGGACACCTCGTGTA
>JBAPSY010000111.1:0-46644 GCA_049281855.1 Anaerolineales bacterium
CAATGACCGAATAACCTGTTATAACGATCAGCCGAGAGTTATCATGAGCGTTAGCCATCGGAAACACCGATGGCTTTTTATTCTGTATGAGGTCATTAAATTTTGGAACTCCTGACTATTCCACCCATCGCGAGTTCCTGTTGGCTATCCTGGCATTGTATTCCTACCCCCACCGTGGGGTAGGAATGAAAGAGGATAATGGGGCTTAATAATGGCCTCTGGATAATAAAGCTCCCGAGATTATCTCTCGGGAGCAGGTTTGGTTGGAAATTGAAGAGAATCTGCCTATTTTCCAAAGGTGGTGGCCAGATAGTCAACCACAACTGTTTCTTCTCCGGGGGTGAGCTTTGCGCCCCGGTTGATCATCAAGTCTACAATCGTTTTCCACTCAGCGGCAGTACGATTTGAACTCTCGATACGTGATAGAGCATGGCAAACTGAACAGTGCTCCTGGACCAGTGTGGCTCCGTCCAGGTTGGAGGTTGCCGCGGGTGCGGTGTTGGATACTCCTGAAGAGCAGGCTGTTAAGAGTATGAGTACTGTCAATAATGTCAAAAGTAGGGGTATCCATCGATTTCTCATATTTCCTCCTGGTTTACACAGGCGTATATTCCTGTAATTTTTCCACTATGCACAGCCGATTATGAATGTATAACAGGAACTTGTCAAGCGATATAAGAAAACCTCCCGTATTCAGAAACAGCTTCATCGAATTATGCTATACTCATACTTGTTTACACAAGTCCTGGATAACCAATCAATTTAGTAGTAAATGCAGGGATCGCTGATTCTCAATGACTGTTACCCTGACTGCTTCCCCCGGTAACTAACATGACCGAAATCCTGTTGCACACTAAGCTTGGGGTCCCGCCTTTACGCAGTGTGGCTGTGCCTCGTACTCGCTTGCTGGAGTATTCGAATGAAACCCTCGTGCAAGACAGTGAATTCTTGCGCAAGTTGACCCTGGTTTCTGCCCCAGCAGGTTATGGCAAGACCACAATGGTGTCTGAATGGCTGCAAAGACTTGGCATACCTATCGCCTGGTTATCCCTGGACGAGTCGGATAATGACCCTTCTCGTTTTTTGGCTTACTTCATCGCCGCGATACAAGGGTTCCAGTCAAATTTTGGTGAATCCCTCCGGGCAACGTTCCAATCACCGCAACCTCCACCGGTTGATGTCATCCTGACCATCATGTTGAATGAGCTTGCAGCTCTGCCGTCGTTATTTATCCTGGTTCTCGATGATTATCATGCCATCAACAATCTCTCGATCCATCAACAAATTTCATTCCTGTTGGACCACCTGCCATCCCGCATGCACCTGGTTTTAATCACCAGGGAAGACCCTCTGATTGCAATCTCCCGCCTGCGGGCTAGGAACCAGGTGCTGGAAATCCGACAGGATGATCTGCGGTTTACCTTGCCAGAAATTTCGGATTTCATGAGCCGGGTGATGCAGCTGGACCTGACCCATGACGATATCGTTGCCCTGGAACGCCGCACCGAAGGTTGGATAGCAGGTTTGCAGCTCGCTGCCCTTTCATTGCATGGCTTGAGGGATAAAAGTAACTTTATACAGGCATTTACTGGCAGCAACCGCTTTATTTTAGATTACCTGATTGAAGAAGTATTCAACCGGCAGCCTGTTGACATGCGGGATTTTTTATTGGAAACTGCCATCCTGGATCGCTTATCAGGACCATTATGTTGCGCGGTAACCGGTAGGTCAGAATGCCGGGAATTGCTCGAGAGGTTGGATCAAGCCAACATGTTCATTGTGCCGCTGGACCAATCCCGAACCTGGTACAGGTACCATCGCTTGTTCTCTGAGCTCCTTCGTCACCAACGGCATCTCAGTGCGCAACAAATAGACGAAGACATCCTTCATCACCGTGCCAGCCAGTGGTTCGAAATCGAGGGATATCCTGCTGAAGCTATTCACCATTCTCTGTTGGCTCATGATTGGATGAAAGCGGCTCAGCTCATTGGTCAGGTCAACGAAAGGATGTTCAAGCAGGGGGAGGTTGTCACCTTGATTGGCTGGTTGGAGAAACTACCCACGGAGCTCATCCTTTCACAACCCGGTTTATGTATGGCTTATGCTTGGGCATTACTCCTTACTGAAAAATATGCGCAAGCAGAGCCAGTTTTGGAGCAAGCGGGAAAGCTTGCCCCACCTGAGTCAGTTTTACTTGGGCAGGTGGCGACTGCCCAAGCCTATCTGGCACGGTCTCTGGGAGACAACCCGCGCGTAATCGAAACATCAAGATTGGCTTTATCCTTCTTGCCTGAGAATGATTTCGGTTCTCGCGGGAACCTGTTGATGAATTTAGGTTTGGTCTACTGGCACGACGGAAATCTAGATGATGCTGAACTGGCTTTGGATGAGGCTCAGGAAAAAGCTGCCGGATCAGGCAATCTGTATGCTCAATTGACTTCTGAGATTTTCCTCGCCCGAACGATGGCCTCACGGGGGGCTATCCGCGAGGCTGCTTCGAAATATCCACCAATCATCCAAAGAGGTTCACAGATCCCGGTCATTGCACTAGCTCATTTCGACTTGGGTTCTCTCAACTATGAATGGAATCAGCTTGACCAAGCTGAGCAATACCTTCAGCAAGGCCTGGAATTGAGCCGTCGCACGAGAAATGTAGAATTTCAGGTTGCCGGTTTAATTCTGCAGGTTTACCTGTTACTCGCACGCCAGGAATGGAGCGCTGCTTCCTATATAGCTGATCAGGCTTGCACCTTGGGGCGCGACTTTTCAGTACAAACCCGTGCCCGCTGCGCAGCGTGTCAGGCATTAGTTGCCCTCACGATGGGGGATTTACAATCAACCTCCCGTTGGTTGGAACAAACCTCCGCGAAGGTAGATTCCCATAACTTTTATCGTTTTTTGGGACTCATTCAACCGCGATTGCTCATCGCACAGGGGAGGAAAGAAGCGGCAGCCGAACAATTATGCGTTTGTTATGAGACTGGTTCTCGTGCTGGCTGGGGCTATGCCCTGATTGCAATACGAGTCTTACAGGCTTTGGCGGCGAATACTCCTGAATCTGCCCATGAATTCCTGACGGATGCGATTCGCCTGGCAGAGCCAGGTGGCTATATACGCACATTTGTCGACGCAGGCATGGGCCTCATCCCGCACCTTCGCGAGGTAGCCCAGCGAGGTATTGCAACTGAGTATGTTGGACGGCTTCTGACATCGATGGGTACAAGGTCACCCGTCTCAAACTCAACCAGATCTGTCTTGGTTGAGCCATTGAGCGAGCGTGAGGTCGAGGTGCTCAAGCTGGTCACCGCCGGACTGACAAATAGGGAAATTGCCGGAAAATTGTTCATCAGCCCCGGGACAGCTAAGACGCACATCCACAACCTGTGCGGAAAGCTGGGGGTGCGCAACCGCACTGAAGCTGCCAACCGTGCCAGAGAGCTGGGTTTAGTCTAGGTCGCCAATAATTTGGATGGTTAGCCTTATTAAACCGGATGAAGTTTTAATCCTGATCCCCAAAATAATCCCCCAAATATACCTTTTGGTAGATGATTCTCATCTTCTAATTTGATAAAGTTAGAATGATCCGGTTAATCCATATCTAGAATCGTGTGCGAGGAGAATGAGAATGAATAAGGCTCAGCTGATCTGGGGAGTTATTTGCTTGATTGTGGCGGTCACCTTGGCTGTCCTGAACCTGACTTTACCCCCCGAGAGTTTCATGTTCCAAATTGGAGAGCGAAACATGCCCTGGGTTCCACCGGTTGTACTGGCTGGGGTGGGTATCGTCCTGCTGGCGACTGCCGGAAAGAAGGAAGAGCAAACGGTGCAGGTGGAACAAGCCAAACCCGGGCAGGATCCCGAAAAGGCTGCGCTCAATAAGCGCCTTGAATCCGTAGCCTGGGGGCTGTTCCTGATCATGTTGGGCGGGTTTGCATTGGTGCCTGACAACACAATTCCCAAAGGCGTGTGGTCCATCGGCATCGGAGTCATTATGCTCGGTTTGAATGTTGCCCGTTACTTCTACAAGATCAAGATGAGTGGATTCACCACCGTCCTGGGCATTATCTCACTCATTGGTGGGATTGCCGAGCTTGTTGGATTAACTTCTTTGGATGGAGCCTTACTGCTCATCATCCTGGGGGCTTACTTGATCCTCAAGCCGTGGTTCGATAAGCGTAAGGTATTTGGTAAAGCAGAAGAAGCCTGATTAGTCATTGCGAATGGAATTGCCTCGAGGATATACGCACTTTGCTGCCCTCGAGGCGGGGATCAGGGTTGTTCGATCCGTTCAAAGCAGTAGTTTAGTTATGGTGTAATATTTTTGAGCCTGATAGCTAAAGGATAAAAACAAGAAAGGAATAGCACATATGCCAGCTATATTGGAAGTCGATCATCTTGTCAAAAAATACGGGGACTTTGAGGCCGTCAAGGGGATCAGCTTCTCCGTTGAAGAAGGAGAAGTGTTTGGCTTATTGGGTCCGAACGGCGCCGGGAAGACCCAAACCATTTCCATGCTCACGGGGGTCATCCCACCCACAGAGGGCACAGCTCGGATTGGTGGCCATGATATTCGCAAGGAACCAGACCAGGTCAAGAAGATCAACGGTCTGGTGCCTCAAGACTTGGCTCTCTATCCCACCCTCAGTGCGCGGGCTAACTTGAACTTCTTCGGGCGTATCTATGGGCTGCGAGGTCGCGAGCTCAAAGAACGCGTGGAAGATGTGCTGCGAGTGGTTGCCCTCACCGAGCGCGCCGACCAGGTGGTGGACAAATTTTCGGGTGGGATGAAGCGCAGGGTGAACATTGCCGCCGGGCTGGTGCACCAACCACGCTTGCTCTTCCTGGATGAGCCCACCGTGGGTGTGGACCCGCAAAGCCGTAACCACATTTTCGAGAGCGTGCAACGACTCAATCGCGAGCGAGGCATGAGCGTGGTTTACACCAGCCACTACATGGAGGAAGTTGAGACCCTTTGTAACCGGGCAGCCATCGTCGATGAAGGTCGCATCATCGCCATGGATACGATCAAGAACCTGATCGCCATGCTGGGTGGCGGAGTGGTCTATGTGGGTGTAAACCAAATGGACGAGGCCACTCTGGCCCAGATTGCAGCGCTCCCGGCGGTCAAGGAAGCTTCCATGGTACCCCAACCGCCTGCGCCTCCAGCTCCTGAAGGTAAAGAATCCACCGCAGAGGTCAAGCCAGTAACTGCCAACCCGGTAGTCAAGATCGTGGCCAGTCAAAATCAGGAGGCCGTGGTGAATGTGCTTGGTTACATCAACCAACATGATATCGTCATCACCTCACTGGAGATCATGCAGCCCAACCTGGAGAGCGTCTTCCTGCACCTTACCGGAAAGAAACTGAGGGAGTAGCTGAGATGAAGACGATAAATATTGCACTCAAAGACCTCCAGATTCTGTTTAAAGACCGGGGTACGCTATTTCAGCTGTTTATCCTTCCCCTGCTGTTTATCATGGTGTTCAGCGGTGCCTTGGGAGCGATTGGGAAGAGTGCTGAGGTCATACTTCCCAGCCTCGCTGTGGTAGACCTCGACGGGGGTGTGGCTGCACAGGACCTGGTAAGCAAGTTAGTTGCAGATGGTAGCATTGTGATTCAACCATATTTAGCCACTCAAGCCCAATCTTTGGTGGATGAAAACAAGGTGGTTGGGGTTCTAACCATTTCCTCAGAGTTCACCACCGGAGTCCAACAAGGCCGACCTGTGACCTTGGTTTTAACCACTGGAACGGGTGCTGATCCACAGAAGATAGAATCTATCCGCCTGGTAATTGCAAGTATCGCTGCGGATATGACCCTAGAAAGCCAGATCGTGGCCAGCCTGCAGCAAATGGGTGATATGCAAGCCTTTTCTCCAGAATCAAGCCAGGTCTTCACCACCGAGCGTATCCTGGCGCAGGCACATACCCAGTTCGCGAGCGCACAGACCCGGCCATTGATCAACATCGTCCAAACCATCCCGCAGCAAGAGACTACACAGGAAGCCACCCCCGACCTTAGTCAATCAGCCGTCCCAGGTTTTACCGTCCTGTTTGTCTTTCTGGCTGCCCAGACCACGGCGCGCTCCATCTATGAAGAGAAAAAGATCGGCTCATTCCGGCGCCTAGCCGCTGCCCCTTTGAGTAAGGCTGAGCTGCTGATCGGCAAAATCCTCCCTAATTTCATCACGGGGCTGGTTCAAATCGTGGTCATCTTTGCCTTTGGCAGCCTTGGGATGCGTTTGCTCGGGTTGACGCCTCTGCCGATTGAGAAAGCCCCACTCGGTATGATCTTGATCGCGGTATTACTGGCTCTTTGTTCCAGTGCCTTCGGGATTGCCATTGCCGCCATCGCCCGCACAGAAAATCAGATCAGTGGGTTGAGTACCCTTTTATTATGGGGCATGGGTCTCCTGGGTGGGAGCCTCGTGCCTCTCTTCGTATTGGAGCGTTTTCTTGGCCCAATCCCCATGATTGTGCCCCATTACTGGGCTAATCGTGCGTTGGATGACCTGTTGATCCGCGGCCTCGATATGTCAAACGTGGCTCTCGATCTGGGGGTACTGCTCGGGTTCAGCCTGCTCTTTTTCGTGATCGGGCTGTGGCGCTTCGATTTTGAACGCTAGTCTGTACAGGAGCATGATTATGAAATCGGTCTACTACACACTATCTGTTGCCTGGAAAGAAATCCAGGTGATATCCAAGGAACGTGCCTGGCTGGTGATCCTGTTCCTGTTACCGCTGATGATCGGAAGTTTCATGGGTGGCGCCAACCTGGTGATGACCCGTTCTCAAGGGAATGTCATCCTTCTGAAGGTTGGCTTGGTGAACCTGGACGCGGGTGTTTTTGGATCGGAGATGGCCAAGGCTATTCAGGCGATTGAGCAGCTGCAGGTCACAGTTTATTCGGATGTTGTGGCTGCCAAGGATCCAGTGGCAAAAGGCGCGGCAGCCGCGGCAATCATCATCCCCACTGATTTCAGTCAGATGATTGATAGCTATACCCCCACCTCCGTCGAGGTGGTAGTGGACCCAGCGGAACCAGAAGGTGCCAATATCGTCACGGGGATTGTGAAGCAGGTGGTAGCTGAGTTCTCCATCTGGGGAGAGGTGCAAAATGGCGTGCGTACCATTTTGAACGAGGCCGGTATCCTCACCGTTGCCAGTCCCCAGGAGGCACGCGCCGTTGAAGCCCAAAGCCTGGGGGTGATAATGACCCGCATCAATGAAATGCGCACCAACCCTGTGATTGATCTCTCGGTTGTAGAACTAGCAGGAGTGCAGACGGGCCCCCCGATGGGAGCTTTCTTTGCCTACCTGTTTCCAGGGCTCACGGTGATGTTTATTTATTTCATCGTTGGCATGTCTGGTGGAACATTATTATATGAGCGCGAGGCAGGTACTTTGCGTCGACTGCTGACTGCACCCATACCACGTGGGGCAATTCTGGCTGGCAAAATGATAGCGTATATGCTCCTGGCGTGTCTGCAAGTGGTGGTGGTATTCGCTGTTGCCAGCCTGGTTTTCGGTACCCCATTGGGAAAATCCCCTTTTGGGCTGGTCGTGCTCACCTTGGTGGTGGCGTTCAACGCAGCCGCGTTGGGCATGCTGGTTGCCGCCATAGCAAAAACCGGCAAACAGGCGGATAGCATTGGTGTGATCCTGGCATTTGTCCTGGCAGGCTTAGGTGGGGCGCTTGCCATCACACCTACACCTATGTACCGGTCGGGAGGTTTTATGGGTTTCATTGCCAGTCTCACCCCCCAGAATCACGCTGTTGAAGGCTTCTACAAGCTGATGGCGGAAAATGCCTCCTTCATCCAGGTTCTGCCTCAGATAGGCATCTTGTTAGGCATGGGGATCATATTCTTCCTGATCGCACTTTGGCGTTTCCGGTTTGATAAATAACCGCAGAGCCAACGAAGCTACGGAGAGCGTGCTATGCAGAGTGTGACCATCAGGATCAAAGGGGAAATGGACAAAAGCTGGTCCGAATGGTTCGAAGGTTTTAAGCTTACCCATTGTGGACCAGACGAGACGATCCTGACCGGTCTGGTGACCGACCAGGCAGCCTTTTACGGGTTGATCGGCAAGCTGCGCGACCTCGGTCTACAGCTTTTAGCCGTCACTTCGGTCGAACGACCCGAGCCAATACAGCCAGGAGAAGATGGATAAGCTCATTAACCAATATATATTTAAGACTGAAAAAGCTTATATTGAATAACACAATCGCCCCGGCATGTATGTGTTGGCGGGGCGATATTATATAAATCATTTGGAATGCAAAATCCGAATTGGACTAAACATTTACAATACTTATATTTGGTTTTCTGGTAATCCTTTATCATACCTATATATGTTTAATATAAATCAGTAAATACTTCAGGTTTCTGTTCAGCGATCCTCAATAAAGCTTCCGCGGGTCCGCTTGGCTTACGACGTCCTTGTTCCCAGTCTTGAACTGTTCGAAGACTGACACCCATCAAACCCGCAAACGCGGCCTGAGATAGCTTTAGCTTTGCCCGTATCTCCTGCGGAGTATCCGGCTCTTTAAGCGTGTGAGTGCGTAGACTTTTCTTGTTCGCCTTGAATGCATTAATTTCACGCACACCTTCTAGAATTTCCTGACCAATATCTCGATTAGACATTTTTGATTTCCTCTGCAATTTGCCGCAATACATGTGTAGGTATATTATCCATTTCACTTTTTCTGTAAATTGCTAACAACCAAATTTCATCAGCATATTTTTTTGTAGTAAATAATCCGCAATCCGCCGCTTTTACCTTTTCCTGCCATCGCCCAACGCAACTTTCTGAGACCTCCGGAGCCGGGAATAATTTTTCCCGATGCTGGATGATTGAATAAAAAGCTTTGCATCCCAAAATACTCATCATCAGTTAAATAGGTATAAATATATTTGGTGAAAGCGGATGCTTCAATGAACTCCATACACAAATTATACGGCATTGCCGTATAGCTGTTAATTATAATCCAAAAATTCCAAAGGATTATTTATTCGTGAATGTCGGTCGTAATCCGAGATAGCCTCCAAAGATTGCGAACCCCGCCAAAACCGCAACGAACTCGACCGAGATAAAGATCCCTATCAATAATAGTCCGATACTCAGGCTGGGCGGAAGACCTTCCTGAAGCTGCGCCACGACGAGCAGCACCCCGACCAGCAAACCCACCCCACTAGTGAAGCGCCACGGATGCTTGCGTGGGTTCAACCATTGCACGCCGGCAAACAGCCGGTCGCTATTAAACCGCTTACCCCAATCGGCAACAGAAGTTGGGAAGATTGCACTACCTTTAACCACCGGCACGCGTACCAGGCTCCACAGGTCATCGATGGCATCCGCTGGGGTAAGATCAGATGGGGGGGCAGCCGTCGGTGTGCCTCTGAAGACCAGCCACAATCCCAATCCACAAATAAAGGTCAGCACGAACATCAATCCCAGCTCGATTCTCAGGATGTTTCCCCATAATGAAGGGGCCATGGGTTGGACGATTTCTGCTATCACATCGGCACACAAGGTGACGAAGATGGCTGCCAGTACTAGGATGTTCCCGTGCAGGACCAGCCGTCCCCTTTCTTGTGCAGGGTCATCCCGCCAGCGTATCACCCGTGCATAGGTCAGAATGCTGATCAACAATACCACTTGAATGGCGATCGACCCAACTGCGTCGTAGGGATCAACCGCGAAGGGGTTGGCCTCGACCAATGGGCTGCGTTTGTTGACCTGGAAGAATAGGAAAAAGATGATGGAAGCGACAAAGATCAGTGCCGTTATGCGATGAATACGTTTTATGTTTTTGACATTCATGGTTGTGAAGTATAGTCCTCCATGGGTGAATTGCCAATCCAATTATTTTATTGATGCACTGGTTTTCCATCCTCGGCTATAATTTCTATGTGATGTTTCTCTCCCGAACTGCACAGGAGGTTCAACCATATGCGTGAGTTTTTCTACCCCACAAGCGTTGCTGTGATCGGTGTCTCGGATAAGCCGGATAACCTGGGGCGTAACATCGTCGCCAACCTGGTTGAGTTTGGCTTTGGGGGTATCGTCTACCCCGTCGGACCATCTGGCGGTTTCGTCCAGACCCACCGCATCTATCGCTCTGTCTCAGATATCCCCGATCACATTGAGTTAGCAGTGATTCTCACCCCTGCTCATACAGTCCCCACCATTCTTGAAGAATGCGGTCAAAAAGGCGTTCGCTGGGCGATCATTGAGTCTGCCGGCTTCCGTGAATATGGTGAGGCGGGTCTCCGCTTGGAGGAGCAGATTGTACGGGTGGCGCGCCAGTACGGGATCCGATTCTTGGGTCCAAACTGTGTCGGGGTGATCAATCTTGATAATGGTTTCAGCGTCCCCTTTCTGCGCTTGAAAATACCCACTGAACCAGGAGAAGTCTCACTTATTTCCCAAAGTGGTGGGGTTGGTTTTTCGGTGCTCAATCTGATGATGAACGAAGGTATCGGACCGAATAAGTTCGTCTCAGTGGGCAACATGCTGGACGTCACTGCAGAGGACGTCTTGGAATTCATGTTGGATGATCCGGGCACGAAAGTGATCTTCCTCTACCTGGAGAGCCTGCGTGATGGGCGCCGCCTGATGGATATCGCTTGCCGTTCCACCAAGCCCATCCTGGTTTTCAAATCCAATATCGGTAAGCTGGGCAAAGTCATTGCTGCCTCGCATACCGCGGCCTTATCCAGTGATGATAAGGTTGCCGAGGCTGCCTTCAAACAGGCGGATATTGTCCGTGTGCACGATGCCACCAGTCTGCTCAACAACCTGAAAGCCCTCCGTCTGCCTCCCATGCGCGGGAAAAAACTGGCTATCATTTCACGCTCGGGAGGCCATGCCGTGGTGGCCGCAGATTCAAGCGAGCTCTCAGGGTTTGAGCTCGCACAGCTTCCCCAATCTTTCCTCGACGAGATTGAGAAGCACTTCCGCGCCTCAGTCATCAAGCTGACCAATCCAGTTGATCTGGGTGATCTGTTTGATTTAGAGGTTTACGCCCAGATCCTCGAACAGACCCTGCGATTGGAAAATGTGGATGGGGTGGTGTTCCTACAAACAGCCTCTGAAGCCGAGATCCTAACCAGCCGCAAGCTGTTGGAGCGGGTTATGGAGTTGATGAAACGCTACGATAAGCCCGTCGCTTATTATGTATCCACCTCCGCCCAGGAAGTAAACTACCTGCGCCAAACCTACGGATTCCCAATATTCACTGCCGTGGTCGAGACCATCCGAGCCTTGGAAATGAGCTACCGCTATTACAACCGCATGCAGGAGATTCGCAGCGCTGAAGGAACCCCAACTTTTACCGTTAATCGTGAGGCTGTACGCAATTTGATCAATCACGCTCGATCAGAGCAAAGGGATCTGCTCCTTTCTGAGTCGATGCAGGTTTTGGAAAATTATGGAATTCCCACCGCTGTGGGTGTGCACGCAGCCACCATGCAGGAAGCCCGCCTTGCTGCCGAGCAGATGGGCTATCCAGTGGCGATTAAAGTGATCTCCGAGCAAATCTCCCACAAGTCAGATGTGGGCGGGGTGCAGCTAAACCTGCGCAACGGACCAGCCGTAGAGGAAGCTTTTGAAGATATGCTGCGCCGTATTCATCAATCTTACCCGGACGCTAAAATTGATGGTGTGTTGGTGCAGCCAATGGTTACAGGTGGGCAGGAGCTGATCCTGGGTGGCAGACAGGACCCCAACTTTGGTCCGGTGGTGATCATCGGGTTGGGTGGCATCTTTGTGGAGGTCTTTGAAGAGGTGGCACTGCGTGTTGCCCCAATCACCCACAAGGAAGCTGGTGAGATGATCGACGAGCTGCGCGGCGCCCCCATTCTCAAGGGTGCCCGTGGGCACAAGCCTTCTGACATTGCAGCGGTGAGTGATGCCTTGTTGCGTCTTTCGCAATTATTAATCGACTTCCCGGAAATCCGTGATCTGGATATCAATCCCTTACGCGTATTTCAGGAGAACGACGGCTGCCGGGCGTTGGATGCGCGGATTATGATTCGTACCTTAGCCGATAACCAACCCCCGGCTCGGTGATAATGTAGCGCGGGCGGGTGGGATCCGGCTCGATCTTCCGTCGGAGGTTGCTCATATTCACACGGAGTAAATGCGCCTCGCTTTCATAGGCGCTTCCCCACACCTGGCGCAGCATCTGCCGATGGGTCAAGACCCTTCCCGCATTTTGGACCAGGATGCGCAGCAGGTCATATTCCGTGGGCGTCAGAGATATTTCCTCACCACTAACTTTTACCTGACGGCGGGTGAGATCTACTTTTAGATTATTTGTTTCAAAAACAGGATCAGTTGCTGATTGTGTGGAATGCCTGAGCGCAGCTCGCATGCGTGCCATCAGCTCCCCACTGCTGAAAGGCTTGGTCAGATAATCATCTGCTCCTGCATCCAATGCACTGATTTTGTCGCTTTCTTGCTCGCGTACTGAAAGAACGATGATAGGAATGTGTGTCCACTCACGCAGCTGGCGGGTAACTTCGACACCGTCCAGATCTGGTAAACCCAGGTCAAGAATAATCAGGTCTGGTCTGTCTGCTACGGTCATATTCAAGGCTTCTTTTCCACCACTTGCCTCGTAGACTGTATACCCCTGGGCATTCAGTGCTGCATGCAGGTATCGCCTGATAGCCCGTTCGTCATCTACCACCAAAACCCGCAATCCAATCTCGTTCATTGATTTCCAGTCCCTTCTAATGGAACTCTTATTGTAAAGATTGCCCCTCCCCCGCGCCGATTTTCCGCTCGGATGCATCCATTATGTGCCTCGACAATACCCTTGCATATCGATAAGCCCAAGCCAGTCCCACTGACATTGTCTGGCCTCTGAATTCGATAGAATTTATCGAATATGCGCTCAATATCGTCTACCGGGATGCCCTCTCCCCTATCGGCTATGGAGATTTCCAGGTCTTGTTTGGATACTCGTGCCCGGATATCAATTGGCTTTTCCGGAAGCGAATACTTCAGGGCATTATCGATCACATTGACCAGTACTCGGCTAAACAACACAAAATCTAAGGGAACGAGCGGGATCTTCGGAGATATCTCCACATTCACCTGGCGGTTCTTGAGTGGAGTACCAATTTGCTCGAGGGCTGACCCAATCAATTCCTGCACGTCACATGATTCGCGGTGAAGTTTCATAGGTCCAGCTTCTAGACGAGTGATATCCAATAGATTACCCACAAGGCGGTTCAATCGCTCAGCTTCTTCGCGCGCTGTTTCTATCAAGCTGCGGCTGACTTCTTCATCCAGGGCTGGGCTGGCTTCTTCCAGGCTACTCAGGGCACCCGTGATTGAAACTAGTGGCGTGCGGAGATCATGTGAAATCGAATTAAGCAAAGCTGTTTGCAATTTTTCGGTTGCTTCCAACAACTCCGTCTGACGAGCTTGTTCAACCAATCGTGCACCTTCAATTGCCAAAGCCACCTGGTTGGCAAAAGCATCTAATATCCGCCGCTGGTCTGGGCTCAGGTAGGTGCTCATTCCGATTGGTTTAATTCCCAGGATGCCGATTACCCCACGCGTGGTTTTGAGGGGTTGATAGTGCATGGATGCATCTGGCAGAGTATCCGTCCCGCGACCGGCTTGTTGACTATGCTCGAATGCCCAGGTGGCAACTGCCAGCTCATTTTCTGCCACTTGCAAACCTGGGCGCGCCATATATAGTTTTAATTCATCGCGTTCAGGCAGAAATATCGCGACTTCGCGACTGAATATTTGGCTGATGTGATCAATAATCGTTTTTGCGACTGCCTCTAACCCAACCGCAGCAGTCAGGTCACGCCCGAGCTCATACAATGCGGCGGTCTGTGCTTCACGCCGCTGGGCTGCCTCCGCCTGCTCACGCACTTGTGCAGTTAGATAACTGATCACCAGACTTACTGATATCAATCCAAAAAATGTCAGTATATACTCAGTATCCGACACTGCCAGGGTGAGGCTCGGAGGAACGAAGAAAAAATCGAAGACTACCACACTCAAAATCGAGGTGAGTATAGCAGGGCCGCGTCCCAGAAACACCGCAGCCACAACCGTGGATAACAAGTAGATCACCACCAGGTTAGTAGGGGAAATATAAGGGGCAACCAGGGCACATAGCCCAGTGGCTCCGGCTACCAATGCAATCCCAAATAGATATCTACGCCACGGTCGATGAGGTTGCCAATATCGCTCAGGTTGTTTAAATGATGGTTGGGGTTCACTATTCACGAAATAAACATCGATCGGCCCACTCTGCCTGATCAGCTGATCCGCCACAGAGCCTTGTAGCCATTCAATCCAACGCGACCGCCGCGATTTTCCGATAATGATTTTGGTTACATTTTGGTTGCGTGCGTAATTAGTCACAGTCTCAGCCACCGATTGACCCGGAATGGTGACCGATTTAGCGCCTAATTCTTCCGCCAATCGCAACATGCCATCGACACGGTCACGTTGTTCTGCGGAGACCCTGGTTTGTTGAGGGGTTTCGACGTAAATGGCATACCACTCAGCCTTCAACTCATCTGCCAGGCGGCGGGCGGTGCGGATTAACCGTTCGCTGACTGTTCCAGGGCTGACGCATACCAGCAGTCGTTCGCCTGCAGGCCAGGGACCGGGAATGGCACGCTTTCCCATGTAATCCAACATTTGGTCGTCCACCCGTTCAGCTGCCCGCCGCATCGTCAGCTCGCGCAGGGCAGTCAGGTTCCCCTGGCGAAAGAATTTCTCAATCGCCCGCTCGGCTTGTTCTGGGATATAAACTTTGCCTTCCTTCAATCGGTTCAGCAGCTCATCAGTGGGTAAATCGATCAGCTCAATATCTGTGACTTCATCAATCACACTATCCGGGATGGTCTCCCGTACCTGGGTGCCCGTGATCTGGGCTACCACGTCATTCAGGCTCTCCAGATGCTGGACGTTTAACGTCGTATAAACGTTAATTTCAGCGGCGATGAGCTCTTCCACGTCTTGATAGCGCTTGGCATGCCGAGAGCCAGGTGTATTGGTGTGAGCAAGCTCGTCCACCAACACCAGCTGTGGTTTGCGCTCCAGAATTTGGTCAATATTCATTTCCGGGAGTTGGATATTCCGGTATGTGATGGTTTTGGGTGGGATGACCTCCAGACCCCTCAGCATATTCTCCGTCTCCACCCGCTTGTGAGTTTCTACATATCCCACGATAACATCCACCCCTTCAGCTTTCCTCTGGTGGGCGGCTTCAAGCATGGCATAGGTCTTACCAACCCCAGCAGCATAACCGAAGAAGATCTTTAGGCGCCCACGCGCCTTCTGCTTATCTTCAGCCTGGATGCGGGCTAGTAAATCATCTGGATCGGGGCGATTTACTGGAGGCAAGGGTTTCATTGAGTGACGCTCCCTTTCCTATTTTATCCCATCTAATGCCAGATTAAGCAGGAGTACATTGACCCGCGATTCTCCCAGTACGCCGAATTGCCGTTCCTCGGTAAAATGATCAACGAAAGCTCGTACAACCTCTTCGCTCAACCCGCGTGCTTTGGCAACACGCAGTACCTGGTAAAGGGCAGCTGCAACACTGATATCTGGATCAAGGCCACTCCCAGATGAGGTCACCAAATCCACCGGGATGGGTGAATTGTTCACCGGATCAGCTGCCTTCAATGCCGCTATGCGGGCGGTAACCGCCTCGGTCAAAGCCGGATTCGTGGGTCCCAGATTAGAGCCTGTAGAGGCGGCGGCATTGTATGGGTAAGATGAAGTTGCTGATAGGCGACCCCAGAAGTAGCGCGGGTCGTCAAAGGACTGCCCGATCAACTCGGATCCTAGCACCTGACCATTCTGTACGATCAGACTACCATTTGCCTGACGTGGAAAGATCACCTGAGCGATTCCTGTGATCACCAGAGGATATAAAACCCCTGTCAATAGTGTGAATATGGCAATAGAAACGATTGCCGGTCTGAATTGTGAGCGCATATCAACCTTCTTTATCGATTTCAATTAGCAGCTGTACTAACTCTTGCCTCTGCCTCAGCCAATTGTGCCCTTTCAAGCGCAACTGTAGCTTGTGTAGCAAAGTTGTGCAGCAGTCGACTGCCTTCCATAGGCAACCAGCCGTGTCCTCTCCAAATACGGATTTCTCCTAACAGTCCGGGTGAAGCCAATATTGGCAGAATGATATCGGGAACACCAGTTCCTTCCACGGCTGAGGGCACTTTCACCAGTAATGGCGCTGATTTATTCCCTGGTTGAATGCCTACTTCAACCAGTTCAGCCTGGAACATTAGCTGTAAATTCGATGCCAGGGCATGGACGACTGCCTCCTGAGTGCGCAGTCCAGCCAGGGCTGCACTCATCTCGTACATAAAGAGAGCCTCACGCTCGCTGGTTCGGGCTTTAGTCAAGCCAGATTGGATCCGGCCGATTACTACAATCGAAACTACCAGGAAGATCACCAGCACCAACCACCCCTCGAGCCTGCCCACTGCAAATGTATAGAAGGGAGGAATAAAAAAGAAGTCGAAAGCCAGGGCAGCCGACACAGCTGCACAGACACCCGCGCCTTGCCCCCAGCGGGCAGCACTCCACCCGACTGGTACCAGGTACAACAAGGCAATCACAGCTTCGCCTAATGTATCCCGTCCAATCAACATCAATGGTATTGTTAGGACTACCACGCTAAGTAAGGCGTATAGACAGTTGAAGTAGATTGTGGATGAAAAAGATAAGTGGTTTCTTTTCATAATTCACCTTTCCATAACTATGGTTTTATTCAATGGATTTGGACAATTAATAAAAGTCTGCTATACCAGATGTAAAAAGACTAATATCATGTCAATCAGCTTAATCCCAATAAAAGGCGCAACCAATCCGCCCATGCCATAGATGAGAAGATTGTCACGTAATAATTGTGCTGCACCTTTGGCTCGATAAGGCACACCTTTGAGTGCCAGGGGGATCAGGGCTACGATGATCAAAGCATTGAAGATCACTGCAGATAGGATGGCACTCTTCGGAGTAGCCAGACGCATTATGTTAAGGGCCTCTAATTGGGGATAGGTGCTGGCAAATGCGGCCGGGATGATGGCGAAGTATTTTGATACGTCATTGGCGATGCTGAAAGTGGTCAACGAGCCGCGTGTCATCAGCAATTGCTTGCCGATTTCCACGATCTCGATCAGCTTGGTCGGGTTGCTATCCAGGTCAACCATATTGGCCGCTTCACGCGCTGGCTGGGTGCCAGTGTTCATTGCCACAGCTACGTCCGCCTGTGCCAGCGCCGGAGCATCGTTGGTACCATCGCCAGTCATAGCCACCAGCCTTCCACCAGCCTGGTATTCACGGATCAACTTTAATTTCGTCTCTGGGGTCGCCTGAGCCAGGAAGTCGTCCACCCCGGATTCCGCCGCGATGGCGGCTGCAGTGAGCGGATTATCACCAGTAATCATCACGGTCTTGATGCCCATTTTGCGCAGTTGAGTGAAGCGATCCTTGATCCCGCCTTTGACAATGTCCTTGAGATGGATCACACCCCAAGCTTCCCCGTTGTGCGTCACAATAAGCGGTGTACCGCCATTTCGGGCTATTCCATCCACCAGGTGGTCAAGCTCTGGCGGGACTGGTTTACCTTGCTCCTTAATATGAGCAAGTATGGCGTCGGGGGCGCCTTTGCGGATGGAGGTTCCATCCATGTCCACCCCGCTCATGCGGGTTTGAGCAGTGAATGGGATGAAGCGAGCACCTGCTGAGGCGTCAGGACCAGGCCCAACCGTCCGTCCACGCAAACCGAATTTCTCCTTCGCCAGCACAACGATGCTACGACCCTCTGGCGTCTCGTCAGCCAAAGAAGAGAGTTGGGCTATTTCCGCTAGCTGATGTGGGCTGACATTTGCCACCGGGATGAACTCGACTGCCTGACGATTGCCCAGCGTGATCGTGCCGGTCTTGTCTAGCAGAAGCACATCGACGTCTCCTGCTGCTTCCACGGCCCGCCCAGATAGAGCGATCACATTCCGCTGGATCATGCGGTCCATGCCAGCTATGCCGATCGCCGAAAGCAATCCACCAATCGTGGTTGGGATCAGACAGACCAGCAACGCCACCAGAACCGTGATGGTAATCGGTGTGCCATTGCCTGCGGATTGCACGCTAAAAAGGGAATAAGGTAAAAGGGTCATGCAGACCACCAGAAAGATGATCGTGAAAGCAGCCAAAAGGATGTTCAATGCGATCTCATTAGGCGTCTTCTGGCGCCTGGCTCCTTCGATCAGCCCAATCATGCGGTCCAGGAAGCCCTCGCCTGGATTGGCAGTGATCCGCACCACCAGCCAATCGGATAGCAGGCGCGTGCCTCCGGTGACCGCGCTTCGGTCGCCCCCTGACTCGCGAATGACTGGCGCGCTCTCACCTGTAACTGCGCTCTCATCAACCGAGGCAATCCCCTCGATAACCTCGCCATCCACCGGGATGATATCACCCGCTTCCACCAGGAACAGGTCATCCTTGCACAAATTAGTGGAAGGTACAGTTTCATAGCTGGCGTCACGGTTTGGTTGGCTCAGTTTCTTCGCTATTGTTTCCCGGCGTGTCCTGCGCAGGGCTTCTGCCTGCGCCTTGCCGCGGCCTTCGGCTACGGCTTCAGAATAATTGGCGAATAAGACCGTGAACCACAGCCATAAAGCCACCCCACCGGTAAAGGCCGCGGGTGCTTCGCCGTGACCGGTCAGAGCCTGGACCCATAACAGGGTAGTCAGCAGGCTGCCAACTTCCACCACAAACATGACCGGGTTACGTAGCATGTGTCGCGGATTGAGCTTGATAAAAGCATCGGATACTGCCCGTAAGTACAATTGGCGCTTGAGAGATTTGGATTTCCTTAGTTGAGTAGTCATACCATAAACCTGTCCAGCAAGACGAGTTGCGAGAAATCTTGTAATACTTTACATGTCATTCTTTACCACAGTATCAAATGCTCCACGATCGGTCCCAAGGCCAGGGCAGGGAAGAAGTTCAAAGCCCCAACCAGAATGACAACCGCGATCAACCAGACGATAAAGAGCGGCGTATGCGTGGGGAGCGTTCCCGCGCCTTCAGGCGTCTTTTTCTTTTTAGCCAATGAGCCGGCCAGAGCCAGAGTTGGAACAGCAAGGAAAAAACGTCCGATCAGCATGGCGATCCCGCCGGTAAGGTTATAAAATGGGTTATTGGCGCCGATGCCAGCGAATGCGCTGCCGTTGTTGTTCCCCTGGGAGGTGAAGAGGTAGAGCACCTCACTAAAACCGTGCGCACCGGGGTTGAAGATGGTTGCTTTACCAGGAGTTGTCAACACCCCGATTGCGGTGAACACCAGTACGGTGATCGGCATGATCAATATTAACAGTGAAGCCATTTTCATTTCATATGATTCGATCTTCTTGCCCAGGTACTCGGGAGTGCGTCCCACCATCAACCCGGCTACAAATACAGCCACAATGACGAAGACCAGCATTCCGTACAAACCTGAGCCGACCCCGCCGAAGGAAACCTCACCCAGCATCATCATCCATAGGGGGACCAATCCCCCGAGTGGGGTGTATGAGTCGTGCATGCTGTTGACCGAGCCATTGGAAGCTGCTGTGGTTGTGGCTGCCCATAAGGCGGAATTGGCGATGCCAAAGCGAACCTCCTTACCTTCCATGTTCCCGCCCGGGTTGGTTGTACTGGCGGTCTGGTCTACTCCAAGACTGGTTAGGGCGGGGTTGCCACTTTGTTCAGAGGCATAAGCCAAACCCAACGGCACCCACAGAAGTAACAACATCGCTGCAAGGATAGCCCATCCCTGACGAGTGGAACCGACCATCTTACCAAAGGTATAAGTCAGGGCAGCCGGGATGAGCAAGATGGAAAGCATTTCCAAAAAATTGGAGAATGGGGTGGGATTCTCGAATGGGTGGCTTGAATTGGCATTGAAAAAGCCACCGCCGTTCGTCCCTAGCTCTTTGATGGCGATCTGGGAAGCTGCCGGACCAACCGCCAGCACCTGGGCAGTTTGCACAACCGTTTCCATCACCGGGATTCCATTGGAATCAGTTGCCGGATTGCCATTCGCGTCCAGCATTGGCTGCTGGTAGCTGGTAGGCTGTAAAAGTGTTGCCTGTTGATAGGGAGATAAGGTCTGCACCACTCCTTGGCTGACCAGAATCAAGGCGAGGATGACTGACATCGGCAATAGGATATAGAGTGTGCCACGCGTGAGATCGACCCAAAAGTTGCCCAATTTCGTGGTCTGCCTGCGCGCCAGGGCGCGGATGAAGGCTACCAGGACGGCCATCCCCGCAGCAGCCGAGACGAAGTTCTGCACGGTCAAGCCTACCATCTGGGTCAGGTAGCTCATTGTAGTTTCGCCTCCATAGTTTTGCCAATTGGTGTTGGTGGCAAAGCTGACGGCTGTATTGAAAGCTAGGTCGGGAGTCGTTGCTTCAAATTTCTGCGGGTTCAATAGCAATAGTCCTTGCACGCGCTGAAGAAGATAGACAATCAGGACGCTGATAGCGCTGAAGACCAGCAAGGCAATGGTATAGGTTTTCCAATCCATCTCATCCTGCGGATTGACGCCAAACAGCCGGTAACACATGCGCTCAAGAGGACGGATAAGCCGGTCGAGGAAAGTGGATTCGCCCTGGTATAAGCGTGCCATGTACAAGCCAAGCGGCTTGACCAGCAGGACCAGGACAATGAAATAGATCCCGATTTGAAAATAGCTATTGAGTGTCATGGAGCCCATCCAATGAAATTGTCAATCGAACCACTCAGGTTTGAGCAGTGCCAGTATGAGATAAACCAATAGGGCTAATGAGATGAGCCCGGCTAGTAGATATAAGGTATTCATATCATTCCTCCATCAACCGCTCACATAATAACAGCAAGCCCCAACAAGCGAGGAAAAAAACCAAAACAATAGCAAGATAAATGATATCGATCATAGGCAACCTGATTTGGATTAATTTACCCACCTACTATATCGCCATCAAAGTCAATTTGATGACAATAAATTGCTTAAAAGGGTCAAGAATATATCAAGATACCGTTCGGAGCAAGTAAATCGTGAAATTTTGTGGAATATTATTTTTCCTAATTGGTAATTTGAACAACTTCGTTTTTAATTAGATATCGGATGGGAATATCAAAAGCACTCCCAATTCTGGGAGCGCTTTTATGTTAAATATTAATCTTGGAAAAGCCTATCGCGATTTAGCTGATGTTGCCAGTGCCTGTAAAAACGAATTGACCACCAGCCCTGTGGACTGAGTGCGGCGTGGTGAGTTACCCATCCCGCTTGCCGCCATAAATGCCTGAATAAGGGCTTGGGCAGTACTGCCACCCTGCTGTTTGGCTTGCATATAGCTCATACCTGCATTCACCAGATCTCCCAGGTCAAGTCCACCACCCGAACTAGAGCTGGAAGACTGACCTCCGCTTAACCCGCCCAGCAGGTTACTAAGCATATCTCCACTTGGCTGGGCTGTCTGTGGTTGTTGAGTCTGTGTGCCACCTGCCAACCCTCCCAAGAGTGTGGTTAGCATGTCCCCACCTGGTTGAGCTGCTCCAGAGGGTTGAGATTGCGCCTCTCCCGTCATCTGACCCAGTAGTGCTCCCAAAATGTCACCACCAGCTGATTGCGGTGTTTGCTGTGAGGTCTGACCCCCGCCGATCAGGGTCTGGAGGAGGTCCAGCGCTCCCTTTGAATCCACTTGCTTGCCCTTGAACTTGGCAGCGGCTTCGGTTAATCCTTGAGCATAAAGCTGTCCGGAACC
Organism: Anaerolineales bacterium; assembly: GCA_049281855.1. GTDB lineage: Bacteria > Chloroflexota > Anaerolineae > Anaerolineales > UBA4823 > FEB-25. The sequence goes on from JBAPSY010000111.1 coordinate 21,809, forward strand.
ACTGGTGGTATTTTTAGCCAGTTTCTTTGCCGCATAAGCCAGAGCGGAGCTGTCTGACTTTCCCTGTTTTTGTTGTAGCGAGTTGGTGATGGTTTGAAAGGTCTGTACCATGTTGGCGCCATGGTCATGGTTATACTCATCCACTTGGTCAAGCGCTTGCTGGTTCTGAGCCAGTGTTTGAGTGACAGTCTGAAAGATGTTTACCAAATCTACACGATTTTGTGGCATAGGGGTTCCCTCTTTTCTATTTTTTCTTGAGTTCTTCGGGGTGTGGAGGAATCTCGATCTCCAAACCTATATGGATATCATTGGGGTGATCCCCAATAATATGCTTATTATGGTTGTAGATCAGACGCCAAAAGGGTTCTTTGATCGAGCCATCGTATTTAGATGCCAGATCTGCGTAGGTGTCTTCCTTGGTCCAGGTGTGTTTGATCACCTCTGGAGCAGCGGGGGTTGGCGCTGGTTTTTGGGTTTGCCCCGTGCGTAAATTCTGGCGCTGCTTCTCGATTTCAGATTTAATCGACATATCGTTGATTTGATTCCCCGGGCTGACAGTAGGCTTTTTTATGTCCATCGGTGCAGGTTTTTTTCATGGGTGGAAGCTTGTTTTTTTCGTCTATTTTTCCTCCAGTATTCGGTTGGCAAATATGAACAAAGATGCTTTTGATTGTCGAGGATTATACACCCTTAAATTTCATGCAGTACCGAGTTCAGTTTTAAATTGCATTTGAGCACTACCAACCATTTCATGTGCCGCACGGATCGGTTCCGGCAGGCGGTAACGCTGGCAGCATGCCAGCACGAACTCAATGGAATGGTGTAGATCCATCAAATGACCCGGCGATACGTAGACCGGTTTGGTATTTTCCTGCGTACGCAGCAACGCACCGATTACGCGTTTTGGGACGCCTTCGTCCAAAAGCTCACTCCATTCACCCAAATGCGAACTGGGTTCAGAGTGACTGCCATATAACCGCGTTTTGGCTACCCCAATGGTTGGTAAATTAAGCCACAAGCCAACATGAGAAGCCAGGCCCAAACCACGCGGGTGCGCTGTACCGTGACCATGGATCAGGATCAAGTCTGGCTTGAGCTTCAGTTTCTCCCACGCAGCCAGAATGGCAGGACCCACGCGAAAGGCCAGCAATCCGGGGATGTACGGGAACCCCTGCGGAGCCTCTCCCGTAACGATGCCAAGACGGTCAAGTTTTGGGTAGCTAAGGACAGCGATGGCGGCACGCACTGATTCCCCGATATAGCTTATATCTATGCCTCCGATTACACTCATCGGACGATCCTCCCAGGCAAGAACCAGGCGTTGGCGTAAATTGTCCTGCACTCGAATAGCCTCAGATATATCAAATGTCCATTGAAGAAGGGGATCAATGCTCATGGTGTTTCGATTAGATAGCGCAGAGTCAGGGCGTTGGCGGGTGCATAGCCTTCGAAGTCGTTGTTAAAAAATATATACACCCTGTCAGCTCCTCTCCCTGCCAGCTCTTGGGCAAGCTTTGCAATTTCTCTCAGCTCATCATCCGAATAATTGTATGCATACCAGTGGCTTCGCCCGTGCAGGCGCAGGTAAGCCCGGTTGGAGGTTAGGTGGTCAGTGATCTTTTGCTGGGGCGAATCAACATTACAAATCGTTGCCCCAACGGATCGTAGCATGCTGATCGTATCCTGGGTGAGCCACTCATGGCGTCGGAATTCGACCACCACCCTGCCAGGATCTGGGAATGCCAGTAAGGCCTTCTGCAGACGCTCCAGATTATAAGGTGTGTTGGGCGCCACCTGCAGTAGGATCATCTCGAATTTATCTTCAAGTAAGGAACAGGAATGGTAGAATGCCTGGATATTCTCATCCACGTCCAGCAGATACTTGCGATGGGTGATTAATTGAGGTGCCTTGAGCACGTATCCAAAACCCCGCGGGGCGCGCTCCCTCCAATTGTGGTAAGTTTGGTCCTTGAAGGTGCGGTAGAAGGTGGCGTTGACCTCTACCGCTGAAAATTGGCCGACATAATAATCGAACCAGCCCTTCTTTGGCAGGTTTGCAGGATAAAAGCACCCCTTCCAATGCTCATACGTCCATCCGGAGGTGCCGATGAAAAAGATGGGATGAGATAAAGAGAGATTGTCTGTTTTAGGTTTGTTCATCGAAAATCGATGAGGATAACCGCACCGGTCCATGTCCCGGATAGATGCGTTTGGCACCTAGCTCCTTGAGTAGGTGCCAGCTTGCTTGCACCATTTGAGCTGCCTCCCCCCAGGCGTGTTCCAATGGGGGTAAATCGCCTGTAAAGACTGAACCATCGTCAAGCAGCAGGCTCACACTATCATCAGAGTGCCCTGGTGTGGGCAGGATCTCGCCTGGAATACCAATCTGTTCGAGCACCGCTCTGCTCTCTGGAAATGAGAGGGTCATATTGCCATCCAGCGAGATATCAATATAATGGTCCTGTGGTTTGGTAAATTGTCTCATTAATGGGATGGCTGCCTTTTGGGTTTCCAGCACAAGCAGAGGAACTCCTGCCATTTTGAGCTCTTGAGCCAGCCCGGCATGGTCGATGTGGTAATGGGTTGCCAGTGCATAACGGATCTCCTTGAGCGGGATATCCATTTGGTTGAGTCTTGCGCGCAAGGTCCCCATCGTGCCCGGGTAACCCAGATCCACCAGCATCCGCCTCCTGCCCGCACTGACCACCCAATAGTTGGTGGAAAGGTATCCGATGTTCACGATTGTTATTTGTGTTGGTTCTGACATAATCTGAGTTGTAATGCATGACTGTCTTAAATGTCAATAGCCACAGGATAATAAAAGCGCCCTCCATCGTTGGAGAGCGCCACAAATAATTCATTGCTAGCCCAGTCGGCCATTAGAGCATCAGCCCAAACTTATTCTCTTACAACCGCCTCAGTCCACGCTGGGTTTGTAATGGTGGCAAATACTGAATTGGTTCAATCGCAGAGGCAGGAGCAAGGCATATTCAGTATTTGTTCCATAGCAAAACGCACCTGCTTTGTCGGTTCAAACAGCGTCGGATGCGCGCTTATTAGGCGGCTTGTGATCTCATTATGTAATGGGCGACAGTCCCCGATAAGTGCTGGTGGCCAAAGGTGTAGCGAATTGGCCAATTAGTTAGCACACCCAAAATAGGTTGGGCGAAGCCTATGTGGGATTGGGATTTAGATGACCCTGCTGATATTGCTGTCTCCATTCACAGCTTAAATATGTCATGTGCTCATCCAGACTTGGGACGAATGAAGCCGCCCATGAACTGAGGGCTGATGCTCACATTGATCCCCGATCCTGCGACTTTCTTCATCATCTCAATGGCATAGTTACTCGGCGAGCCATAGATCTCAATTCTGGTGGGTTCAATAAACTTATACGTAATTTTTGACCGATCATCGGCTCCCTGTAACTGGAGATCCAGCGCCTCCGCATTGGGAAAGAGACGAACAATATCCACCTCGGTAGCATCTTTATTGACATAGGCGACCTGGACAAGAGTGCCTGGCTTGCTGGCCTCTATCAGCGGGATACTATCAAGGTAGTGCTTTCTGAAGTCATCGAACATGCCTTCCTTTATTCGATTACGGCTGATGAATACGATTGGGTCAGTCATAAGTACTCCTTATCTCACTTGGGCTTTCAAATGCCACCTTTGCATTGGCAGTTAATAGTGAGCGCCATTGATAAAACTTGATGCCGATTGGCAGATGAGGTTGTTTGTATCGTCGCAGCATTAGACCGGATAAATGAGGACGCCTTTGGACGATAAATGTAGTCGATGTTGTCGCATGATGTCTTGTAGAAGTCTAAATCGTACAAAGCGGCGTACAAGCTGTTTTAGGCAGGTAGTATACGGGGTGCCGCCTCCGCCACCATCTGGCGGATACTTCTATATCTCAGACTCCATGAGTTGCTTCATGTTCCGGGCACTCCGCTCCAGCCGGCTGATCAGGAAACTCTTGTCCATGGATTCATCCATGCCGGGAAGCTCAATATAAGTCGCCATGGTGGTTTGATTGTCGCTTGTAGCTTTGAATGTTGCCCGCCCGCGCATTTCGACGGGACCGTCGTGGATAATCATTCCAAACGCCAGGTTTGGTTCAAATTCCACCACTTCCATTGTCCCCTCGACGGGAGTTCCGCTACGGCTGTTGCGTCTTCGGATAACTGTTCCAACACCAATTGGACCGGTAGATATCTGTTCGAGTTCTATGTCCGGATCCCAACGAGGATGATTTCGGACGTGCTCGTGAGCGTAGAAGTGGAATACCTTGGCCAATGGCCGATCGATCACATTAGTAACCTGTAGTTGCATTGACATGGCTTCCTCCTAAAGACTAATTTGACCCCGACTCCGTCTGCATCATTATGAATTAGACGGACTTGTGACGGTCTGCAATTATACCAAATATTTATCTAATAAGGTGAACTATATCCAATTAACATCTAAGTATTGGAAGCCCTGACTATATACTTTTTCCTTAAGGAACACCCTATTTCTCCTCCTTGCAACAAAAAAACGCCCTCTATCAGTGGAGAGCGCTTTTAACAATTTCTGAGTTAAACCGGTTGATTTCTGCAGCTTCGGTCTAAACGTATAACGATAATTCTGATTTCACAAAAATAAGGAGGGTTCTGATAGAGATGGAAACCCTTGGATACTGGGATGGCTGTTTAGAACTTGCTGATTATTGGCGCAGTCGTCGGTGGTGCTGACAGTGGTATCTGCCAGATGCTAGCCTTCCTGCATCTACAGCATCTTTCGGGTTATCAATTTTCTTCAATATAACAATCTCCTAAAGTGGTAGGTCGATTTTCACCCCTTCGGTGATGGATTTCTCGGCAGCCAGCATCACTTCCAGCGACCGGCGCCCATCCTCACCCGTAACCAGCGGGGTTTGGTCGTTGAGTACGCAATCAAAGAAGTGTTCCACTTCCAGTTTTACTGAGCCAATCATATTACCGTGCAGGGTCGGCCAATGACGAGTATCCGGCATCTTCCAACCCTCCTGATTGACACCATACAGGTTCATCGGGGTGAAGTCCAGGAATAAATTGCCGTGGGTTCCCAGGACGTTCATGCGCACATCACCAAAACCACTCCAGGATGCTGGACTCTGCCATTTGGCCCATTCTTCAGGCAAGGCCCAGCCCACTTCATGAATCCCCAGAGCGCCATCTTCAAATTCCATTATCAACCACACCGAATCGTAGGTGCTCAGTTCTTCCCACACGCGACCCTTGGTCGCCTTGGCATAGACGGATTTCACCGGAACCGGATGGTACCACAGAATCTGGTCGATATCATGCACGCCGATATACGTCAATGGACTGACCCGCCCACCCAACCGGCGCGCCTCGGAGATAGTAGCCATGCGCCGAGCATATGCTGAGAGGAATTTACCGATGCTGCCTTCAGCAATGGCGGATTGAATCATGGCGTAGGAGATTTCAAAGCGCAAGATGTAACCAATCATCAGCTTGACCCTTGCGTCTTTACAGGCTTTGTTGATGGCGTCTGCATCCGCAAGCGTGGTGGCCATCGGTTTTTCCAGGAATACCTGGGCGCCATGCGCGGCCGCAGCCTTGACCGGTTCCAAGTGATCAGGCTCCGGGGTGGCGATAATGACAGCTTCTGGTTTTTCATTATCCAGCATTGCATGAAAATCCTGGTAAGCCTTTCCACCATGCTGTGCAGTTAGATTTTGCGCACGTGCGAGGTCCACATCTGCAGCGCCTACACATTTCACGTACGGCAATTCGCTGGCGGCGGTGGCTAGCACGCCGCCCATAAACCCAGAACCGATAACTGCAAAGGATACATCTTTCATTTTCAAGCCTCCCGAGGTCAGAAGGATAGATGGGTTCCAAATTCGTAATCAGTTATACGAATGTACAATTGCCTGCCTCCTGTCTCTTTGCCTTCCAGGGGACAGGCAACCAGATAAAAGTCAACCCGATCGGGGAGGCGGATTAAAGCTCTTTCCCCAACCAGCGTATAGCCTGACGCCAGAACTGACCGTAATACTTCCAGGGTTGGAAATATTGAGCCCAGTGTGGGCTGCAATCACTGGCAAAAGCCATCGCCCTACCTTTGCCGAACTCCCAGGTAACAATCAAGGGATTTTCATCCTCGCCTTCCCCAATAGTAGCCACTACCTCCGCGCCCTGTTTAGGGAATATTCTATTGAAACCTTCGAAGACTGGGCACTCCAGCCATGGAATCCCCTTCACAACGGGGTGCTCACCCTTAAGTATTTTAACATTAACCCCCTCTGGGGTTTCGATGCGGTCATCTAATCCTTTCATGCAAGTCACCGGCAGAGCTTCTTCAATCGGTGTATCATAATACCCACCATGGCCAAAGCGACCGCTGAAAGACGTCCAACCACCCACCATTATTAAACCGCCGCCATTGCGTGTAAATTCACGGATTGCCTTGACGCGATTGGTGCGGGGCAAGGGTGTACCGGCCACCCAGAACGGGTAAAGTGCCAGAACTTCAAACTCAATGTCTGAGAGGATGATGACATTGTAAGCAGATAATTCTTCCACTGTGCGGGGGAAGTCGGCAATCGCATCCTCGCAGGTCATATGGGTCACTTCTATGCCACCCTCGTGGAGCGAGTCGATCAGGGGTTGTCCCCAAATGTGGTGGGAGAACCCTTTGACCTCAAAGTTGAATGGGGAGGCAACAAAAATAGGTCCAATTTTCGAAGCAGAATCGCCAGCATATAGAACTTTCATGTTTTTTCTCCTATTTCGGACATTTTTAGTATATCGGCTCTGTTTATTTATCCAATAAGTTGTGTGTAAACAGGTGTGCCGGTTTAGTCTTTCTTTAGTCTTCCATACCCAATTCACTGTAGCGGTTGAGCTTATCCAACGCCATTTGGATGAATGAGTACAGCTCTTTCCCATGTGGATGATGTTCGCTGGCCGCTTCATGCCAGGCTCGGATTGCCAGTCGATATTTCCCCAATTTTTCGTAGGCGAGGCCAAGCTGATAATAAATATGTGCCTGCGCCCGGGTGGTTGGGGCACCAACGCCTATGTTTTCAGGATACTCCAGCATTTTCAGGTAATCCTGGATGGCTACATCAACCAGGCCTGCTTTGAGATTGTCAGCTGCATGCAGCATTAACGCCTGGACATATGTATTATGAAAGCTCTGGTCCATTTCCAATGGGATGAATTTTTCTGTCTCCATCAATCGGATGGCTTCATCATAGTGCCCCAGATCCACCAACATGGTAATGCTTCGCTTGTGCACATCCTCACGCACATCCGCCAACGATTTGATCCTGGTTAGTAACTGCTCACGCTTGTCATTCATTCCGCGCAATTTATACAAATCGTCCAGGTGCAGGTAAATGTCTTGGTTGTTGGGGTTGATCGCTAGCGCTCTTTCAAAATATTCAATCGCCGCTACCAGATCATTCTTGCGCTGCCAGAAAGCCAAGCCCAGGTTGCGCAGCAAGACATCAAATAACCCCAAACCTTTCAAGGCTTCCAGCCATAATTGGATGCCCTCATCGAAGCGCTCATGGGCGTAGCAGAAGTTGCCCAGAAAGCACTTTGCGTGGAAATCATTTTGGTTTTGCTTGAGGGCAAATTCCAAAGCCAGCACTTCTTCCAACCGGCTAGGGAAAACAAATTCAGGCGAGGCGGTCCAGGCTTTTTCCAACCAGGACATACTTTCGGTCTCATTATCGAGCATATGGCTCACGTATCCAGCCAGGTAAGCCACCATGGCCGTAGGGTTATGCTTCCAAGCGGCTTGCAGCACATCCAGGGCGACATCAGGCAGCCCGGCATCCAGGTAGAAACAGGACAAATCCACATAATAAGCTAAATCATCCATCAGCAAGCGATATAGTTTCTTATGAACCATTTCACTTTCAGAATATTTTCCCTCAACGACTTCATGCAAGGCCAGCAGATTAAGCGGGTCGCGCGACAGGACGTTTTGCAGGCGGGTATGAGCCTCACCCAGATTGCCAGTTTTGCGCAAGGCAATAGCTAGGAGCAGTTCAGGCGCTACCGCCTCCTCATCATGCTTACAGGCATCAAGAAAATACTCAGTCGCTTGTACATAGTCTTTCCGGCGCATGGAAACCTTCCCCATGCCCATCAGAGCTGCAGCTGCCATTGGCTCATAGTTGCCCGCCGCCTTGAAGTGCTTTTCTGCCTCACCCAATTGGTCTAGGAACAGGGCAACCTGGGCACAGTAATAATGACCTTCGGGATTGCCCAATTTACTGGTGATGGAAAAATGCATATCCGCTTCACTGAATTGAGCGGAACGTAACAGCATCAATCCGTAGCGCAGGTGGGCATCCTTGTGAGCATCAGAAAGCGCCAGTGCTTTCTGATAAGCTTCTTTGGCTTGCTCACGGTTATCAAAATTCTCATGCTTCAATCCTTGTAAATAATAACTTCCGGCTGATTCTGCTTCGGGCAAGGCAGCTTGTTTTTCTAATTCCACACCACCGGAATCCCGCCTATGGATAATATCCAGCAGCACGTTGCCATTACTATCCTTCACTAGAAGGGAAAGTGGTTTGTCAGCCAGGGTCACCCCTTTTACCTCAATCTTCTCTGACCAAGGGTTATTTGGAGACATCGTGACGGTTTTTTCCAGCAAAACTTCATCAGGCAGCGAAAGCCTGACGGACGCATTTTCCATATCCATCGCAGGGCAGAGCGCCAGCAAAAGCGTGATCGTATCGCCAACCTCATTAGGTAAGAAGCTGATCTTGGCGCCTATCGATTCGCTGGCACAGGTCAGTCCGCCCATCCCGCGTAAAGGCAACCACCACTCGCGCCAAGCGCGCCTCTTGCCTGGCTGTAGAAAAGCGAAGTCAAGCTGCGTTTCCATTGCCCCACACTGAGTTTCGGCATATACCGACCCGTCATCCGTTAGCGCGGTCTGATTTACCACCCCCACCGGCGCATTTCCCCACGACCAGAGCTTCATCCCTGAGACATCCATGCTTTTGGCCACATGGGCATAACCGTGGTTGACAGTGTGTTGCCAGGCACCAAAATAATCCCATTTGACGTCCTGGCCAAAGATGGATACCTGGGCTAGCATGTTCTTTTGCCAGCGGAAATTGACCGGGGCTTGCAGTCGGTTGGCTGGCCACATGGGCACGCCTTCCATCCCGGGCAGACCCGGGTCTTCAGTTATCAAGTCCAAGCGCGCAAAAGGCCAGGAGGCAGTTCCGGCATACTCGTATGACCGGGCACGGTGTAGCGGGTAGATGAATTCAGTCCCATCGTTGGCGTCTAGGGATGCATTGGTCCAGTAATGGTAACGGCCCGGAATTGTGCCTGGGTTATATAGAAAGACATCCTGAGCCAGGGCGCAGCGGTCGGGGAAAAGGGTTAAAGTTATCATCCAGCGCAGGCGTGAAATGTGCTCCAACCCACCTATGGAGATGCTTGCAGAGCCATCCGCGTTCTCACGCATATCCCAATTGACTTTATAGCATGTGGTAGGGGCATGCGCCACCGGGAAGCTGAATTCCACCCCGCCCGAGAAGAAAGCGCCACGGATAGCCAGGGGGGCAAAACGCACGATGGAATTCTTATAGAACACTTCCCTTTGAGATACTTTATCAAATACGGAATAAACCCGACCACCCAAGTCGGGGATGATTGTGACCAGGAGGTACCTGTTTTCCAATACTAGCGTGTGATAGGTCTTATCCTTGATTTTGGAGTCAATATCATCCAGCAAGGTATACGGATAAATATGCACCACCCCATACCGAGAGCGGAAAACTGGATTGCGATTTTCACCCTTAATATCGTAGGTAGGCAGGGTGATGGTTTCCTCACGAACCTGTACTTTATTGTTCACAGCATGCATGTTTCTTCCTTTGCCAAAGTATCAGTGATTGGAATCAACGGAATGTAATCGTTGAAGATAAACCCTCGGTAAGCCATTTGCGCATGGTGATGGCCAAGATGATTGGTGGGATCATGCCGAGGGTGAGACATACCGAAATCAATGAGTATGAGGCGTCAGGATTGCCAGAGATGGATGAAAGAACCACTGGTCCCGTTTGGGAGGCAATAGAAGTGGTCAAAAACCGGGCAAACAAAAACTCGTTATATGAGGTCATAAAAGCAAAGGCGGAGGCTGCAATCAGGCCGGGGATGATTATCGGCACCACAATGTTTTTGAGCACCTGGAAATAGTTACATCCATCCACCTGACCCGCCTCCTCCAGATCCCTGGGAATATTGGTGATGTACAGGGTCAGGAACCAGATGGAAAATGGGATGGTGAGGGCGCTATCCACGAGAATTAATGACAGTTTGGTATCCATTAATTTCAATGATTGGATAATCACATAATATGGAATTGCGATCGCCATGGCAGGCATCAACCTGCTTCCCAAAATAAAATTATAAATGCCTGACCTGAATTTCCAACGTAAGCGCGCAAAGGCATAGGCTGCTGGGGTGGCAAAAAGCAAGTTAATCGCTAACACGGTTATGGCAATGATAAAACTATTTTTCAACGCCGGAGCGATCAACCGTGCTTCCTGCGAAATGCGGCTGCGTAGTTGACCTTTTACCTCGTAAGAGGTTGGCACTTGCCCGGTAAAAACATAGCGATAGTTATCAGTGGTTGGGTTCTTTGGTATGAAGGATGGTGGCTTTTTCAGAAGCTCATTTTCGCCCTGAAAACTTGCGGATATCACCCAGACAAAAGGTCCTGCGATATAGATAATCAAGATTGCCACCAGCAAATTCAATAATATTGAATTTGTAAGAGCGCGTTTTTTTATTTTCATGGCCGTAGAGTCCTTAATAAATCGTAGTATCAGTTTTCAATGCCCGCATATAAAGAATAATCAGTACGAGGGTGATCAACGCAATAATGATGGAAAGCGCAATTCCTCCTCCCAGGTTCAGGAATTTATAAATTTCTGCATAGGCAAACCAGCTGATCAATGCAGTTGAATCACCAGGACCACCACCGGTCAGCACATATACGAGATCAAAGGTGAGGATGGCAGTCATCGTCTCGTAAACCAGGACAACCAGTAAAATGGGTCGCAGAAGCGGCAGGGTGACAAACCGGAACAGGCGCAGACCACCCCCACCGTCAATTTTCGCAGCTTCATAAAGTTCATTCGGAATGAGCTGAAGGCCTGCCAGGATGAAAATAGTTGCCAGTGGACCTTCTTTCCATATATGCGCCATAACTAGGCTGAACTTGGCCAGCACTGGATCTGCCAGGAAAGGAATATAGGATTTGATAATCCCCAATGAGTAAAGGAGACCATTAAAGATACCGAAATCTGAGTTTAAGATCCATTTCCACATCAAACCAGCAACCACAGCCGGTATTGCCCAAGGCAGTAGGATGATGATTTTTAAGGCATTTACGGATCGAATTTTTTGATTTAATAGTGACGCAACCATGATTCCAAATAAAATTACGCCTACAACTGCAGCAATCGTATAGATGGCGGTATTAATAAGAGCATTCTTGAAATAATAACTGGTAATTACATCATGAAAATTCTTGAATCCGATAAAAGGATGTACGTTCGGTTTTGTCAGAATATATTGGTAGACACTGATCCGGAGGGCATAAATTACCGGATAAATTGTAAAGAGAACGATTACTACAAGAGCAGGAAGCACAGAACCATAGGGATAAAATTTTTCAAATAACCGGCTGGTATTCCGACGGGGCGTTGCCTGCGCGGTAGACTGAACAGACATATTACACCTCCAGAAAATGGGGTTTCTGAAACATGGGGAGGACAGGGACTTATATCCCCGTCCTCCCATTGGAAAACTTTACGGGGTAGCCCGCAACTCATCCCAGTTGGCAGCCATATTATTGAGTGTGTCAAGTGAGGATTCTTGGCCAAGGATTCCCTTGTGGATTTCAGAACGGGCAAAGACATCCCACGAACCGTACCAGGTTGTCAAGCCTTCCTTTGCACGAGCGAGAGTAGCCTGTTCTTTGATGGTTGGTACATCGCCCCATTTACCGAAGGCTGCGATGACATCTGTGTCATCGAACAGCGGCAGTTGGGCAAAACCCAAACCATTCTCAACAGCCCAGCGCTTCACGACCACATACTGACCATCGGTCTTGCCGCCGAAGTAGTCCATGAATTTGCATGCCGCAGCAATGTAGTCAGGACCGGCATCAACGACTTTTTGGGTCATGGCATAGAAGCGGACGTAACCGACGGTGGCGTTGCTCGGGCCAGGCATTAAAGCGATTTTAAATTGGCCCGCGAAATCACCACTGCCCGGTTTATTCAACTCAGCCATGTTGTACTGTGGTGCAATCGTGAATGTGTGAGCACCAGCCTGCATGGATTTGACCTGATCAATTTCGGCCATGGAGAGGCTAGCAGGATCAAACAACCCTTCATCATAAACCTTTCGCAGCCATTCCATTACCTGGAAAGCTGCGCTGCCGTCTTTATTGAAGACCGGGTTGAGGTCAGCATCAAACAGAGCGTTGGCTCCTTGCTGCTGGGCAAATACTAACGAAGTCCAGGCTTCTGGGAAGGCACCTTCCTTCTGAGACCAAGCCATGAGGATCGGGTACTCATTCACGCCCTTGGCCTTCAATTCCTTGGCTTGAGTATATACTTCATCCAAGGTTGTCGGAGCAGCAGTGAAACCACCCTTCTTGAGTAAGGTATCGTTGTAGATGAAGTCCATCGTGTCGGCATAGTAAGACACACCATAGACTCCGCCGTTATAACTCATACCCTGAAGTGCATAAGGAGCCACTTCCTTGGAATATTCTGCAACGTTTGGGCAGTATTTGTCCAGAGGGGCAAGCCAGCCAGCCGAGGCCCATTCGTTCAGCCAGTGATCAGAGCCGTACAGCAGGTAGGGTGGGTTGTTGGCTGCAAAGGTGCCAACCATCGTGTCGTGGTATTCAAGCCAGGAGTAATCCTTGAGGGTAATGGTAATGTCAGGATTCAGGGTCTGGAAATTCTTGATGTTGTCGTTAATGGTCTCGATACCATAGGACCAGACGACAAAATCCATCGCCACAGGCTTGGCTACAACAGGCGCTTCAGTCACTACAGCGGGAGGCTGAGTGGCAGGCGCCTGGGTGGCGGGGGTGGCGCAGCCGACTAACGGCAATGCCACCATGACCAAAATCATTGTTACTTGCAAAATACGTTTCACCTTACATTCTCCTTCCGTAACATGGTTGAAATGGATTCTAAATATGGTTGAACTAGAGACCAAACACACACACCTGTTGATTTTTCTACCTGAAATCACCTCCTTTCAAAGTGCCAGAAAAGACTAGTGGCTTGTTTATAAATGGGGGGCCACCAGGGCTGCAGCGCCTATTACCCCGGCGTTGTTTCCGAGGCTGGAAAGTTTTATCAAATCTTTGGAATAGGCTTTGCCAAACACCCAGGAGCTGTCAGCCAACTCTTGGATCTTTTGTTGAATATTCTTGAATAAGAATGGACTGCTTAATACTACGCTGCCGCCTATGATAATGGCTTCCGGGTCATAGGCCAGCGCAAGGTATTGAAGTGAGTAAGCCATCAACTTAGCAATTTCCTCCAAGGTCTCAATAGCGACACAATCGCGCAGGAGGGCGGCTTCAAACACGTTTTCCGCTGTTAGAGATAGTGAATCCGACCACCCTTGTGGCGCGAGAATGGAATCTTGCCCATTTTTGATTTTTCCAAGGGCTCTTTTTGCAATACCCGGACCCGAAGCAACTTCCTCAAAACATCCGCGACCACCACACTTGCATTCTGGACCCTCCGGAACCAGGACTGCATGTCCAATTTCACCGGCCAGGCCGCGAGTTCCCATAAATATTTTACCATCGAACAGAATCACAGCTGAAATGCCAGTACCTACATTGAGGTAGACCAAATTTTTCAACCCTTTTGCAGCACCAAAGCGTACCTCACCCATTGCCCCAGCTCTGACATCATTGTCAATGACGCAATGGATTCCCAATCGAGCTTCCAAACCGGCTCGCACGGCGACATTTTTCCAGCCAAGGTTTACCGATGCGATTCCGATGCCTTTTTCAGCATCCACAAGACCCGGGATACCAAACCCGATGGCATCGATACTTTTGGAATCAAGCTGGTTGGCATCCATCAGCTGTTTGACTGAACTGGCGATGCTATCCAGGGTTGCATCCGGCTTGGAAACATCAGTTGGCAGGCGGATAGTCGACAGGATTTTACCTTGCAGGTCGACCAGGCAAGCTGCAATCTTGGTCCCGCCGACATCGATTCCGATTATTTGCTTTTGTGGTGATCGATTAGATCGCACAACAAATCTCCATCATTGTCAGATGATCATTCGCGGATATTAGCCAAGTCGATTAAGACTATCTGCCACAACCTGAGCAAAGCGGGCAATATATTCCTGCACATAATTGTTTATCGGTCTCTTGTCATCTTCAATCAGAGGGGTTAAGTCCATTCCAAAGGAAAGACCGGTGGTAGTATCCAGGCCGTGAGTCTCGAAATAGGTGGCATTAGCTTTACGACGCCCCATCGTGGCCAAGTCGTATCGTTTTCCGCCACAGATTTGAGAGTCATATATCCCCAGCAAAGCAGCTTGCAAATTTTCGTGCTTGCTGAGGTCAAAAGCAACCTTGTCGCTATCAAGCAGCCAATCCAGGCTTCGCCAAACCTCGCACCCGAATAGTTTTTTCGGGCGCTCGGCAGCTGGTAAGCGGCGGAGGGCTTCGATCACACGCAATGCAGTGGCTATGTGAGTATCATGTTTATCCGCCAGGTTATGGGTGTATACAAATTGAGGGCTCATCGCATTGAACATCAACAGCAGGTCTTCAACTGGCTGTTTGTTTTTAGCGTCTTTTATTGCTCTGCTGGGATAATCAAGCAATACCAGGGCAGCATATTCGCCTACAATCGCGGCTTTTTTTTGCTCCTTAATACGCACCATGCGCATATCTTCATCGGAGTAATCTTTATAGAGGTCATCTCGAGGTGAGCCGCGCCCATCACTCGTCACGATAGCGCTAAACCATAGGTCAGGCTGTTGAAAGCAACTCAAAATGGGTTCTACTGCCATGATTTCGATATCGTCCTGGTGGGCACTGATTGCCAGGTGGGTAGTACGCCTCAGGGCTTTTTCTGGTGCCAATCCGTCAGGAATGAATAACTCGGCTGTACTCTGTTGAAATTTCAATTGCTTACTCTTTTCTTCAGTTTATGTTTGGTAGACTGGCTGCAGCAATCGATTGGCCAACCCGACGGATTTTTTCATCCAGGAGTTGAACGTGGATTCGCTGAGCAAGATCCGGAAATTCGTTTTGTAATACTCGCTTAATCTCATTAAACATAACCATCCCCCCCTCGCCAGAAGTGCAGCGCCCAAGAATGATTACGTTTTTCATATCGTAGAAATCAGCATAATGCGCAATTCCATAACCCAGATAAATCCCCATGGACTGCCAGATTTTTGCTGCACCTTCATGGCCTGCTTTGAGTTTGTCCTGCATGAAAGCCAATTTTTCGGCATTGGAAAGAGCTTGCGGAATTTCAATTCCAGCTTTGGGCGCCAGCCGAAAAACGCATTGTTGTGAGAAATACGTAGAACCGCAGCCGATATCCCCGGACCATTCATCAACGGGCGCATTAGGGTTGTAATCAATCGGGGCAAAGCACAATTCATTTAGCCAGCCCAAAATGTTGCCTTTCAGATCCACATATCCAGCTGCTTCGCTAGAGCCAAGCGCGATTCCCAACACGCCGATGTCTTCGAGAGACATAGATCCTGCCAGAGCTGCTACATCACCGTCGTTGACCACTACAAGCGGGACATTGAATTCCTTGGCAATGCGAAGAAATAGGTTTCGAATTTCTGAAAAGCGGTCTGGAGGGACGCCTCGGAAAAGTGAAGCTACCATCGGGCGGTTATTGATATAGATACCGGCTGAACTGCCTCCGATGGCGTCCACTCGCTCCAGTTTTAACGCTGCGGTTGTCAGCGAATCCATAATTTCATTGTAGTGGTATACCGGGTCGGATTGTTTTGACGGATTCCAGATTTTCTCCTCACTGAAAATCACCTGACCATTGACCACCGCACTAACTTTACGGTCTGACGCCCCCAGATCAAACCCAATCCTATTGCCATCCAGGTGGCGACCGATCCTCTCACCGCCCTCATTTGCAGGGGGCACTTGGTGCGGTTCACAAATCTCTACTGTGAAAGGTTTTTCATATACCTGATTACCCATAAAAAGAGAATCAAAGCACTGTGCACCGGTTTCTGAATACGCCCGGCGAATATGATTACCGATATTCCTTGGTCCTCCAACAAATAACCGAAACCCACCGCGCTGCCAGAGGAGGAATTTAACCAAGCGTTCAACATAATAAAAGTTAGCGCCAGCTTTGGGGTGGTCTTCTGGGAAGACGCAAGTCTCATACCGTGAAAGCTTCCCAGATTCACGTTCCAAGCCAATCACTAGAGGTACTCCCACGCTAGCCGCCTGCGACGTAAAAGCATGGTTTGCCAGCACCGCTGGAAGAAATTCGTCGTCGAGCGGGGGTGTGATTCTCGGTTTGATTAGTTGGAAACCATTGTCCATAGAGTAATCGTTGTCCCGGTTATTAATTTGATCGTTCAGGTTTTATGTGGCTATTAAAAAGATAGGAATAATTATTGGCAAATACTGCTGCAGCCCCCAATATGATTGCATTTTCACCGAG
Organism: Anaerolineales bacterium; assembly: GCA_049281855.1. GTDB lineage: Bacteria > Chloroflexota > Anaerolineae > Anaerolineales > UBA4823 > FEB-25. The sequence goes on from JBAPSY010000111.1 coordinate 38,564, forward strand.
CTGTCCAATCTCAACATGCGTGTTTTCCACCAGACGATTTAGTGAATAATTCATCATCGCAGAGCGGATCTTGTCTAGCCAAGGAGTACCAAATCGGGTCATATCTCCTTCGAGAACAATCTTCTGGATGTTTAGGATCCCAACCAGGTTGGAAATTGCTATGCCAAGGTAGTCAGCTGTTTTTAGCACTAGGTCGCGCACCAGTGGGTCCCCAGCCTTGAATGCTTCTTCGATTGTATCCAAGTTAATTTGCTGGATGTCGCCCGGAAGCCTGCAATCTGGATGTTGCTTGACTAGCTCTTTCGCCTGTCTGGTCAAAGCCTTGGCGCTCGCAACTGTTTCAAGACATCCCCGTTGACCACAACGGCAAATTTCTCCCCTGTCGTGTACCACTACAATATGGCCGATCTCTCCTGCAAAACCCCCATCGCCTTGGAAGATTTCTCGATTTATGATGATTCCCGAGCCTATACCATGATGAACATTGATCAAAACCAGGTTTTTATCCTTCTGAAAATCTTTCCCATAAGTCATTTCGCCAATCGCTGCTGCCTGACAATCATTAAGGATATACACAGGCAGATGGTATCGTTCCTCTAGCAAACTGGTCAACGGTAGATTTTTCCAGTTCAAATTTACTGCGTTGACGACTAATCCTTCGCTGGTATTTATCAATCCTGGAGTACCGACTCCAATCCCAGATAACGGCTTGGTAGTGCTACTAATCAACTGGTCGAGGATTTGGTACACCAAAGGCAACGCATTGATCCCATCCCCATCATTGATCGGGATGGTGACCACATCGCGGATTTTTCCACGCAAATTTACCACCGCTCCACGAAATTGGTTTTGGGCAAGATCCAAGCCGATCAGCCATCGCGAATCTTCGATCAGACTTAATAGAATAGGGTTTTTACCACGCTGCGATTGCCCTACTCCAATTTCACTGACTATACCCTCATCAATCAAGTCAGACACAATATTTGACACCGTGGTCCGCGTGAGGCGTGTAATACGCGCAATCTCAGCCCGACTGATATTCTCATTTCCAAAAATCGTCTTAAGGACCAAAGTGCGGTTGTGTATCTTGATATGTGTCCGGGTCGCTTTTTCCATCAATCAATTTCCGCGGTAAGAGGGATAACTTTGTAAGTTCATTGGACTTACAAAGAAAAGTATAATCATTTTTAATCACTTGTCAATACTTGTTTTATTAATAGCATAGTGCTTTTAAAGTTGAGGTAGCGCCGGTATTGCTGCCGGGACTACCATATAACTTAACCATCTCCTTCGGGGGTTTGTACTCCCTTGGGGACACCTAGCGACTATCTGTTATACCTCTTGTCAGGATTCTGGAAATTAGGTGGGGAAAATAAGAATAATGTCTAACTGATGGTCATAAAAAAGCGCCCTCCATTTCTGGAGAGCGCTTCTAATATTCACTAAGTTTAATACACTACCGAAACATCGGCCTAAACTTATATCCGTAAACGATGATCCCCCGTTCGTCGCCATCTGAGCGTAATTTCCTGGTGACCATCTCTACCGGCATGCCAATTTCCACCTTTTGGCTTCCCAAATCGGTCAATTGGGCGGTCACCATCGGGCCTTCTGCTAATTTCACTAACGCCACCGTGTAAGGGACGTTTGATTCATAACCTGCTGGAGCATCATAGATGGTGGTATACGAAAATACCTCACCTTTCCCGCTGAATTGATACTCCTTGCGGGCTTCCTGTCCGCAATTGGGGCAAATATCACGCGGTGGGAACAGTTTGGCATCACAGTGTGGGCAAACTTCTCCAACCAGAGCGTAACGTTGTTTCTTCAATCGCCAATGGCGTGGTATTTCCATAGCTATAAATCTCCTTGTTTATGGTCTTTCGATGCCAAATATAGCCATTGGTCGCTATCAATTCCTATCAGGTTGCCTAATTTTCTCCCTTTTCAGCCGAGAGCTGGTGGTAAATCCGCACTGCTTCTTCGAATTTGCGGATCGATGCCGGTTTGTAAGGGATCAGGTGGAACATAACGTGTTCCACCCCCGCCTGTTCGTAAGCCATCATCGCCTTGGCAATCTGAGTGGGTGTACCTGCAAGCGGTGGGTTATCCAGACCATCGGGAGCAGGCATCATATTGGGGTAATGAATGTAGATCATCGCAGTGACGCCCAGCGTATTGGGGTCACGTCCTGTTTCCTGGCAGGCTTCCAACAATTCCTGGCGCGGCTGCACCAGTGTATCCACTTGCCCGAGATAACCGATATTCCACAAATCAGCATACTTTGCTGTCGGGCGGAGCATACGCTTGCCGCCGCATCCAACCATCAATGGTGGTCCACCCGCCCGTGGTCCGAGCGGTCTGATCTCGCAGTCCCTTGCCTGGTAATACTTTCCCTCAAAGTCCACCCTACCTTCCTTAAGTAAGGGCCGGATGATCTGCAGCGCTTCCTCAAAACGGCCCACCCGGTGATCAAAAGGTAAACCAAACGCCCTATATTCAGCCTTATTCCACCCTGCCCCCACCCCTAGGATCAACCTGCCCTGCGAAACTTCATCCAGGGTGATCGCCATCTTGGCGAGCAGCGCTGGGTTGCGGAAGGAGTTACAAGCCACCAGGGTTCCAAGTTCCACGCGCTGTGTGGCTTCCGCCAGGGCGGATAGAAACGTCCAGCACTCCCAAATGCCTATGGTTGGCTCTCCCTCGGGGCGGTACAACAGGTGGTCATACAGCCATACGCTGTCACAACCTGCTTCCTCAGCCTGCTGGGCAAACTCGCGTGTCTTCCGATAGCTGTAAGGACGCCTCAGCTCTTTGTGTTCAGCGATGACGAGCACCAATCCGATCTTCATATTGTCTCCAATACATGGGCTACTGCGGATGAGGCTGGACCTGCCAGGCATTGGATCAATGCCCGTCGAGCACCCGACACCTGATTCGCCCCTGCCTGACCTCGTAACTGTAATACAGCTTCCACTGCCTGATAAACACCTGTCGCCCCTCCTGGGTTGCCGCGTGCCTTGAGCCCTCCAAATGTAGCAATGGGCAGCTCGCCATCCCGGTTCAGCTTGCCATCCTGCGCCAGCTTCCAACCTTCACCGCGTTTTGCGAATCCCGCTGCTTCCAGTGAAAGGGCTGCAACAATGGAATATGAGTCATATAACTCGAACAAGTCCGCGTCCCCAGGTAAAATGCCCGCTTGCCGGCATGCCCGTTCGACCGACCGGCGCGCCGCATCAAATGCCAACGGGTCAGGTCGGTCGTGGATCGCCAGACGGTCGGTGACCAGGCTGGAGCCACTGATGCGTATCAGGGGTTGTGAATAATCTGGAGGTACTAGCTCTGCCTGGGTCAGGATCAATGCCGCTGCACCATCTGCCACCGGGGCTGCATCGAATATGGTTATCGGGTCGCTGATCGGGTCTGCTTTTTGATATGCTTCCAGGGTGACTCGGTTGTGGTACATGGCATGTGGGTTGGTCATCGCATTGGTATGGGCAAGGATGGGGAACCCGGCAAATGCGTCGTGCGTAACGTGATGATCGTGCATGTAGCGGCGCATGAGCAGGGCTGCCTGGGCATTCGGGGTTAGCCCTTGAACAGCCTCATAATCACTATCTTCCCCCAGCGATTGTATCGCTTCCGCCTCAGCACCAAGCTGGTCGGTCACCTTCTCGATCCCGAGCACCAGCGCCACTTTTGCCTCGCCCGACTTGATGGCAAAATAACCCATACGTAACGCTGCCCCACCTGAAGCCCCACCCGCCTCAATCGTGGAGGCTTCAATGCCCCCTAACCCTCCATAATCAGAGATGAGCGCTCCCAGGTGAGCCTGGTGTGAGGCAGATGGTGCAACCATATTCCCCACAAATAGGATGTCGGGTCGCAAACCCCCTGCGTCTTTGATGGCTGCTTCCACAGCCATGAGTGCCAGATCGCGCAGGGAGATGGAGTAGTGCTCACCGACGTCTGTTTGTCCGATGCCCGCGATGACAACTTCACTCATTATATTGCCTTCCCCAATTTCATTTGCTTCATTTCATAGCCAGCTTGCCGCGGTAACGCACATAGGTGCCATAGTCAATCTCGGTCCGGCGTGCAATGTAATCTTGTGTCTTCGGCGCGCGGTCACGCCGCTCGCGGATTGCCTCGGTAACCCGGATGGCAAAAGCATCCGAGCCGGCACCAGAACCAAATGATACCATCAGGATCTTATCCCCCGGTTCGGCAATGTCCAGGATGGCGGTCAGTCCGATCAAGGCTGCCCCTGCGTAAGTATTACCGATCACCCCTACGAGCAGCCCCGGAGCAATCTGCTCCTTGGTGAACCCAAGCTGACTTGCCACCCGCTGGGGGAACTTGGAATTGGGTTGGTGAAACACTGCCCAGCGATAATCCTTGGCGGTCGTATTCGTGCCTTCCAACAGCGCTTGGGCGGCTTCTGTGATGTGTTTGAAGTAGGCTGGCTCGCCGGTAAAACGCTGCCCGTGCTCCGGGTATCTCTGGTATTCACGGCGCCAAAAATCGGGTGTATCTGTCACATAAGAGTACGATCCCTCGAATACCGCCACGGCTTCTTCCGCCGGGCTGAGCAGGAAGGCTGCTCCACCTGCACCCGCTGTATATTCTAATGCGTCTCCCGGGCGCCCTTGGGCAGTATCCATCCCGATGGCCATGGCATATTGTGCCATGCCTGAACCGACAAAACCAATCGCCGCCACCATCGCCTCGGTGCCTGCCTTGCAAGCAAATTCCCAATCAGCCGCCTGCACGTAGGGCACCGCCCCGATCGCCTCAGCCACAATGGTTGAAGTTGGCTTGACCGCATAGGGGTGCGATTCAGAGCCCACCCATACGGCGCGTATATCCTCCGCATGGATGCCTGCCCGCAGCATGGCATTTCGAGCGGCCTCGATTGACATCGTAGCCACATCCTCATCCAGTCCGGGGACAGCTTTCTCCTTGATCGGCAGTCCACCTGCTCCATCCGTCCAGATGCGAGCGACCTCCTTGGCAGGCAGGCGGTAGCGTGGCACGTATGCCCCATAGCCAATGATCCCTACCGGATGAGTGGGTTTGAGTATCATGGGTTTGAGATTTGATTGAGGTAGTTCCATATCTGTCACATCTTTCTTATCGTCCTGCTCCACTGGTAATCAATACTCGATGACCGTCATTGCCTGGAACGGACTATGAAGTATATCATTTACTATATCGCAGTCATTATTTTGCAAAAATACTTTTCACAATGACGCCTCCCAGCGCGCCTGAGTAAGCGCCGATGAAAGCCGGGATTAGCGCCAGTAGCGAAGCGTACCATCCGGGACTGGGAGGGCTAACCGATTGGTAGCCAAGGCTGCGTGCAAACAAGTACACACCTGGCAGGCATAAAGCCACGATGATCGCCCACAACCAGGCTCTCTTTGGTCGTATCAGGCCAAGCAGGAATGTCACCACCAATATCACCAGCACTGCTGCTTGTGGCTCGTCGTTGTTGAAGTCAACCCAGCCTGCGAAGATGCCACCAGATAACGCCAGAATTAGGCAGACCCACTCCAAGGTTCTTTTCATATGGCCTCTACGAATAAAGCAAAGATCATTCTGCTTTTTTCTTCCATTCGTCCAAGATTTCTTTCGCCCGATCCACCCGGACGGTTTTCTCAGCCACCATTTGGGCTGCCAATTGCTCGATCACCTCACCTTGTGCGCCAGCTGCAATTGCCACCTGACGGGCATGCAAGCCCATGTGACCGCGCTGGATACCCTCAGTCGCCAGGGCACGCAGGGCTGCCAGGTTTTGCGCCAGCCCCACCGAGACGATGATCTCTGCCAATTGACCCGCGGTGGTCACTCCCATTAGCTTCAAGGATGCTCGCGCCACCGGGTGTACCTGAGTCGCACCACCGACGATACCCACCGCCATGGGCATCTCCAGGCTGCCCACCAGGTTACCCTGTGCATCCTGCCCCCAGGTGGAGAGTGATGTATACCGCCCGCTGCGAGTAGCATACGCGTGTGCACCGGCCTCGATCGCCCGCCAATCATTGCCTGTGGCGATCACCACCGGGTCGACCCCGTTCATGATGCCCTTGTTATGCGTGGCAGCCCGGTATGGGTCAGCCACTGCGAAAGCCCATGCGGAGATGATTCCATCCCGTACGTCCTCTGCCGTGTACGCATCAAATGCCAGCTCGCCGAGAGGAATGGTGCATTCCGCCCTTGCCAGCCGGTGGTCTGCCAGGTTGGTGAGGATGCGCAGGTGTGCCTTTCCACCGCTGATGGATTCCAGTTGAGGGGCTAGGCGTTCAACTGCTGTATTGACTGCATTAGCCCCCATTGCGTCCCGCACGTCATAGATCAGGTGCACCACTAAGAAGGCTCCAATCGGTGACTCTTCGATCAACCTGACTTCCAGATCGCGTGGACCGCCACCCAGACGTTTAAGCACCGGGTCGAGTTCTGAGATCTCTGCCAGCAGGTGTGATTTTTGTTCCAGGATGGCTTGCCTGGCGGCGGATAAATCGGAGATGCACAGCAGCTGAATCTGACCGATCATCTCCGGTGGGTCGGCCCGAGCAGTGAAACCTCCTCCGACGCGTGCCAGCTTCGCCATGAATGAAGCCCCTGCCACTACGGAGGGCTCCTCAATCGCCATGGGAACCAGCACCTCTCGTCCATTAACGATGAAGTTGAGCGCAATCCCCAAGGGCAGGGCAAGCACACCCACCACGTTCTCGATCATATGGTCAGCCTGTTCGATGGTGAGCCCTGCCTGACCACTCAGCGCGGCAATATCATCAGGTGAGAGCTCTCCGCGTTGGGCGAGTTCTGACAAACGTTGTGCCAGGGTCAGTTTATAAAAATCTGGTATGCGGGATCCAATTGCTTTCGTTGGCATGATTTTCCTCACAGGGTGTACCTTAATAAGTATAACGAACCTGTCAGGTCTAGTCTATCTGCCAGGGCTGGCAAAACCTATCAATTTGCTGGATCAGTGTGCTTCCTGGTGAAAATTCCTGACCTGCCACCAGATTACCTGCTCATCCCACTGTTCTTTTCGCCTCCTAAGACCACAAGGTGACAGTCAGTTGTCTTTTTATTATTAATAACTCGGCGTAAATTACTTTACTCGCAATGGTATTGATCACCGTGCAAGTGTATAATCTTTTTGACAATATCTTATGATACTATTTCAATATATTTTGATTATTCGGAAAATCCTGTGTAAATCGACCACTTGGCTTTCACTCGCGAACGTATTCATAGATATTTTGTTTGCTCCTTGCACCTACAAAGTATTTTAATAAATTCGTCAGGCATTATATTAAGCACGGCGTGGCAAAGCGAAATTAATAAGAAGGGAATTGCATAAATCACATGGATGAAGAATACCGCATTACCTACGTTGATGAGCCTGAATGGGGGGTCATTGGAGGAGCGATTAGAGATTACAACATAGAACAAGCAGGTGATGGGCATGATAAAAACCTGTGTTTTGCCCTTTATGCACCGGACCAATCCATTGTAGGTGGTGTGATCGGTGAAACCCATTGGAATTGGCTATATATAAGCTTAATGTGGGTAAAAGACGAGCTACGTGGCCGCGGATATGGGTATCGCCTTTTAACCCTGGCTGAAGAGGAAGGGCGGAAACGTGGTGCAACGAATGTATATTTGGATACGTTCAGTTTTCAAGCGCCAGACTTCTATAAGAAACATGGCTATCAAATCTTTGGCGAGCTACAAAATTTCCCTCCTGGGCATCAGCGTTACTATCTCACAAAACAACTGTAGGAAAATTTTGAAGTTTATATAATAAAATTAAATTAACAAAAACCAGGCTAATAAATCCCTGGAGGGTTGGCTTGCATACAAAGAGGTCAACCGTGAAGGCTCGTCTTATTGCAATCATCGCTGTGATCATTCTCCTGACAGGTTGTTCGCAATCCACCCAGTCAGGGAACACGGATTGGGTGGATCAGATGATAAAAAAGTTCGAATGTGAGCCGGTTGGTCGACAAAGCTGCGTGCAAACAAGTGCACGCCCGGCAGGCATAAAGCCACGATAACCGCCCACAACC
>JBAPSY010000112.1:0-8457 GCA_049281855.1 Anaerolineales bacterium
GGTTCATCCTGGGGAGAAGACCTGGCAGTGATGAATATCAGGGCTTTGGTTCTGGAAGGACAACCAAAAGGTAAAGGTGTATTATGGGGATTGTATATCACCTGGGATAAGACTGCCAACAAACCAAAAGTAGATTTCTTCGATGCCACCGAATATACCGACAAACCACTCATGGAAGTATTCCCTAAAATTTACGAACGATATGGGAGGGTAATTTCAATAGGCGGTTGTGGCATGGCAGGTGAGCGTGGTTATGCCAATTCAGGTGTAGTATTTAACGATTTGGAACGACGCGCAACTCGATATGCAGGTCGTGGTGGGATGGGTTCAGTCCTGGGAAGCAAAGGAGTGAAGTTTATCGTCCTCAATCGTAAAGATGCCCCTGGTGTCGAGATTGCTGATAAAGCCCTGTTTGAAGAGGGGAAAAAGAAGATGATTGATTCTATACAGACTCACGCCCTCACCAAACCCAAGGGAGCCCTCAACACTTATGGCACCGCAGTCTTGATTAATGTTTTGAATGAAGCTGGTGGGTTGCCTACTCGCAACTTCACCAGTGGTCGGTTCGAAGGTGCAGCCAAGATCGCAGGCGAGGCGATATTTGAAGGTAACAAACAACGCCTGGGAAAGGATCTGTACAACCATGCCTGCAGCCCTGGTTGTATTATCCAATGTTCGAACACCTGGTTCAAGGCGGATGGTAGTGAACATGCCTCATGTGTAGAATATGAATCAACTTGGGCCTTAGGCGCTGATTGTGGGATCGACAACCTTGATGATATCGCCGAGATGATCAAACTCTGCAATGAATATGGCGTGGATACCATTGAGACTGGCACGACCATCGCCGTAGCCATGCAGGCTGGTGTGATCCCCTTCGGTGATAGTAAGGGCGCCATCAACCTGATTCATGAAATTGGCAAAGGCACCCCTCTTGGGCGCATCCTTGCCAGTGGAACTGAGATTACCGGCAAAGTATATGGAATGAACCACGTCCCTACGGTAAAAGGTCAGTCCATGCCTGCTTATGAGCCACGTGCTGTCAAAGGCATCGGCATTACCTATGCCACCACCACTATGGGCGCTGACCACACTGCCGGTTACACCATCGCCCCTGAAATCCTTGGCGTCGCTGGCAAAGTTGACCCTCTATCACCTGAGGGCAAAGCTGTATTGAGCCGTAATTTCCAAGCTACTACAGCTTTCATAGACTCTACTGGTCACTGTTTGTTTATCGCCTTTCCGATCCTGGATATTGCCAGTGGTTACCAGGGCATGATTGATGAGTGCAATGGCGTCTTCGGTACGAACTGGACCGCCGACGATATTTTCAAATACGGTGCAGATGTACTGAAAAAGGAGCGCCTCTTCAATGAAGCCGCTGGTATTGGTAAGGAAGCCGATCGTTTACCCGAGTTCATGAAAACTGAGCCGCTTCCACCTCACAACCAGATTTTCGATATTTCCGACGAAGCACTTGACTCGGTCTTTAAAGAACTATAAATCGCGTCGACAATCGGGCAGGGTAGGGCTTCTACCCTGCCCGATTCTTATCGGTGTTAACCATGCCTAAAGTAACTTCGAGAAATGGGCAGGGGTTGATCTTACCGCAGGATTTCCTCAAACGAAGACACCTGTCTGAAAATCTGGAATACTGGCTGGATGCCCGCGAAGGAGAATTAATCCTTCTCCCTAGAATTCCAGACGTAAATAAACTCTACATCGAGGCAACTACGGGATGTAATCTCCAATGTCGTACTTGCATCCGTAATATATGGGATGATCCTCAGGCGTTGATGTCCAAGGAGACAATTCAATGCCTGCTCGCCAGTCTGGATGACCTTCCTAACCTTCAACGTGTTATCTTCTCCGGTTTTGGAGAATCATTGACCCACCCCCATATCTTTGACTTTATTGAGTCAATAAGAAAGCACGAATTAGCTGTCACTATCGCGACAAACGGTTTGTTAATAAACCCGATAATTGCTTCCGAGCTTGTCAAATTGGGCGTGGATCGGGTTATGATATCCATAGATGGCGGTAAGCCTGAAACATTCGCTGATGTCAGGGGTGCATTACTCTCCCAAATCGTGGAGAATATCCATAACCTGAATGAGGCTAAACGACAGCTACGATCTCTTTTCCCTTCCATAGGAATTGAGTTCGTTGCTTTACGTAGTAATGTCGCTGAATTAGAGCAGGTTTCGCAGCTAGCATCTCAATTGAACGTCTCTCGCATTCTGGTCAGCCATGTCCTCCCTTATACTGAGGAACTTAGGGATGAAGTGCTTTACGGCTACGAGCCGGTGCCTCCCTTTAAAACAATTAGCTGGCCACTAAGAGCAGATGCATGGATCATGTGGGCAACCCAGGATTTACCGCGCATGCATTGGGGGGCAGACCGTCGATGTCGCTTCGTACAAGATCATGCAATGGTCATAGGCTGGGATGGGGGTATTTCCCCATGCTACGCACTGTCCCACAATTACAGGTATTTCGCAATTGATGGAAGAGAGAAACTAGTCAGCCGTTATGGTTTTGGAAATGTGAATGAAAATTCACTGGCAGAGATATGGATGTCAGAAGACTATGTTCGTTTTCGCAATGAGGTAAAGGGATATCATTTCCCTTCATGCCCAAACTGTGACCTGCGTGAAACTTGTGATTTACGCCGGCAAAACAAAGGTTGTTGGGGCTGGAATCCCTCTTGTGCTGATTGCCTGTGGGCGCAAGATATTGTACGTTGCCCATAAAGGAGCCTGCATGCGTGTAACTGTCAAACTTTTTGCAACTCTGGCAAGGTTTTCGTCTGCTATCCCGCCAGGTACTCCTTTTGAGATAAATTTACCCGAATCGGCGACTGTGCAGGATTTGGTAGATCAATTGGGTATACCTTCCGAGGAAACCAAGATCTCTTTCGTCAACGGACTTATTCGAGACTTAGGTTGGGTTCTAAAACAGGCTGATGAGGTGGGCATCTTTCCACCGATTGGTGGAGGATGAATTCATGAGTATTATTATCGATACCTGGCTTTACGGAAATCTGGCTCGCTATGGAGGGGATGCAGATCAGGGCAGTTTTGCCAATCTACAGGTTACCCTTGCTGAGGGCAGTAAGGTTAGAAATTTATTGGCTAAATTAAAAATGCCAACGGAAGAGCGCGGCATTACTTTTATCAATGGTAATTTGAGCGCTATGCCTGACCTCCAGCCAGATTTGGATCACATCCTTATGAATGGCGATCGTGTAGCATTTTTTCACCTGCGCAGCATGTGGCCCTCCCAGTATCGGCTTGGCGCTGCCATGATCAATGAATTGTCAACCGCCTTGAATGCCCGTCCAGACCAAGGTTTGGGTCATACAACCGTATAAAATACATTTTTACATTGTTCCACCTTTTTAAACGCAAACTGGAACCCTTCTCATTTTGTTCAGACCTTTTCCCCCACTATCGAAGGAAATTGCTTATATTCGATTGCCCTAAAAGGTGCTGTGGTGCGTAGTCTGAACCAGAATAATTGATATAATCATCTTGATAAATCAATCTACCGCGTAAATCATTGCAATTGGGGAGTCAAATAGATGGCTCAACCAGGTCGCGTTCGATTATGCTGTAAACCAGTATTGGAGACAAATTATTGGGGGTACAACAGTATTTCCTTCAACACACTCTTGTGCTATTACCAACGATATAAAATTGCCTGATATCCAGGAAAAGGAGGCTATCGTATGAATAACGCATTTATCGGCCAAATCCTACGTGTGAATCTCACCTCAGGGGTGATCAGCAATGAAAACCTCAATCCCCAATGGGCCAGACAGACCCTTGGAGGTGCTGGTTTAGCAACGCGCTATCTCTTTGAGCTCACCTCGCCAGGTATTGACCCCCTTGGAGCAGAGAATGTGTTGATTTTTATGACAGGAGCCCTGACCGGAACGCATTCTGCCAGTGCTAGCCGTTATTCTGTGGTCGCCAAATCACCACAAACGGGCTTCTGGGGACAATCAAATTCAGGAGGCTTCTTTGGTCCAGCTTTAAAATGGAGTGGTTTCGATGGGGTGATCTTTGAAGGCGTTTCAGCAGAGCCAGTTTATTTGTTGATCCAGGATGGAAAAGCAGAACTGCATAAAGCTAACCATTTGTGGGGCCTGACTGTACCTGAATGTGATGACCGTTTGCAATCAGAAATTGGGCACCCGGTGACTGTAGCCTGTATCGGCCCCGCTGGGGAGAACCTGGTGCGTTATGCCGCAATCATGAATAATAAACACCGCGCCGCAGGCCGCACGGGGATGGGTGCGGTGATGGGCTCTAAGCGCCTGAAAGCCATTGTCTGCGCTGGAAACCGGCACATCTCGCTACATAATGTAGAAGAGTTTAATCGCGTAACCAAGCGGCAACGTGAGTTTATGGATGAGTCGATCATGAAGATCGCCTTTGAAGCATTTGGAACCAATATGATCGCTGATATGGTCAATGTACGTGGTGGGTATCCTACGCGCAATTGGCAGAATGGAACGTTTGATCAGATAGAAAACGTAAATGGACAAGCGATGACAGATCAGGTTCTCGTCGAGGGCGTGCGTTGTTTTGCCTGCCCCGTAGCTTGTGGTCGGGGGACAGAGATTCGCCAGGGGAAGTGGAAGGGAGCGCGTGGGGAGGGACCGGAGTATGAAACGATGGATACCCTGGGAGCCATGTGCGGGGTGGATGACCTGAATGCCATCACCATGGCGAATTACCGCTGCAACGAATATGGCTTGGATACCATCAGCACGGGTTCTTCCATCGCGTTTGCTATGGAGTGTTACCAACGAGGCATACTTAAAAGTGATCAAACCGGTGGCGTTGCTCTTGAGTTCGGTGATGCTAACTTGGTGGTAGACCTGGTGGAGTGGATTGGGAAACGAGAAGGCATTGGTAATCTCTTGGCAGAAGGTACTCAGCGCATGGCTGAGAGCTTGGGTGGCGGCAGTGAGCACTTTGCGATGCATGTTAAGGGATTGGAGCTACCTGCGTATGATCCACGTGCAGCAAAGATTACCGGTTTGGGGTACGTCACTGCCAACCGTGGGGGAGATCATATGAATGGTTACATCCAGGCACCCACTTTTATTGATATGCCTTTTCTTATCGTAGAAGATAGCACAATCCGGAATCCACTCGTCGCTGATCCCGCCGATGCCCGTGTCTTGATTGATATGGAAAACGCCTTAAGTGTGTTGGATGCCTTGGGGGGGTGCAAATTTATGGGAGTGTTAGTGTCGGCAGCTGAGATTGTGGATTTGGTGCAGGCAGCTACTGGATGGGATTTTGACCTGGATGAGTTTCGTATGTGCGGTGACCGTTTACAGACTATGGCTCGTGCTTACTGCGCTCGGGAGGGCATGCGACGCGAGCACGATATCCTCCCGGGGCGGCTGATGCTTGATCCTTTGCCAGATGGCCCCGCCAAGGGGATGGTTCTTGACCGCTCCACGCTTGAGAAAATGAAAGACGCCTATTACGAGCTACGCGGGTGGGATGTGGCCAGTGGTATCCCAACCCCCGCCAAGCTCCACGAATTGGATCTGGATTACCTGATCCCCCAGCTTTGGGATAAATAATCGGGATAGGGAGCCACAATAAGGAGGTTTGGATGAATTACTCAGATCGTCCTTGGTTGAAGAGTTACTCGCTTGGCCCTTACAAGCTTGAGCACAGCCTGGCTCCATACCCTCAGAAACCAGTGTTCGAAATTCTGGACAGGGTAGCGCAAGCATACCCCAACCAGACAGCTATTCTATTCCAGGGGAAAGAGCTGAAATACCACCAGCTAAAAAGCAGGGTGGATAGCCTTGCAAACGCATTTGTGAGACTGGGCCTGGTGAAGGGTGACCGGGTGTGCCTGTATCTTCCCAATTGTCCAGAGTATGTGTTGTCCTATTGGGCGGTAATCAAAGCTGGTGGTGCCGTGGTGCCAACCAGCATCTTACGAACCGATGAAGGATTGTTCCATGAGGTGAGCAGCTCACACAGTCGATTTTTGGTTTGCCAGGAGGTTCAATTGGATCGGGCTGTGGCTCTACGCGATCGCACTGATTTAGAAGGTATCTTGATTACCTCCGATGCAGGTTATGACGGGAAGAAAGTGCAGAACTCACTTCCTAAGGCTACCCATGATTTTGCAGTCCTGATTGCCACCCCCGATTCCCTCCCTCCCAGTGTGGAAATCGACCCTGTCCACGACCTATGCGAATTGGCATTTACCGGCGGAGCAACCGGAGTGCCTAAGGGCGTGATGCTCAGCCATGCCAACCGCTACGCCAGCACGATCCAAACCTTACCGTGGTTTTTAAAACCTCTGCTAGGTGGCATCAAGGGCAAGACTTCCGTACTCCTATCGATACCGATGTTTCACACATACGGGAATTTTGTTCAAATATCTGCAATCAACCTGGGGTTGCGCTTGCTGATATTACCTGATCCTCGTGATACGGATGCGATACTCGCGTCGATTATGAATCATCGACCTTTTCTTATCCCAGGAGTGCCTACGCAATTCATGCGCCTGGCGAATGCAGGTTTAAAGCGATCGAATAGTATGCTTTTCAGCGGCTCTGCGCCCTTACCGGGAGAAGTAGCCCAAGAAATCGAACGGAAGACCGGCATGCCAATTTCGGAAGGTTACGGATTAACGGAATCAACCTCAGTATCACATATTAACCTGACTGCCTTTTCACGAATCACAGGTTTTTTGTCGAAAATGAAACCAGGCATTGGCGTTCCCTTGCCGGATATGGATTGTCGGCTTGTGGACTCTGATTCAGGCGAGGATGTTCCTCTGGGAAAACCCGGCGAGCTCGTGATTCGCGGTCCGCAAATAATGGTAGGATACTGGCCTGAACCTGGTAGCGGTCTGACAGCCGATGGATGGCTGCATACCGGCGATATCGCCGTAATGGATGAGACTGGTTATTTCCAAATCGTCGATCGCCTCAAAGATATGGTCAATATATCTGGCATGAAGGTCTATACAACCGAAGTGGATGAGGTCTTATTTAAACATCCTTCAATTGAGGTAGCAGCTGCGTTCGGCATCCCAGATGTGGAAATTCCGGGCAGCGAGCGAGTGATGGCCGTTGTCGCTCTAAAAGAAGAATATCGCGGCTTGGTTACAGAACAGGAATTGCGCGATTTTTGCCGGCAGCACCTACCCCGTTATGCTGTCCCCAAAATCATTGAATTCCACGACGAGTTGCCTCTGACAGTCAGTGAGAAAGTATTCAAGAAAGTCCTGCGTGAGCAGGCAATAGCCAGAATGAGGGTTCAAAAGGAGGACTGATAAAAATGGATTACATTTACTGTACCCCAGAATGGTTGGAGGAGAGCGCTAGGGTTTACCGGGCATCGCCACGTTATCAAGAAGCTTTGAAAAGGATAAGCACGCGTATTTTCTATCGCATCACAGCAGAGTCTGAATGGGGAATTGATACTGATTTCATCTTCGGAGCAGACGTCACTAAAGGTGAGTTAAATGATCTCCGCTTTTATAGCGAAGATGAGGCCAAGGAGAAAGCGGAATTTATCATGGCAGCTTCTCCCCAGGAATGGAAGCTGGTCCTGCGCAAAGAGCATAAATTCCTGACTGATTTTATGCTTGCTAAAATAAGGTTGGAACAAGGGAGTAAAGTTGGTGTGTTGGGATTGGCTCCATATGCGGATGTATTCATCGACGCCGTTACCCAGGTAAAGCTGATATTTCAGGATGAGCTGAGTCCACAACAGCTGAATGAGTACCGGGAGTATGCTTCTCAATTCCGCGCTAAGTTGGGAGTCTGAAACCAAAAAACGGATAAGAGCAATTCCGTAATCTTGATCACAGTCCAGAACTACCTCACCTTTATGGTGCTGGTTGGAAAACGACAAGTTTCTCTACACGTGGGAAGCAGCCTTAGAGAAGCGCTTATATTTATGAGAAATCTTAATATATTGGTAAAAGACCACACTTTTCCTTATCCCTCTTGTGGATTAGAACAATTGTGCTATAATTGAGGGTGATCTTCGGTCTATGAAACCCGAAATCGCGAGTTTATTTACGAGCGATCAAAGAGCGATCCCTGGCAAGCGTAGCGGAGCAAGCGGCTTCGCGACCCTGGGCAGACGTTCTTTGTCTGTCGCAGTCGCGAACGTTCTTCGTGAGTGAAAGGCATTCTATGTCCGCAGCATCAAGAGCGATCTATGTCCGCAGCATCAAGAGCGATCTATGCCCGCAGCATCAAGGGCGATCTATGCCCGCAGCATCAAGGGCGATCTATGCCCGAAGCATCAAGGGCGATCTATGCCCGAAGCATCGCGAGCTTTTTTGCGAGCGATGAAGAGCTTTTTTGCGAGCGATGAAGAGCTTTTTTGCGAGCGATGTAGAGCTTTTTTGCGAGCGATGAAGAGCTTTTTTTCGAGCGATGAAGAGTATTCT
>JBAPSY010000113.1:0-4488 GCA_049281855.1 Anaerolineales bacterium
CAAGGAGCGTTCTTTGCGACCCTGGGCAGACGTTCTTTGACTGTCGAAGCATCGCGAGTGTTCTGAGCGAGCGATGTTTTACAATCCTCTCTACAATTTCATTTCGTCCAGGATAGATTAATTGTATGGTATTGAATTATTGTGCAAACAATTCAACCCTACGCCCCTACGGAGAAACATGCTCAATCAAAAATGATATATCTTTCTGTGGCAAAGGTGGGTTCCGCATACTGCCCGCGGTATTCAGGGGGTAAAATCGCGGCCAGCTGGTACATCATCTCGTCCATCATCTTCTCACGCAATGGGCGGGTGACCTTTTCGCTGTGCGGATTCAGATGGAACGGTTTGCCCACCCTCAGGTGAAAATCGGTGCGCTTCAACCTGGACAGGTTTTCCTTATATTTCTCCGCCCCAAAATAAACGATGGGCAGCAGGGTGGCGTGACTGTGCAACGCCAGCACGACCACTCCCGGGTGGGCAGGCTGTAACTTTCCATCGTGACTGCGCGTACCTTCGGGTGCCATGACGAGTATTTCCCCCTTCTTTAGGACCTTTAGCCCCTTGCGAATGGCAAACAGGTCCGCCTCTCCACGATGGATTGGGATCGTCTCGGTTGCCTCCAACATCCAGCGCAGCAGGGGGTTATTCCACCGTTCAGCAAGCAGCAATCCGTGGACACGCCGCGGCTGCAGGTGGGTATAGATAATCGGGATTTCCAGGATGTTTACGTGATTGGTGTAGATGATCAGCGGTCCTTGCTTTGGGACCAATTTTAGCTCCGCATCATCGATGCGGCAGATCAAGCTGGTGATGCCTTTTAACGTACCTACGATGAGGCGTTGTGAGAGGGTCACATTGAAATGCTCGTATTCAAGCCTGCTGAGGCTTATAGATGATCTCGATCTGACGTGGCAAGGCTTCCACCTCAAGGCGGGACCCATCCACACAGATAATCTCTCCATCGGTTTGCGCTGGTAACGGTCCATCCTGGGCAGTGATGCTGATTTTCGCCGCCCGCCCGGTTTTGATTGTGGGCTGGGTAGCCTGGTCACCGCGGGTGAAATGGGGGATCATCTTGATCACCTCGAAAGAACTCATTTGCTCGGCGATGCACAGGTCAAAGGCGCCGTCATCAGGAATGGAATCGGGTGCCATGATGAATCCACCGCCAAGACGGCGCCCGTTCATGATCGAGATCAGCAAAGAGCGTTGCGTGATCACGCTCCCATCAAATTCAATCTTGGCCATGGGAGCTTTATTGTAGAGAAAAACAGTCTTGAGCACTGCCGCCATAAAGCTCAAATAACCACCCCAGCGCGGCAGCTTGGATACCTCTATAGTAGTGATGGCATCAAACCCCACCCCCACGCAATTCCCAAAATACCTTCCCTCGGGGTACTTGCCCCCCACCACCCGCCCCACATCAACGCTGCGGAGATTCCTTGCCAACAATGACTCGAACCCAGCCTCGAGATCGGTGAGGATGCCCATGCTGCCAGCAAAATCATTGCCGCGCCCAACGCAAAGCACCCCCATGGCAGGAACAGGTATGCCTTCCAGTTTGCTAAGCATCAGCCCATTGATCACCTCGTTGACGGTTCCATCGCCCCCTGCCGCAACGATCACTTCGTAGCCTTCCTTCACGGCCTGGCGCGTCAAGTCGATCCCATGCCCGGGATGTTCGGTACGCTGGAGGTCGAAGCTGACCCCGTGTTGGGAAAAGAGCTGTTCGATTTGTGGGAGGGCTTTTATACCATTGCCATGCCCTGCAATTGGGTTGAGGATAATTTTATAGGATTTGGTCATACGGCGATTATATCAGCCGTGAGAAATAAGGATAAGATATTTTCTTGCCTTTGCAGCCAAACGGTAGTAAATTTAGGCATTCACAGCCCAAAGGGAACCATCTTGGAGGAATAAATTGGATCACACCCAAATGCCGGTCTTGTTTGTCGGGCATGGCAGCCCGATGAATGCCATTGAGGACAATGAATTCAGCTTTGCCTGGCAGAAGGCTGCCCGGGAGATTCCACAGCCTAAAGCCATCCTGTGCATCTCTGCCCATTGGGAAACACATGGTAGTCAGGTCACCGCCACGGAGGCACCGCGCACCATTCACGATTTCTACGGCTTCCCGAACCCCTTGTTTGAGAAGCAATACCCTGCCCCGGGTTCTCCTGACCTGGCAGAGAGGATCATTAAGCTGGTCAGCCAATCCAAGGTGCTGCCCGACCAAACTTGGGGGCTTGACCACGGGACCTGGTCCGTGCTGTGCCAGATGTATCCCCAGGCCGATGTGCCTGTGGTCCAGCTAAGCCTTGACCGTTCCCACGAGAACTCCTATCATTATCAGCTGGGTCGTGAACTGCAGCAGCTGCGCCAGGAAGGTGTCCTTATCCTTGGGAGCGGGAATATCGTGCATAACCTGCGCATGATGGTCTGGGAAGATACAGCCTTCGATTGGGCAGTCGAATATGATGACAAAGTCAGGCAATGGATCCTGGAAGAAGATCATGAATCGATCATTCATTATGAAAACTATGGCAGAGCCGCCATCCTCTCGGTGAATTCCGCCGAACACTACCTGCCAATGCTCTATATCCTGGGGCTTAAGCAGCAAAACGAACCCGTCAGCTTCTTTGCCGATAAAATCTGGGGTGGGTCGATCTCTATGCGCTGCGTCAGGTTTGGTTAAAAGGGGAGAAGTATGAATATCACTAAAGTGGAGACCCGCGCCGATCTAAATACTTTCATCGACTTGCCATACCAGCACTATAAAAATGACCCGGTATGGGTGCCACCCCTGCGCGATGAGCAGCGTGGGCAGTTCGATCACATCCGCAACCCCCTGTTGGATCATTGCGAGTATGCTCTCTTCCTGCTCCAGGTGGGTGGGAAAGCCATTGGGCGGGTAGCGGCGTTCATCGATAATTTGGCAGTCGAGGCATGGGGTGAGCCGGTTGGGTTGTTCGGCTATTATGAGTGTCCCACCGATCCCGAAGCCTCGCGGCTTTTACTGAACACTGCCCGGGATTGGTTATCCAGGCGTGGCATGAAGTCTATGCGTGGTCCATGGAGCTTTGTCTCTCAGGAATGGGGTGCGGTGGTGGAGGGTTATTCGCCATCACCCATTGTCATGGCGCCCTACAATCCCCCTTACTATAACGACCAGTACCGCGCGTATGGGTTAACCAAAGCCAAGGATCTGCTGGTGTA
Organism: Anaerolineales bacterium; assembly: GCA_049281855.1. Taxonomy (GTDB): domain Bacteria; phylum Chloroflexota; class Anaerolineae; order Anaerolineales; family UBA4823; genus FEB-25. The sequence continues at coordinate 3,217 of JBAPSY010000113.1, forward strand.
TATCGTCGATGTGGGCGATGGCTACCAGATCCCCGCGCGCATTCTCACCCTGACGGACCGGGTGGCTGAGCGTTACGAAGTGCATGTGCGCCAGCTCGATATGAAGAATTTTGACCATGAAGTCGAGACCATCATCTCGCTTTCCAACCAAAGCCTGGTGGATAATTGGGGTTATAGCCCCGTCACTGAAGCTGAAGTGCGTGCCATGGCGCACGACTTGAAGCCCATCATCCATCCCACAGCTGTGCTTTTCGCTGAAGACCAGCAAGGAAAGCCCATCGGGTTCGCCATCGCCATACCGGATGTCAACCAGATCCTCAAAGGGTTGAACGGCAGTCTGTTCCCCTTCGGTTGGGTCAAAATGCTGTGGAAGCTGCCGCGCCTCACCCAATACCGTATGTTTGCCCTGGGGGTGATCCCCGAATATCATGGTTTGGGCATTGATAGCCTGATCTACCGCGCTCTCTATGAATCTTGCTATTCGTCTGATATTCGGGTGGAGATTAATTACGTTTTAGAAGATAACTACCCGATGAACAATGCAATCATAAAGTTGGGGGCAAAACCACTTCGCCGTTACCGGGTTTACGAGATGAGTATTTGATACGTCTGGGAACAAGATAATCTGGTAGTTGTCCCAGCCAATCATCTCTGCAGATGGAGGTTTCAAATGTTATTTTGGTTATACCTGCTGATTGCCATTCTCACCGAGGTGGTTGGCACAACTCTGATGAAAGTTTCACAAGGGCTGACCCGACTCATTCCATCTGTATTTATGTTCGTGCTGTATGGCATCAGCTTTGTCTTTATGGCACTGGCGCTCAAAAAGATTGAAGTCAGCACTGCGTATGCCATCTGGTCAGGACTGGGCACCGCCATGATCGCGATGATTGGCATCGTGTGGTTCCGGGAGTCGTTCAATCTGCCCAAACTGGTGGGGCTGGTGTTGATCATCGGGGGAGTGGTATTGCTTAATATAAAAGGAGCAGGCTAGGAATAAGCCTTCTCCTTTTGAATACGAAAATTCTACGAATGATTATTACCTGCATGCTGCGTCAATTAATCAAAAAACATACAAAAAATACCCTTTCAATCTGAAAACATACGGTTTTTGTCATGTTTGGTTTTCACCCATTGGGTGTAAGAGAAAGAGTAGGTGTCCCCAATGTGGTGGTGAATTACATCTGAACAGCGAACAATAAAAGGGTTTTGCAATCTAATTATTGACTTCCAATTGTTAGTTTGTTATATTATTTATGTACCCTTTCTCGT
>JBAPSY010000114.1:0-3498 GCA_049281855.1 Anaerolineales bacterium
ATTCCACATCCTTTGCCGAGCGTGCCCGCGCAGCTGGTGTAGACGTCACCCTCGAAGTTTGGCCGAGAATGCAGCACGTCTGGCAGTTTACAGCCAGCTTCGTCCCTGAAGCCCGACAAGCAATCGATAAGATTGGAGAATTCATCAAAGCTGGCAGGCAAAAGACCAAGGATGAAACCCAAAAGCATCCCATATGAAACTTGATTAGTACGAACTATCTTGTCTACAAGAGGGTTGTGATATTTTTTAGATTTGGGACTGATTCCTCATCCATACACCTCTCCCGATTCCAGGAGAATGGGAAAATCATCCACAAATAAGGGATCACGAATAGCCCCTCATCCATGTGCCTCTCCCAAAACCGGGAGAGAGGTCAGAATGGAGAGTTGCACATATCGGTGGTCCTTACCTTGCGATTGGAGAAATGCTGATCGATCAAACTATGCAATTACAGAATAGCAAATAAAACCGTGCGAGTCAATATGGAAATAAATAGTTGATTTGTTTTCTCTTGACAGCATATTTCGCTCATGATAGACTCATCTTGCATGTCTTATTTTTTAGAGAAAGGAGCGCGTTCGATGTTTAATATGATCTCGGTAGTCCACTTACATTACGCATGGGCGCGCCTTTTCGTCGCAGGATAAAACTGTTCGCACATTGATAGGTTTTCCTGCCACGGGAGCGTTCATGCCCCGTGGCTTTTGTTTAAGCTGCTTTCAGGAGGTGATCCGACCAGCCAACCGGCGTGCGCGACCCGCCCTGAATAATCAGTGACCAACAACCATTTCGTGTTTTTAAACCAGCCACGGGTACCAAACGTGGCTGGTTTTTTGTTTTATTCAGGATTATTTACAATGCACGCTACAGTATCAAACATGTACGACGGTAGACCAACCTTCACCGGTGTGGTCTACAAGAAAACAATCGGGAATTATATCGTCCACACAGATGGGCAGGCTGTGCTATGCGAGCTATCCAACCGCATACGCAAGCAACTGATCTACCCGACTGCTGACCCAGGCTCATTACATCACCGAGTGCAAAAGGTGGTGCAACTCGAGCATATGGACCCACTGGCAGTGGGCGATGAGGTGCGCTACATTCAGGCTGAGGATGGCAAGGGCTTGATCATCGAGCTGCTGCCACGGCGCAATAAGCTGACACGCAGGAGCGCAGTACCCAAACCACTCCATCATGGGGCACATCCGTTTGAGCAGATTATCGTGACCAATGTGGACCAGATGGTGCCGGTGATTGCGGCGGCACAACCCGACCCCAAGTGGAACCTGCTCGACCGTTATCTGGCTTCGGCTGAGGCGGGTGGGATTTCAGCGCTGATCTGCATCACCAAGATGGACCTGGTGAAGGGTAATGATGCGGACATCCTGGCTGCCCTGGAGGAATACAGGCAGATTGGGTACCCTGTTGTACTTACCAGCACCATCAGCGGTGAAGGGATGGAAGATTTGCGCACAGCACTCATGGGGTTCGTCTCGGCAATGGTAGGCAAATCGGGTGTAGGCAAGACCGCACTGTTAAATACCCTGCAGCCTGGACTGGGTTTGCGGGTGAAGGAAGTGAGCCAAGTGACGGGCAAAGGACGGCACACCACCACCAACCTGGAGATGTTCCCGCTGGATGGCGGGGGTGCGATCGTGGATACCCCTGGGACACGTGAGTTCGGGTTATGGGAAACCGATGATGACCTGGCACTGCTGTTCCCGGAGATGCGAGAGCTGGTGGGTAAATGCCGCTTTGGATTGGACTGCCAACATGACGAAGAGCCAGGTTGTGCCATCCGCAAAGCAGTGATGGCGGGGCAGGTGAGCCCGCGCCGGTACCAAAGTTATTTGCAGTTGAAAGAGGAAGCCGTTTATGTACAAAGAAATTAACGCGTTTCCTGACTCTTATCGGGGCCATGCTGGCAGATGGAAGATGTGCCAGCCTGAGGCTGGGTTCAAGTGTCGATACTGCCAGGCACATGTGCACACCCTGCCGATACTCTCGGGTGTTCAGAATCGCAACCATTGCCCATTCTGCCTGTGGTCACGACATGTCGACCAAAACCGACCGGGGGACCGCATGTCGGCTTGTAAAGCCATCATGCAGCCGATTGGACTGACGGTGAAGCAGAGCCGCAATAAGTATGGAAGTGGAACGAATGGTGAGCTGATGCTGATCCACCTCTGCAGCGAGTGCGGGAAGCTTTCGATCAACCGTATCGCAGCGGATGACCTGCTCGAGAGTCTCATGGAAATCTTCCACGCTTCATCAAGGCTCGATACACATACCCAGCACCAGCTCGATACGAGTGGCATCCGCCTGCTGCAGGGAGAAGATGTTAAGCTATTTATCAGCCAGCTGCATGGAATAACCAAGGGATTAATAACAGAGACGCGGTAATCACCGCGTCTCTGGATCAATTCGTTGATTAGAACATTCAATCAGGGCTGCTGGACTTCATCGCCGTCCCACATGGGGCAATCACCGAGACCGAAGCCTGGTCCGAAACCCTGGCCAGAATAATTATTCATGTGTTCGAGCATCAGGTCGGCTTGCGACTGGGTGATGACACCATCTGCAACCGCCAGATCCAAGGCGTTTTTGCGTACCTGGGTGAACAGCGTGGGGAGCTGATCTTCGGTTGTGCCCTGTGCTATGGCGATCTCTTTGGGGGTTTCACCTTTTGCCAAACGGGTATCCACATCTTCAACAGAGAGGCCAACTAAAAAAGCGAAAGAGGAAATCATATAATCATGCATGATCCCAGCTCCACGTTGGATACCATTGCCACGCCTGCCCATCATGCCAGGTCCATTACCGTTGCCGCGTCCACCCATCATACCTCCGGGACCGTAGCCATTACCGTAGCCGCCCATCATACCGCCGGGACCATAGCTATTTCCATACTCCCCCATCATTCCACCGGGACCATAACCAAATTGTTCCTGGCGGCTAATTTTATCCCCGTTTTGGGTGGTATTCAATGTGACGGTGGCGTTATTATCGAGCCCCCGAACGCGGGCGTAGACAATACCCGCACCGCCGACGATGATGAGGACAAAGGCGACAATCAAACCAATAATCAAGAACTTTTTCATTAAATAACTCCTTTTTTAATTGATTTGTCACTGCGGAGTAGTCTAACATTCGCTAGGAGGAGATTGCTTCGTCACAAAGATCGCTCATCGCAATGACAATATATAGTTTCCTTCTTTAACTAGGTATTTATTGAGCATAGTTTAACCGATAGTTATGAAGGAATTGTGAAGGAATTGGAAAAAGACTGATAACCACAACGGACACTAAGGAGAGAAAAAAGTTATTTAACTACAGAATTATATGTGTGGATAAGATAAACCTGACAGAAGCAGAATATTGTATTGCTATCGTTCAGTTATAGAAAGACGTGGACTATTCCTCTCCTACAAGGTAGCGGACCTTCTCCCAAGGTGGGGCATGGGATTCCTCTGCCAGGATGCCACGCAGCTCGAA
>JBAPSY010000115.1:0-2008 GCA_049281855.1 Anaerolineales bacterium
AACAAGTGAACACAGAATTGAGGAATAAATGATGAAAAACAACCTTCCTAAACCGCTCCAGGTGGGCAGCCGCCCACTGGCACCGGGCATCCCCAACCCCACCTGCCCGATCCTGCTGGAGGCCAAAGGGGTGCTGGATAAAGCACAGGACCTGCACCGAGCGATCCGTAAGCTGCGGCGCTCCACTCAGCGCTGCCTGACCTGCCCGGAAAAAGCCGAATGCCCCACGCTGAGCTACTTCGCCCAAGCAGTGGACAACGCCATCCGCGAAGTGAGGCAGGAATGGGGATTGGACCAGGAATGACCTCTGACCAGGAAGAGGCGCAGAACAGGCTGATTGCCGAGCAGCTCGGACACACGCTGGACCTGATCAAAGCGGAACTGGCTGCCACCCGGGCAGAGCAGGAGCACGTCACCGAGATGAGCGCCCTGCGCCTGAAAACCCTTGAAATGCAGGCGGCGGACTTCGAAAAACGCCTGCGTGACCTCACCGAGAGCGCCACCCAGTTCAAGCTGCTGGTGAGCCTGGCAGTGGGCGGGGGGATGCTATCGCTGATCGAGCTGATCCGAAACCTGATACAACCATGAAATCCAATGGAAGAGGGACTCGAACAAACATGCAAGGAAATCCTGCGGAAGGTGATTTGGTTCTGCGAAGCAAGTGGAATCCGACTGCGCAGCTACCAGAAGCAGGTGGCAGAAGCGATCGTGGATTCGGCTATTCGAGGGAAGGGGTTTTCGTTTGTAGTCATCTTCCCGCGCCAATCGGGCAAGAACGAGCTGCAAGCTCAGATCGAGGCTTACCTGTTGAGCATTTGTAGCGTGGAACAAGGGGAGATGGTGAAGGTATCACCAACCTGGAAACCCCAATCGCTGAACGCGATGCGACGGCTGGAACGGGTGATCAAGCACAACCCGATCAGCCGAGGGCGGTGGACGAAGCGTTCAGGTTACATCTACCAGTTTGGCGAGGCGATGATCCACTTCCTGAGCGGCTCGCCCACGTCCAGCATCGTAGGGGCAACGGCCTCCCTGCTGCTCGAGTGTGACGAAGCCCAGGACGTGGAGATCTCCAAATGGGATAAGGAGATCGCCCCGATGGCTGCCTCTACCAATGCGACGCGTGTATTCTGGGGCACGGCCTGGACCTCACGCACGCTGTTAGCACGTGAACTGCGGGTGGCGCGCTTAGCTGAACAACAAGACGGTATTCGCCGCACGTGGGTGCTGACGGCGGACGAGGTGGGTGCGGAAGTGCCGGCCTACCGGAAGTTTGTGGATGAGCAGATCGCCAGGCTGGGACGGAATAACCCGCTGGTGCGGACGCAGTATTTCAGCGAGGAGATCGACAGCGAGGGCGGCATGTTTCCCCTCAGCCGTCGAGCACTCATGCCGGGTGGCCATGTCAAACAGATCGTGCCTACACCTGGTTGTGTGTACGTCTTCACCATCGACGTCGCCGGCCAGGATGAAGGCGCAGTCCAGGACCTCGAGCAGCTGCAGAACCCGAAGCGTGATAGCACCGTGCTCACCATCTTCGAGCTGGATATCCCCACCACAGACCATATGATCAACAAGCCGACCTATAAAGTCGTAATGCGTTTCAGCTGGCAGGGAGTAAAGCATAGTCTGCTTTATTCATCGATTGTAGGGCTGGCTGATCACTGGCAGCCGGTCAAGTTGATCATCGATGCTACCGGCGTGGGTGCTGGCCTGGCTAATTTCCTGGTGGACCGGTTGGGTAGCAAGGTCCTTCCCTTCGAGTTTACCCAGCTGAGCAAGTCAGATCTGGGCTGGTCGTTTATCTCCGTGATCGAGACTGGACGCTATAAAGAGTACAGCCCGCTTGATCCTGAAATGTCACGCCAGCTCGAGTATTGTCAGTACAGCATCCTGGACGGACCGGGGAAGATCATGCGCTGGGGTGTGCCGGATGGGACTCGGGATGCGCTCACGGGGGAGTTAGTGCATGATGATTACGTTGTATCGGCCGCGTTGGTGGCCGTGC
>JBAPSY010000116.1:0-13817 GCA_049281855.1 Anaerolineales bacterium
TGATGACGAACTTGCCGTAGTTACGAGCTTCAGCTTCACGCTCGATCTTCGGCGTTACCATGTTACTTAGTCCTAACACAGTTCACCTCTTCCCCCGCGCCTGGGATTATCTCGAGTAATACTCAACGATCAGTTGTTCGCCAAGGTTGGCATCAATTTCCGAACGCTCAGGCATGCGAACCACAGTCCCGGCAAGCTCTTTTAAATCACGGCTCAACCAATTGGGAACATTGCGTTCTTCTGCCAGGTCTGCCAGCTCTTTGAAATACGTACGCTGGCGAGAGGTGGGGCGAACGGAAATGACATCACCGACGGCAACGGTCATGGAGGGGATATCCGTCCGCTGTCCGTTTACGATAAAGTGCCCATGGGTGACCAAGAGGCGAGCCTTTGCCCGACTGTCAGCATACCCGAGGCGGTAGACGATATTATCCAGCCTGCTCTCGAGAATTTGCAGCATGGTCAAACCGGTCAATCCACGTCGTTTCAGTGCCACGGCATGGTAGCGACGGAACTGGCGTTCCAAAACGCCATACACGCGGCGCGCCTTTTGCTTGGCACGCAGCTGACGTGCATAATCTGATTCACGTTTCCGGCGGAATTGAGCGCTCTTGCCGTGCAACCCTGGGGGATAACCACGTCGCTCGAACGAACATTTGGGCGAGTAGCATCGAGCACCCTTTAGGAATAATTTTTCACCTTCTCGCCGGCACAATTTACATACTGGCCCACGATACTTTGCCATAAATTCTTACCTCTTCCTCATGATAAATGATGATTAGACACGGCGCTTTTTCGGAGGCCGGCATCCGTTGTGTGGTACAGGGGTCACATCAGTGATTGAAGTTACCTTCATGCCTGAGGTTTGCACAGCACGAATGGCATTCTCACGACCAGGGCCAGGACCTTTGACGTAAATTTCAACTTCCTGTATCCCCAAGGATTGAGCATTTTTCATTGCCGCTTCAGCTGCTACACGCGCAGCATAGGGTGTGCTCTTGCGAGACCCTTTAAAGCCAGAGGCACCCGCGGATGCGCTGGTGACAGCATTACCTTGGGTGTCAGTGATCGTGACGATCGTATTGTTAAAGGTCGCCAGGATGTGCACCTGACCAGCGGACAGGAGACGCTTGGTTTTACGTGCGGATTTTCGCCGACCAGTTGTTGCAGTTTGTGCCATAGTACCTCGCTAATAATTATTTCTTAGTTGCGCCACGTCGTCTACCGCGTCCAGCAACCGTCTTCTTGGGACCCTTGCGTGTGCGGGAGTTTGTTCGCGTGCGTTGCCCCCGAACCGGTAGGTTGCGCCGGTGCCGGAGACCACGATAGCTACCAATCTCAATTAAACGTTTGATATTCATTTGAACAGAACGGCGCAGGTCGCCCTCGACTTTATAATGCTGACCGATATAATCGCGTAACAAGCCAACTTCCGCATCAGTCAGATCTTTGACGCGGGTATCAGGGTTTACACCTGTGGCACTCAGGATCTCCGTAGAATGCGGAGCCCCAATGCCGAAGATATAGGTCAATCCAACTTCAACCCGTTTATTGCGTGGTAGATCAACACCTTCGATTCTTGCCATAAGTCTTATCCTTGTCGTTGCTTATGTTTGGGATTATCGCAAATGATATATAATCGGCCTTTGCGTTTAACGACCTTGCATTTTGAGCAACGCTTCCTTATTGACGATGATACTTTCATTATCCTTACTCCTAACGACAACCAAGTATTTCCGTAGAGCCAAAGTCCTGATTATACTTGTCAATGCATCTGCCGTCCAGTACTAATTAGGGCAGTGTCAGTATGAGAGCCTCTCCCTCGGTAATTGCAACGGAGTGCTCCCAATGTGCGGTGAGAGAGCCATCTGCTGAGACGACTGTCCATTGATCCTGGAGGACTCTTGTCTGAGAAGTCCCGACCAGAACCATGGGTTCCAGTGCGATGGTCATGCCTTGGCGCAGGATTTGACCCCTGCCAGCGATGCCATAGTTAGGCACTTGCGGACCTTCGTGCATTTGCCTGCCAACTCCATGACCAGTGTATTCGCGGGTGACGTTAAAACCAGTGCCTTCCACAAACTCCTGGATGGCTGCAGAAACATCACCAACCCGGTTATCCGCCCGCATTTTGCTTATACCAACGTATAGTGCCTGCTCGGTAACTTTGATCAGCCGTTGGGCTAAGGGGGATATCTCGCCAACACCGATCGTGAATGCAGAATCTCCCACAAAACCCTCAAAGGTCGAGCCGCAATCTATCGAGACGATATCACCAACCTGCAATTTACGCTTTCCAGGTATACCATGCACTAGTTGCTCATTAATACTTACACAGATGGATGCCGGGTAGGGGTAAGAGCCTGGATATCCCTTGAAGGTAGGGGTAGCTCCATGCTTCCGGATTACTTCCTCCGCGGCTGCATCCAGCTCTGCGGTCGTGACGCCGGGGCAGATTAGCTGGCGAACAGCCTCCAAAGCCTTGGCATTGATGCGACCTGCTTCGCGCAGCGCAGCAATCTCTTCCGGGCTTTTAATGATGATGTTACGTTCCCAGCTCATAATATCCCATTTCCCTGTAATGCTGTAAGCAGATCATTTGTAACTTGCTCGATAGGTTTTTTTCCATCTACTTCAGTTAAAACACCAAGTTGGCTGTAATATTCAATTAGAGGTTGCGTTTGTTCGATGTACACGTGGATACGACGTTTCACTGTTTCGGTCTTGTCGTCTTCACGCTGATATAATTCTGAGCCATCAAAATCACAAATCCCTGGCTGTTGTGGGGGATGATATATTTCATGAAAGATATGACCAACCTTACGACAAGTCCAACGACCTGCCAGACGCTCGACCAGAACATCTTCAGGCACGCAGATGTACGGAACACTTTTGACCTGCCTGTTAATTTCTTCTAGAATGGTTGCCAGTGCCTTTGCCTGATTGGGTGTGCGTGGAAATCCATCCAATAATGCACCATCACGGCAGTCCGGACGGGTTATGCGTTCACGGATCATGGCTATTGTCACATCGTCGGGTACAAGCTCACCCTTGTTGATGAACTCAGCTGCCAGCTTGCCCAGCTCGGTTTGGTCCTTCAGATGTTTTCTGAAGATATCACCCGAGGAAATATGCGGTAGGTGAAGCTTTGCAGAAATAGCTTCAGCCTGAGTGCCTTTTCCTGCGCCTGGGGGACCGAGTAAGACGATGAACCTGGCCATTTTAACTCTCTTACCTCACAAGCAATGAGTCGTCATAACCGTGCAATTTTAGATCAGCATCGATATTGAAGAATACATCCCGCACGACACCGACAACAATCAACAATCCCGAAGAGGATGTCAATAAAAGACCCGTGCTCTTACCGAACGGCACCACCAATCCCACCAACCATGGAAGGATAGCTACGATGCCAAGGAAGACGGCACCGGGCAAGGTGATCCGGCGCAGAACACGTGTTAGATATTTCTGTGTTGGATTGCCACGTGAGACACCCGGGATCTGGGCACCGACCTTTTTCAAATTTTCGCCGTAGTTCTGTTGTGCAAACAGGACGTCAGTATAGAAGAAGGAGAAAAAGACCACCATAAAGAAGTACATGATCCAGTAAGTATTGCCGGTTCCACCGAACAGGTTGACTATGCCGGTGGCAAGGTTGGCAATCGTCGTGTTCTTCGCACCTGTGAAAAAGCTTGCAATGATGGATGGGAAGGTGAGTAGTGATTGGGCAAAGATGATCGGGATCATGCCTGCCATATTGACCATCAGAGGTAGAGTGCCTTTGACGGGCATGGACATACGGCTGCCTACACGGCGCCCAGGATACATGACCGGGACATTTCGACGCCCCTGCTGAACAACCACGATGGCAAAAATAGTGATCAAGCTAAGCAGCACCATGAAGATCAAGCCAATCCAGCGGGTGGTTGCATCGGCAACAATGCCCTGGATCGTGGCTGGGATGCGGGCGACAATGCCAGCGAAAATAATTAACGACAACCCTTGATTACGCAATCCATATTCAGAGATCAGCTCACCTAGCCAGATACCAAACATTGTTCCTGCTGTCATACTGATGATGATCGTCAGAGAAGGTAAGAAATAAGCTAATCCGAAATTCTGAATCACCGGCGCTAAGCCAATACGGGTAGCTGAGCTATTGAAGATGTTGACTTGGCCTATGGCCTGTAAGGCTGCCATAGGTACTGCCAGATAATAAGTCCACTTTTCCTGCCACTTTTGACCTTCGCGGGGATCTTCTTCCATCCTCCTCTGCAAGGAGGGGATGATGGGTGTAAGAAGTTGCAGGATGATCTGAGCTGTGATGTATGGATAAACACCCATTGCCAGCACTGAGAAGCGGGAAACGGTACCTCCAGATAGTAAGTCCAGGATATTGATCAGGTTACCTGTCGCCCCACCTGCACTTAAGATCTGAGCCATAACCTCTTTATTGGCTCCAGGCACGGGGACGTGGCTCGCCAGGCGATAAATCGCCAGGATAAGCAGCGTAATTAGCAATTTCCTGCGAATATCGTGTGCTGACCATAAGTAACGCCAGGCAGACCGCTTCATTTTATAAGCTCCTTATCATCAACCTTACGATTTAATGATTTCTACACTACCACCCGCAGCTTCAACTTTCGCCTTAGCAGTTGCGGTGACACGGTGAACATTGATTTTCAGGGCAGTCTTGACCTCACCACGGCCTAAAATTACCACTGGTTTGGTCGGGTTGCGAAGCAGTTGAGCTTCGGCAAGAGTCCCAGGGGTAATTTCACTCCCTTTTGGGAATTTTGCCAGTTGGTCGAGATTAACTTCGTTATATTCAATCCGGTTCAATGGTGTAAATCCTTCACCACGTTTGAAGGGTAGGCGTCGATAAAATGGCAGGTTGCCACCCTGGTTATATTGGCGAACAGGTTTTCCTGCGCGTGCGCCCTGACCTTTGGTACCCCGACCAGCCGTCTTGCCTCTGCGTCCACCGGTCCCACGGCCAACGCGGATGCCATCTTTCTTGGCTCCAATTTGTGGTTTGAGTTCATGAAGTTTCATTTACTTTTCCTCCACCTCGACCAAATGGGCGACTTTGTAGAGCATTCCCCGTAGGGTTGGGGAATCGACATGTTCCACGGTCTGGTGTAAACGCTTGAAGCCTAAAGCCCTGACGGCAGCCTTATGCTCCTTCGAATATCCTATTGCACTACGGACTAATGTAACCCGGAGGATCTTCTCTTTGGGTAATTTTTTTCTAGGCATTCTTCCTCCGGTCCCAGTAGGGTGTCACGTCCTTGATATCTTTTCCACGACGGGCGGCTTCTTCCTTGGGGGATTTTAGCGAATCCAATGCCTGCATCGTGGCATAGACGACATTCAGTACATTGCTACTGCGCAGTGATTTTGTCAGGATATCGGATACTCCAACCGCTTCAAGGACGGCGCGTACACCGCCTGCTGCAATGACTCCTGTACCTGGTGAAGCTGGTTTCAATAATACTTCAGCTCCACTAACCCGTCCAAGTACTTCATGTGGAATGGTCTTGCCATACAGCCAGACCTTGTGCATATTGGTGTGGGCTTTTTCAGAGGCTTTGCGCATAGCATCTGGGACAGTATTAGCTTTACCAACACCAATACCCACGCTGCCGTTATTATCTCCGACAACCACGGTGACGCGGAAAGAGAACCGGCGTCCACCCTGAACGACTTTCGCTACACGTCCAATCTCGATCACGCGTTCGTCAAATTCTTTTTGCTCATATTCTGCAGTTGGATAGTCTGTCATGCTTTTCTCCATGTGCGAAGGATTAAAACTTCAGGCCGCCTTCGCGCGCACCTTCTGCCAATGCTTTGACACGCCCGATATACTTGTAACCGCCCCGGTCGAATGAGACTACCTGAATGCCTTTAACCAGGGCGCGTTCAGCCAATGTTTTACCTACTAGATGTGCCTTCTCAGCTTGCTTAAGTCCCTTCACTTGCTCCCGCAAGGCAGGGTCTATCGTAGAAGCAGACACCAAAGTATTTCCCGCTTCATCATCGATCACCTGAGCATAGATCCCACTTAAGCTTCGAAAAACACACAATCGTGGGCGTGCAGGTGTTCCAAAGATATCCTGCCGAACGCGCGTATGGCGCCGGTTGCGTGCTGCAGAACGTGTTTTTTGATTACTTGCCATAGTTTTATCCCTTACCCGACTTACCAGCCTTACGGCGGATCTTTTCTTCCAAATATTTAATGCCTTTACCCAGATAAGGCTCAGGAGGGCGTTGCTTGCGAATGAAATCAGCCATCTGGCCTACTTTTTGCTTATCTGGACCTAATACCTTGATCTGGCGGGTTTTTGGATCCGTTTGAAATGCTATACCAGCCGGAGGCTCAACGACGATTGGATGGGAATATCCAAGGTTGAGCACCAAATTATGGCCTTGTACTTCAGCACGATAACCTACGCCATTGATCTCCAAAATCCTCTCAAAACCAGTGCTTACACCGGTCACCATGTTTTGGATCAAAGCACGCGTTGTGCCATGTAATGCACGGTGAGCACTATCATCGGAAGGGCGTTTCACGTTAATTACGCCATTCTCCAGAGCAAATGAAATGTCCTCCGGGAATGTATATTCAAGTGCTCCTTTTGGACCTTTTACCTTGATCATTGTGCCTTCGATGTTCACCTCTACTTGAGGTGGGACGACGACTGGTAGACGACCTATTCTGGACATATTAGCCTCCTTACCAGACCTTGCACAGGATCTCGCCACCTACACCAAGCTGGCGGGCGCGTTGACCTGTCATAACACCTTTAGGTGTGGAGATAATGGCAACGCCCATACCTGAAAGCACCCATGGGATCTCCTGTTTGCCAGCGTACACCCGGCCTCCAGGGCGGCTGATCCGCTCTAAACCAGTGATGACTGCCCGGCGTTCACGCCGCTCACCAACGTATTTCAGGCGGATGCGTAAAACCTTTTGTGCAGGTCGTTTACTATCATCGACGATTTCGTATCCACTAATGTAGCCTTCTTCTTTCAAAATCTGCGCGATCGCAGACTTCATCTTCGAATTAGGTAAAGCTACTGTGGAGTGTTCAGCCATCACGGCATTGCGAATCCGTGTGAGCATATCAGAGATTGGATCTGAAACAGACATGTTCTTTTCCTCCGCCCGTTACCAGGATGACTTCACGACGCCAGGGATTTTGCCTTCAAGTGCTTGCTCGCGGAAACAGATGCGGCACAACCCGAATCGTCGGATATAACCACGCGGACGTCCGCAAAGTTTGCAGCGATTGCGCACACGAGTGGGATATTTCCGGCGCATTTCACGGTATTTCATGCATGTTTTCGCCATTAGAATCCTTCCTTCCGAAACGGCATGCCGAGCATTTGAAGCAATTTCCTAGATTCGTCGTCATTGCGGGCTGTTGTAATGATGGAAACTTCAAGACCGCGTAATTTATCAATCTTATCGTACTCGATCTCTGGGAAAACCAATTGTTCACGTAACCCCAAGGTGTAGTTACCACGTCCATCGAAGGCATTGGGTGAGATGCCACGAAAATCACGTACCCGTGGCAGAGCAACGTTCATCAATCGGTCCAGGAATGACCACATTCTCTCTCCGCGCAATGTGACTTTTACACCGATTTGCCGACCCTCCCGCAGCTTGAAGTTAGCAATGCTTTTCTTGGCTTTGGTAATGATCGGTTTTTGACCTGTAATCAACGTCAAATCTGCAACAGCTGCCTCGAGAGCCTTGGCATTGTCGAGTGCTTCACCCACACCGATATTCACCACCACTTTAGTTATCCGCGGAATCTGCATGACGTTGTCAGCACCAATCGCGGTTTCAAGTGCGGGTGCAATTTCTTTTTGATATCGTTCTTTCAAATAATGAGTCATCCTATTACTCCAAATTGGTGATTATTCAATCACCGCGCCACAATTCTTACATACACGCTGGCTTTCATCATTTTCTCGTTGCACACCCACTCTGACTGGGTTATCGCACTTGGGGCAAACCAACATTACATTGCCAATCGCGATGGGTGCTTCGAATTCAATAATCCCTGGTTTAAGGGTGCGACCTTGCGATTGAACCTGTTTTTGATGCTTTTTGCGCACGTTGATGCCTGCGATGACCACTTTGCCTTCTTCGGGCATGACCTTGATCACTTTACCGCGTCTGCCCTTATCAGCTTCGCGTCCGCTAATCACCTCAACAGTATCATCCTTGCGAATTTTAACTCTCACAGCTTATACTCCTGCACCATAATTGCTAAAGAACCTCTGGTGCTAATGATACGATTCTCATAAATCCTTTTTCACGTAGTTCACGAGCAACTGGACCAAAAATACGTGTACCCTTTGGGTTTTGTCCGTCTACATCTAAAATGACTGCAGCATTGTCGTCGAACCGAATATAGGATCCATCATCTCGACGCCATTCTTTGGCGCAGCGGACGATCACAGCCTTTACGACCTCGCTTTTTTTAACGTTTCCTTGAGGAGATGCTTCCTGGATTGCTCCAACCACGATGTCACCCACACGACCATAACGCCGTCTGGAGCCACCCATAACGTGGATGACAAGCAAAGAACGTCCACCGGTATTATCTGCAACCTTAACCACTGTTTCTTGTTGGATCATGGCTATGCCTCCGGTATTTCCTCTCCACTACCAACCGTGTGCCGGAGAATTTGTTCAACAACCCAACACACGTTCTTGGAGATTGGTCGGCTTTCGACGATTTGAACCTGATCCCCAACCTGGCAATCAAGTTCATCGTGTGCCATCACGCGCTTGCGGCTGTTGACCACTTTCTTATACAGTGGGTGGCGGTATGTCCTTGAAATCTCCACTACCACAGTCTTTTGCATGGCATTACTGGTGACAAAACCAGTGATTCGTCGGCGATTATTCATTGTTCTCCTCACTTTCAGGATTTCGCTGGCGCTCATTCAATACAGATGTAAGGCGGGCGATAGTGCGTCGGGTTATTCGCAAGCGGGTAAAGTCGGTTAATTCGCCGGAGGATAGTTGAAAGCGCAATTTCATCAGCTCTTCTCTCGTGTCGTTGAGTTGAGCTTCAATTGCCTCAGTGGATAAGGCGCGGACCTCACGGATTTTCATTGTTCACCTCCGGTGACACGGTCATGGCGGCCAATAACTTTGGTCTTTATCGCCAGCTTAAACTGTGCCAGTCGCAATGCTTGACGAGCCTCATCTTCCGGAAGACCACCACCTACCTCGAACATGATCCTACCAGGTTTAACCACTGCCACCCAATATTCCACGTTACCCTTGCCTTTACCCATGCGGGTTTCGGCAGGTTTTTGGGTGTAAGGTTTATCAGGGAAGATTCGAATCCACACCTTACCGCGCCGTTTTAAGGAATGCATGATCGCTCTACGGGCGGCTTCGATTTGACGCGCTGTAACCCATCCAGGTTCCAAAGCTTGCAGCCCGAAGTCTCCAAAGTGGACGTCGGCACCGCGTAACTCTGTCCCTTTCATGCGCCCGCGCATTTGTTTTCGGTACTTAATTCTTTTAGGCATGAGCATGGTAAAAACCCTCACTACTCACTAACATAAACACCCTCAGTCGATTCAACCTGTTCTTCGACTGCAGGTAGTAATTCACCACGATAAATCCAAACTTTGACACCAATCTGTCCATAAGTGGTTAATGCTTGAGTTTGGTGGTAATCAATATCAGCACGCAGAGTGGCACGTGGGACGCGACCCTCGCGCATGTTAATGACACGCGCCATTTCAGCTCCACTCAAGCGACCAGCAACCTCAACACGGATTCCTTGAGCGCCCTGGCGAATTGCCTGTTGGATCGCACGTTTCATGGCGCGCTGGTAGCTAATGCGACGTTCAAGTTGCTCTGCAATATTATTCGCCACCAAGTATGCATCCAAATCAGGGCTCTTGATCTCTTTGATCTCCAGATCGATCTTCTTACCCACCATGGCTTCAAGATGCTGGCGAAGGTTCTTGACGCTTTCACCTTTACGACCGATGAGCACACCTGGCTTGGCAGTGTTGACAACGATCTTGACTTTACCCGGAAAGCGCTCTATCTCGATACGTGAAACACCAGCTCGAGATGCTTCTTTGCGTACCAGGTCGCGTAATGCGAAGTCTTGGTGGAGCTGTTCGACATATTCTCGACCTTCAGCATACCAGCGTCCCTCCCAGGTTTTGTTGATCTTAAGGCGAAACCCAATCGGATTTACTTTTCGACCCATAAAAGCTCCTACTTTCCTTCTCGCTCGCGAAGGATGACGGTTATATGAGATGAGCGTCGTAACCAGGGCATAAATCTGCCACGTGGTCCAAAACGTCGCCATTTGCGTGTGGTAGCTTCATCAGCATAGATGCGATAAACGAAGAGATCATCACGGCTAACACCAAAATTTTCTTCGGCGTTGGCAACAGCTGAAGCAAGTAGTTTAGAAACAGGCTGGGCAGCGTAGTTTGGCATAAATTTCAACATAGTCAATGCTTGTACCACATCTTTACCCCTTACCAAATCAACCACCAGTCGCGCTTTTTGAGCAGAGACAGGGGTGGATAGCGCTTGAGCACGAATATCATGGGTTGCCATAGGCTATTCCGCTTTCTTTACTTTCTTCTCAGATGCAACATGGCCGCGGAATGTGCGCGTGGGTGCAAATTCACCCAAACGATGCCCAACCATATTTTCAGTGATATAGATGGGCACGTGTCTGCGACCATCATGAACCGCTACGGTGTGCCCGACCATCTGAGGAAAGATGGTGCTTGCACGACTCCAGGTTCGTATGACCTTTTTCTCGCCGCGCTCGTTCATGGCTTCAATTTTCTTGAGTAATTTAGGTGCCACAAATGGCCCTTTTTTCAGAGATCGTCCCATTTTCTCGACTCCTGATGTCTATAGACTACCTACGGCTCTTGCCGCGCCGGCGGATGATATATTGATCCGACAGTTTATTTCGACGGGTCCTATAACCCCGGGTCGGTTTTCCCCACGGACTCTTGGGTCCGGGCATACCTGTGGGTTGTCGACCTTCACCACCACCATGGGGGTGATCACGCGGGCTCATGGCTGTACCGCGCACTGTTGGGCGAATACCCATATTGCGTTTGCGACCAGCTTTCCCGAGTTTAATGTTGCTGTGATCCAGATTGCCCACCTGACCGATGGTTGCGTAGCAGGTTTGACGAATCAAGCGTACTTCGCCGGAGGGCATACGGATCTGAGCAAAATCGCCCTCCTTGGCTAATAATTGGGCTGCACCACCTGCAGAACGGACCAGTTGCCCACCACGACCTTCTTTAAGTTCCAGGTTATGGATCAAGGTGCCTACGGGAATATTCGAGATCGGTAGGCTATTTCCGGGGCGTACTTCTGCAGTCGGTCCAGACATAACCGAATCGCCTACTTTTAGATCGATTGGTGCAACAATATAACGTTTTTCACCATCGGTATAGAACAACAGTGCCAGGCGAGCCGTCCGGTTAGGATCATACTCAATTGCAGAAACTTTTGCAGGAATACCGTGTTTTTCGCGTTTAAAATCCACGATGCGGATATGCCTGCGGTTGCCACCACCACGATGTCGAACTGAAATCCGTCCGGTTGTATCGCGACCGGCATGCTTATGCTTATCCACGATCAATGATCGCTCGGGTTTGTTCTTAGTTATTTCATCAAAGGTGTATCCAGTCATTCCTCGCAGGCTTGGAGTTACTGGCTTATATTTCTTTACGGCCATCATTTAACTCCTTCAAACATATCTATCGTGTCACCCGCAGCCAGCGTTACGATGGCTTTTTTGTATCCTTTACTGCGGACCATGACACGACGACTCTTCCATCGACGGGTTCGTTTGGGAGAAACGTTGATCATATTGACCCGAACTACATTGACATCGAAGAGGGTTTCAATCGCATCCTTTACCAAACCTTTAGTCGCACTTGATGTAACCTCGAAGGTATATTGGTGCAAGTTTGAGTTTTGAAAGTTCGATTTCTCGGTGACGATCGGGCGACGCAGGACATCGTAAATAGTGGTCATGATTGCCTCCCGTTTAGCCTAAATGCGCAGAGATGACATCCAGTGACTGGATCGGTAGAACGATCTTGTCAAAACTGAGCAGGTCGCGGATGTTAAGATAATTTGCCAGCATTGTCTTCGTTTTGGCCAGGTTGCTGGCTGAACGAATGATCATTTCATACGCTGGGTTTTTAAGCGGTATCAGGATCACAGCACTTTCATCACCTACAATTTTAGCCATCATCTGAGCCATTTGTTTGGTTTTGGCTTCGGTAAGCGTTAAGTCTTCTACCACGATAATTGCCTTCTCGGAGGCTCTTACTGAAAGGGCAGACCGAAGGGCTGCCAGGCGCATCTTTCGAGGCATGGGTAATGTATAATCACGTGGTTTTGGGGTGTGCACTTTACCACCACCCACCCATTGGGCAGCGCGGGTTGATCCCTGACGTGCCCGACCGGTACCTTTTTGCTTCCAGGGCTTTTTCCCACCACCAGAGACTTCACCACGCGTTTTTGTGCTATGAGTTCCTAGGCGCGCATTTGCCATTTGGCGAACAAATGCCTGATGCATCAGGTCAATATTTATCGGGGCTTCAAAAATCTGCGCCGGAAGCTCCACAGTGCGGATTTTCTGACCTTCCATGTTTACGACATCAACTTCCATAATTTTATTCTCCACAAATGTGAGAATCAGTGCCGTGATCCGGCTACTGCTTCCGGGTTTCCTTGATTTCCACTACGCTGCCCTTCGGTCCGGGAACAGCACCATTCACACCGATCAGGTTACGCTCCTTATCGACCATGACGATCTTAAGGTTCTGGGCGGTTATTCGACGGTTACCCATATGACCAGGACCGCGAGCACCCTTATACACCCGACCTGGAGTGGTGGTTGCGCCACGTGAGCCAGGTGCGCGCTCTCGATCGGAGGTCCCATGCGTTTTATGATGACCTTTGAAATGATAACGCTTGACGGCGCCCGCGAAACCTTTTCCTTTGCTGGTGCCAATAATATCCACGAAATCGCCAGTTGAAAAAACCTGATCTACATTTATCTGGTTACCTTCGGAGACATCCGGGTTTTTCACCCGAAATTCACGCAAAAAGCGCAACGGGGGGAGAGTGTTGCGCTTAAGGTGCCCTAGCTCGCCGCCAGTCAGGATTTTTGGTCGAACTTCATCGAAACCCAATTGGACAGCTGAATACCCATCTTTTCCAGGCAGACGAACCTGGGTAACATAGCATGGCCCAGCTTCGATTAAAGTGACCGGGAGTGCCTGGCCTTCAACGAAAATCTGGGTCATGCCAATTTTCTTTCCAATAAGCCCTTTTAACATCTCGGTTTTCTCCTACCTAATTTATGTTTCGGGACTGTCAGCCTGGGCATGGCTGCATCATCCCTAACCGCAGTGCAGTCAGCTGTTCTACCGTGGAGCTTCGGAGTTTGTTCGCTCGCGTGTAGTACCGCTCTTACACTGCCACCATTCTGTGTCGGGTGGCGGTGAGGTTATCGTTAGCTCAACTCTCCGTTTAACACCCGAACATGAAGGCGGTAATCCTAAATCTTTATTTCAATGTCCACACCCGCTGGAAGGTTCAATCGCATGAGCATATCGATGGTTTTGGAGTCTGGGTCCAAGACATCGATTAAGCGGTTATGCGTGCGGATTTCAAAATGCTCGTGTGAATCTTTATCAATGAATGTCGAGCGCCGAATTGTAAACCTTTCTTTCTTAGTTGGCAAGGGTACAGGACCAACTACTCGGGC
>JBAPSY010000117.1:0-2479 GCA_049281855.1 Anaerolineales bacterium
GTATTGGCAGGATTAATCGTGGCTTTTGATGCGATCTGGAGGCCGGAGTTAAAACGCGGTTTGGGGTGGTTGACTGCAGGTGGATTATTGTTGATCATGGTGGTAAGTTTCTTTGTGGCGACCCCACAAGGACAAGGCCGGTTAATTTTTGGGGGCATGATCCGTCAGGATTGGCTGAGTTTCGCTTTTAACATTTTATTCATGTTTGCTGCTGCCATCACCGCTTTGTTTGCCATGGAAATGAAAGGGGTGGGACAGAAGGGCGAGTTCTATGTATTAATGCTGATCTCCACCTTGGGGATGAGCTTGATGGCATCCGCGGCAGATATCATCATGCTTTACCTCGCCATTGAAACCACGTCCATCCCAATGTACATTCTGGCAGGCTTCATGACACGGGATGACAAATCAACAGAATCAGGGTTCAAATACCTGCTTTTCGGTGCAGCAGCATCGACTATCATGTTATATGGCTTTAGCCTGTTATACGGCTTTTCTGGTCAGACGAATATTTACCAGATTGCATTGAGTTTTTATAGTGTGCAATTTCCGAAGATTGCGATAATTGGGAGCCTGCTCCTTATTTTGGTAGGCTTTGGTTTTAAGATTTCTGCGTTCCCATTGCATTTTTGGGCACCAGACGTCTATGAAGGTGCACCAACCCCGATTGCTGGATTTCTGTCTACTGCCTCGAAAGCTGCCGGCTTCGTGGTTGTATTAAGGGTGTTGGTCACGATTTTCACTCCATCAGTATCTCCTGATTGGATCAATATGCTCGCTATCGTTTCAGTGCTCACCATGACGGTCGGGAACGTTTTGGCCTTGGCGCAGAAAAACATAAAACGTTTGTTGGCATTTTCGTCCATTGCACATGCTGGATATATCCTGATTGGGGTGGTTGCGATATCGCAGTTGGGCATGACGAGTGTGGTTTTCTATCTGATCGCATATATGATCACCAATTTAGCTGCTTTCGGGGTCGTGGTGACATTTTCACAGGTGGTTGGATCGGACGAGATTTCTGCCTATTCGGGTCTAAGCAGGCGAAAACCTTGGCTGGCATTGGCGATGATGGTCGCCTTATTGTCACTGGCTGGAATGCCACCACTGGCAGGATTTGTTGCTAAGATCTTCGTATTTGCTGCTGCAGTAAAAGTCGGTCTTATATGGTTAGCTTTTGTAGGTGTACTCAATTCCATCATAGGTCTTTACTACTATATGACGGTATTGAAATATGTATATCTATTCCGCTCAGAGGATGAGGACAAACCTTTAACCATCCCTCGACCATATACGATTGCATTAACGGTCTTGATCTTCGGCATTATCCTGGTAGGGACATTATTCGGTCCATGGTTCAACTTATCTACTAAGATCGCGTCATCTTTGTTCTAGGATGGTAAGTGCCTGAGGGATTTCAACTTGAATACAGCAGAGAGTGTTGACGGCAGTAATACGATTATGATAAAATCTGCCCGCTATGAACCAGAACTATCAACCTCCTGAACCATCCAAAAATAAGCAGACCGTAAATAGCCTTGCACTATATTCGGTCGGTGGTCAGGTGGGATGTGCGACGTTGATGATTGTGTTTTTGGCATTATTCGTTGGAATTGGACTGGATAAGTTATTAGGAACAAAACCAGTTTTTACAATTATTCTGATCTTGGGCTCGGCACCGCTTTCGCTATTCCTAACCTTCAAGTTGGCAATGCGGGCAGTGAAAAGCATCACACCCCAGGAACCGGATGCAAAGCCAACCAAGCCGATTGAGGAGGAAGAGAAACGTGAGTGAGGTAAAACCGAAAAAGCGATTTGGAGTAAAGCGTTGGATCATCCTGGCATTGTTTGCAGTTGGAATTTACGCTGCTTTTATCGGGCCATCGATATTAAAACCGGTGAGCCCAGTCGTTGTTTTACCAGCTGAGCCGACTGGATTGCATATTGGTGGTTTTCAGATCACAAACACAATATTGGCGACATTAATCGCCGATGTAATCCTGATCCTCATTGCAATTGGTGTTTATCGTTTTGCAAAGAGTGGCAAGCTGGTTCCTCAGGGATTTTATAATGCTTTTGAGACAATTTTCGAATTCCTTTGGAACAGTGTCGAAGGGACAGCTGGAAAATGGGCTAAGCGCATTTTCCCCATACCTGCCACGATCTTCCTGTTGATCTTCATCGCCAACATGGTTAAGCTTGTCCCCGGTTTTGAAAGCGTTGGTCTCATTGAACAAGTTAAAGAAGGAAAAGGATTTGCCCCGGTAAAATTGCTTCAGGTGGGAAAACTGGAAGTTTTTACTATCGATAAAGGACAACCCGTTGTAGTCACCGCAGCACAGGGAGAATCCCACACAGGAGAAGGTGAAGCGGTATGCACTGTTTGTGAAATCGTCCCATTCCTGCGTGGCTCAGCAACCGATTTAAATTTCCCATTTGCCTTGGCAATCACTACGGTAATATTGACCCAGGTGTATGG
>JBAPSY010000118.1:0-5288 GCA_049281855.1 Anaerolineales bacterium
TACCTGCACAATCACCAACATTGTCTCCAACCAGGTCAGCAATCACAGCGGCATTGCGAGGGTCATCTTCGGGAATGTCGTGTTCAACCTTGCCGACCAGATCAGCACCAACATCAGCGGCCTTGGTATAAATTCCACCTCCCACACGCATAAATAATGCTAGAAGGGTTCCACCGAAGCCAAACCCCAATAATGCGTCAGGGGCAGCCCGACCGAAGATCATGAAAATGATCGTGCCACCAAATAATCCCAACCCATCCGTTAACATACCGGTGATCGTGCCAGCATAATATGCAATCGAGAGAGCTTCATTGAAACCGCGCCGTGCAGCTGATGCGGCGCGAACGTTAGCCTGGATTGCCATGCGCATCCCGAGCTGACCTACCGTAAGGGAGAAGGATGCCCCCATGACAAAAGCGATCATACGTGCCACACCAATGATGAGTAATATCTGCTGGTAGGCTTGAGGGGTACCATCTTTGGTAATGCCTTCTGCGCATGTTTTTAATGCATCCACATTATGGGCATCCACATTCTGAATGAAAATGCAGTGCCACTCGCGGGCTTCCAAGGAGGGAGGAACGATATAGACTGATAAGAATAATGCTACCGTTAAAATTAATATTATTGGAAGGATTGAACGCAATTGGCGGTTTAAATAACTATTTGCTCCGATGCGTATGGCATTCCATACTTCCTGCATCTTTGCAGTTCCCTTATCTTTAGCCATCACTCTGCCGCGTAAATACCAAGCATAAAGGAGACTGATTATGGCAACAATCACTACCCCAACAATTGCGATTTGTTCGAAATCATTTAAGCCATGTCGGGCTAAACCTAAGATATTCATATCTCCTCCACTCGATCCAATTAGATTTAAACAAACAAAATTCCCACACGCATACGCGTCTGGGTTGCACGAAATGAAATTAAGCCAATAAGGTACATTTGTTGAATGTTCCGTGCAGGTTGCGCTATTTTACCTAATCAAATAGAAAAAGTCAAATCAATTTGAGAAGTTTTTATAGATTAGCATTTCATTAGACTTCATCCAACTACTTGACTTTGCCACTTTTTTTAATGTATAGTCTTACTCAGTGATTAGTTTTATTACACATAGAGATTATACTGAAAATTTTTCAGCATAATCATTACCACCAGCACAGCCTCCGGGAGTTCGGTCGCCGTGCTTTTTCTTCGTTTATACAGGAGAGGTTTATGATTGAAGTGGAAGGATTGACGAAAGATTACGGTCCCCGACGAGCGATCAACAATTTGACTTTTCAGGCTAACCCAGGAGAAATCCTTGGGTTCCTGGGTCCTAATGGGGCAGGCAAGACCACCACCATGCGTATTCTTTCAGGGTTCATGCCACCTACCATGGGCATTGCCCGGGTGGCTGGATATGATGTTGTGGACGAATCACTTGAGGTGAGGAAACGGGTAGGCTATTTGCCTGAAACGGTGCCCTTATATCCAGATATGACCGTATTTGATTATCTGAAATACATGGCAGATTTACGCCACATCAAGAATGCCGAAGACAGGGTTGAGGATGTCCTTGAAATTGTGCATATGGATGAACGAGCTAATGGGTATATCAGTAATTTATCCAAGGGCATGCGACAACGCATAGGCCTGGCGCAAGCACTGCTGCATGAACCAGAGGTGCTTATTCTGGATGAGCCCACCATCGGGTTAGATCCAGCCCAAATTAGGGAAGTACGCAAGTTAATCCGTGAGATTGGCAGGCAGAGGACCGTCTTACTCTCGACTCATATCCTATCTGAAGCACAGCAAATTTGCGATCGAGTATTGATCATTAACAAGGGTGAGATTGTTGTGGAAGACACCCCTGAAAGATTGCAAGCTGGACTAACTGGTGTCCAGAGAGTGTCGGTGCGTGTTCAAGGTGACGGTGAAGGGTTGGAAAAACTCATCAGCGGGATTTCTGGCGTTAGTAGAGTTTCAACCACTCGCGAAGGAGCTGTCGAGGTTGAAAGCTCCCCCGGAAAGGACATACGTCCTGCCATTGCGCGTAATGTAATCAAAGCAAATTTCGATTTACTAGAGTTAAGGAGCATCGATCTTAGCTTGGAAGATATATTCATTCAGCTGACACGTGAGGAGCCCGAGCCTCCGAGCACAGATGATTCTTCGGATGATGCACCATAATCGGCAATATTTAAGCTGAAGAGAGAGTTGGAATAAATTTAGTAAAGGAAGGATTTCATGCGAAATGTGTGGATAATCGCCCGTCGAGAATATAAATTATTTTTCATAAGCCCCGTGGCTTACGTCGTGGCATTCTTTTTTATGATCCTCCTGGGTTGGTTTTTCTATAGTGCATTGCGGGATGCAATCATCCAGTCGACATACCAGGCTTATGCGCCAACAGTGCAAATTATTATCAGCCCGTTAGTGACTTTGTTGTTATTTGTCATGCCAGCCATCACCATGCGCTCTATTTCAGAAGAGATGCGCATGGGCACAATGGAGCTCTTGCTGACAGCCCCGGTTAAGGACTGGGAACTTGTTATTGGAAAATGGTTGGGTGCATTTTTGTTCATGCTCACTTTACTGGTTGTAACATGGATTTTCCCAATAGTTTTGAATTTTCTAGTCAAGCCTGGGATTGATCAGGGAATATTACTTTCCGGTTATCTCGGATTAGTATTAATGGTTGCCAGCCTGGTGGCGGTAGGTGTGTTCATCTCATCGTTGGTTAATAACCAGCTCGTTGTATTCGTTATAAGCCTGGCAATCGTATTAGTGTTTTGGTTGGTACGTCCAGCTTCAACCACCACTGGTGGATTAGGCAACCAGATATTAACTTATCTTAACTTTATAGACCATTACTTGAACTTTTACCAGGGAACCATAGACCTGAGTGATATCGTCTATTACCTAAGCCTGACCTCATTGGCACTGTTCCTGGGTACGGTTTCTATTGAGGTCCGGAGGTGGCGCTAATGAAACCGAACTGGCATCTAGTTATTCGCATTGGTTCCATCGCGATTTCTCTTGTAGCCCTGGTGGTTGCAGCCGGATTGTATATCGTCCAACGGCAATGGAATCTTTATTTACAAATAAGTATTGGTTTATTCGTGATCGGATTAGCTGTGTATGTAGTGCAAGACCCGGATTCTATCCGGAAGTTGTTGACGGGTCGACAGGCGCGTTATGGTAGCAATGCTTTGATCTTATCTGTGGCTTTCATCGGAATCCTGGTGGTGGTTAATTACCTGGCATATAAATATACCAAGCACTGGGACCTGACCTCGGATCAGTCAAATACTTTAGCTAAAGAAACTGTGGACGTATTAAAAACTCTTCCAGACACTGTGGTAGCCAAAGCTTTCTTTTCATCTGATGCTTCAATCGTCTCATCGATGGACAGTGCAAAAAGTTTACTTGACCAGTATGTCTATGGCGGCGGTGGAAAATTCCAATATGCATTTATCGATCCCAATAAGGATCCGGTTGCTGCTCAGGATGCTGGTATTAGCAAAGATGGCTCGATCGTCCTTTTTATGGGTGACACGAAACAGTCAGTATCGAGCATATCCGAAACTGATATCACCGGGGCGATGGTGAGGTTAATGAACCCCGGTGCTCATGTTGTATATTTCTCGACAGGTCATGGTGAGTATCCCATCGATGGTAGCAGTGACCAATCCTATACAAAGTTATCTACTGATTTAGAGTCCCGGAATTACAAAGTATCGACATTGAATCTGTTAGCGACAAACCAGATTCCACAAGACGCCAGTGTGGTTGTAATCGCAGGACCCAAGAAACCTTTCACTGATGCACAGGTGGGCTTGTTGGATGCCTATATCATGGATGGCGGTTCTGTAGTGGTCATGGAAGATCCCACAATCGATACTCAGTTTGGAGATTCCCCCGATCCGTTGGCGAATGATCTGGCACAAACCTATGGAATAGTCCTGGGCAATAATGTAATAGTGGATGCCTATGGTTATCAGACATTCCAAAATGCATATTTTGCGGTTGGCTACCAATATGCCACCCATGTGATTACCCAAAAAATGAGCACGATGGGGACAGGTTTCCAAAGTGCCAGGAGCGTAACTGCTGAATCATCAGTGGGAACAGATTATAGTAAAACCCAATTAATTCTAACGGTCGATCAGTCGTGGGGGGAGACTGATATGGCTTCGGTTCAAAACAATAGCGTGACATTTGACCAAGGAGTTGATTTGGTTGGCCCCGTACCTCTGGCAGTCGTTGCAGATGGTACCACCGATAAGGCTCGTCTGGTTGTTTTCGGGGATTCAGATTTTGCTACGAATGCCTATTATGGATTTTATGGAAATAGTGACATGATCATCAATTCCATCGATTGGGCTGCCAAGGAAGAAAATTTGATCAGCCTGACACCCAAGACCACAGTAGATCGTTACCTCGTTCAACCTCAAGCATACACAATGGGCTTGATCTTCCTGGGTTCATTGGTGGTTATACCTGGTATCGTTTTGGCTGCTGGCATAGGTTCGTGGTTGGCTCGCAGGAGACAGGGATAAAACTTTATGGTTCGCCGTCCAACATGGATCTTGCTAGTGGTATTTGTCTTTCTGATTGGGTTTACCTTGCTTTTTCAACGGTACCAGTCGAACAAAGCGGATAATACAGCTACATCCACACCAACATCTCCTGGAGCAGCTCTTTATAATCTCACGAATACGCAGGTTAATGAGGTAAAAATCGCAGATACAACTGGAGATAAGATTGATCTGTATCTTGATCCAGGAACCTCCAATTGGGCGATTGCAGATGTACCTGTAAACCAGGCAGACACCTTTCAGATAGAATCCATAAGTGCCCAATTATTCTCCTTACAAGTTGAGGAGACTTTGACCCAAACACCGCCTCTTGATTCCATCGGACTGGATACCCCTGCTTACACAATCAGCATGACAACATCTGATGGATCTCAGTTGATCACCTATGTTGGCACCCAAACTGCAATAGGGAGTGGGTATTATGTTCGGGTGGATTCTGGCCAGGTGGTGATTGTAGACAAAGTGGTGATGGATGATGTTCTAAACTTATTAAAAAATCCACCGCTATTACCTACAGCAACTCCAGACGTGTCGGCGTTGGAGACGGCTTCACCGATTGAACCGGGAAGTCAAGCAACGCCAACACCATAAAAGTGTTATGGTTCATATTTACGAGAATTGGTACTTGATTTTCAATTAAAAAAAGTGTATTCTGAATAATAAGAAAATGGTTCCTATGCCGGTGAGAAAACCGGTTGTGGA
>JBAPSY010000119.1:0-6235 GCA_049281855.1 Anaerolineales bacterium
AATTCCTTGCTGACCTGGATAACCTTCTCCAACATTTGATTTCTTCCCATGTCAATAATCTATCTGCTTAATGCAACCGTTCTACCTGATCAACGATATTACCTTGGATATAAGCCATAACGGCTTCGTCAATGGCGACGATATCGGTCACCACAGGGCGAATGCCGCGCGCCTTCATGCTCTCGTAGGCACCCATCCCCATCCCGCGGCATAGCAATGCTTCACAGTCGGCTATTGCCTCGGCCATCTGCAGGTGTTTGTTATGCGAAGCTGGGCCCATGCCATGCGGTTGCCCTGGTTGCTCCTCGGTATGGGGTTGGTTGGCGAATTGAGCATGCCCTAGCTTGTTCCGTAACTCTCGCTTCACGATCTGCCCATTCTCAACCGTCGCCACAAGGTAGTATGGCGCTCGCCCAAAATGCTGGCTAATCGTGTTTCCATCATCAGTGATAGCTGCGATTTTCATGTAATATGCTCCTAATAAAGAGATTTTTATGCACGCAAATGAATAATAAGCGTGATTAATCCAAACAAAAACAGGACGATTATCGGTAAGCCTCCTAATATCGCAAGCCAGGGAAAAGTAGACGGCTGACTCGAGATGGGTGATGGAAGGATCACAAGGGGACTTGCCAACACTTTTCCTGCAGGGACTGGTGTCGGCGTAGAGATGCTACTGGGTGTGATGCCCAGCTCTACAGCAAATACTTCCGCCCGCACCAGATAATCATCAGGATGACAGCTATGGCAATTGGTATAAATATCGCTGAGTGGGTTGGCGATTATATCCTGATGTGCTAAATCTTTATCCATCGTCGAGCAATTTCCTCCATGACATTTAGCACAACAATCCTTCCGTGCATGGACGCCATGCCATAACCCATTTTCATAGACTGGATCCTGCTCGACGTGACAGGTAAAACAAGATGAATCCGGCGGTGGGTTACTACCACATTGAGCCGCTGCTGGGATGGGCGTCATTGCCCAAACAAGGACACTGCCTCCTAAGAAGAATATACCGTTAAAAACTAGTGTGATTAGCCATTTGCGAGACATGGGACACCTCCAGATATATACCTTAACCAGACCAGCTGCCGATAAAGGCAGGTTACTCCGGTTTGAAATGACGCTCGGTTGGATGGTCGCTTTCGTCTGCCGGGCACATGATCAGTAAAGATTGCGAGGTGGATTCGCTGACGTTTTGCCAGAAGTGAGGCAGGTGGGCTTCGAAAAGCAGACTGTCACCCGGATCGAGAATATAGACATGGTCTTCGATGGTATAAGATAAATGTCCTTCCAAGCAGAAAACGAATTCATGACCGGTGTGGACAATCGGAGTTGGGCCACTATTGGCTTTTGGTTCTAGCGTGACCAAAAGTGGCTGCCCACCCCGCAGGGTCAGCCCAGCTCCCAGGTCTGCTAAAGTACCATAAGCAAATGCCGCCTGTAGACGTTGACCATTCTTCTGATAGGAGACATTATTCTTTAGTGTATCCGTCTCAAAAAAAGCTGTGATAGGAATAATGAGTGCATTAGCCAATTGCTGTAGCGTGCTGACGCTTGGAGAGGACTTACCGTTTTCGATCAGGCTCAGGGTATTGACGTTTAAGCCGCTCAGTTCCGCCAGCGAGCGGATAGAAAGCCCTTGCTCAGCTCGCAGATCACGCAGGTTATGACCCACATCAATCAAGGGGGGCGTCGATTTGTTCGTAGCAGATTCTACAGTTACTGCCGGACCTCGTTGCCGCCGATGGAATTGATGCTTTTCTTGAGAGCGAGCCTCTCTCACACGAACAGGGTTTGTCATTCAATATTCTCCTGGCTAATTGTAAACATCTACCAACTATTATTGTAGTACAAAACTACTTATATATCAAGATATTGTACTATTTTAATGTGTTTTCTAATCTTTGGTTCACTTGTAGATTAAATAAACAGGCGACGGAAAACCGCCGCCTGAAATTGGGATTTGATATCTTTCTTGATATTGATATCTACGGTCGACCGCCGTGATAGCCGCCTTGTCCATCCCCATTTCCATAGCTATTGCCACCAGTTTGCATACTTGTACTGATAATAGTCTCATAAGCCTCGGCGCTGAGATATTGTGGCTGGTAGGTCTCGCTGGTCTGGATGTTCAACGTCGAGACAAATGCCCACAGGTGGTTGTAAGAGCCGTTCAATAGGTTGTTGAAAACCTGTTGGATGTCGGCATTATCAGTCTGTGTCAGACGTTCTTCCAGATCAAGGATGTCAATTTCCTCGATCGCTGCGCCTACTTTTAGAGCCTCAGCCAAAGATTGGCCGCCACGAACTGTCAGCTCGTCGTAAAAAGCCTGTAAGTCGGTGTTTGTAAATACACCTGCCTGGCTGCTGGCTGGGTCGGTTAAGTCATAACGGACGATTAAGGTTTTGACAGCCTCTGTATGAGTCTGCTCGCTCTGGCTGATATTCTGAAAGATGGGTAAACCCCATTGGGAATAGAGCATCACGTACACATCGTGCGCCAGCTTCTCTTCTTCCCGCATATAGAGCAGTGCTGCTGATTCATCCGCGCTCAACTCTCCGGGGGTCTCTGGGGATAGGTTGGTCAGCTCGCCTGAACTATTTCCACTTCCACCTTGGGCGCGGTCATTACCGCCATTTCCCTGCCCCTGGGCATACGATCCACCAGTCTGTTCGGTGAAGGAAACGTCCCCAGTACCGCTTCCATACCCACTATGGCCAGCGCTTATGCTTTCACTGCCCGTCTTTGCCTGGGTGCGATTGATAGCTCCAAAAACGAGCACTCCGATTACAGCGACCAGCGCCGCTATCACTAAGATTTTCTTGAACATTTTTATATACCTTTCTATGTTTTGGAATTTATGTAGATGATTTGGTTACGAACTTATGATTGATTCCGGTTGGGAAACTAGTCTGGATGGAAACAGCATCTTGATCATTTTGCCCGTCACTCTTGTGACCCACTTCCAATGGATGACAAAATGGATGATCGCGGTTGCAATTAGCACAATAGCAGACCAGGTATGGATCAAATCCCAAGTAATTCGATCGAACAAGATCATTGGGTCAGCCACCCTCCCCCCGCTGGGCACAAACAGGAAATATACCCCACTGATCGCGGTGAGCACGAAACTAACAGCTACACCGGTGTTGAGGATCAGGTTCCATCGCCCACGTGAGTTCATACAGCCGCATTTACCGGTCTGTTCATTCCAGGTGCGACGAGCCATACTTACGACCCAAGACCAGTGAAATGCTATATGGATGACGGCAACGACGATCATCGCCACGCCACCCCAGGTATGCAAATCAGCCCAGGTCTGACGAGTGAACAAGATTTGAATGTTATATAGTGGATTACGTCCGCCCTGGAAGCCACCCTTGGGCAGATAGAGGAAGTAAATTCCTGATAGGGCAGCGAGCACAGCGCTGGTGAAAAGCGCCGCATTGACCCACCAATGTTTTTGAGTTTGTTTGGATACACATTGCATTGCCATAAGGCTTCTCTATCTTCTTAATGAAAAATTGTCGATTTTTGATGATACAACAGTCTTAATCTGCTTTTACGTACATACTGATCATACTTAATTGGTGTGGAGAACGGGTGAAGAGTTAGTATAGGATTGATGAATTTTTCGAAAGGGAAGATGCCACCTTAAACACATATCAACATCTAAAAAGCTGTAAACAAATTGGATTTAATTTATTTCGAGGAGAAGAAAAGATGTTCAAAGCAAACATAGCCAATTGGGATCGAATCGCGCGTGTCGTTTTAGGCATTATCTTGCTTGTCCTGGGCTGGGGTGGGATTGTAACTGGTGGCTGGGGAGTATTCCTTAAGATTATCGGGTTCGTGCCCCTGCTGACCGGTTTACTGGGCTACTGCCCGATCTATGGTCTATTAAAATTCGGAACGAAAAAAGCTGGATAGCTTGCACGAAAAACTTTACGATGGCGGTATTGAACGGCTACGCGCACCTGAAAGGGTGACGCGGCTTGAAGTTGAGCGTGTGGTAGCACTATGTTTGGAAGCTGCCGATCTTAAAAGTGTAATGGATGTGGGGGTTGGCTCGGGTTTATTTGCCGAAGCATTTGTCCAGCACGGATTAGAAGTGGCAGGCGTGGATGTCAACCCCGAGATGATTGTGGTTGCTAAACAGTTTGTGCCCAACGGGGATTTCCGCGAATCAACCGCTGAGGCGCTGCCATACCCCGATGCCTCGTTTGATCTAGTGTTCTTTGGCTTAGTCTTGCACGAATCCGACCAACCGTTCAAAGTCCTGCAAGAAGCCCGGCGAGTATCCCACCAGCGGATTTGCATTCTGGAATGGCCCTATCAGGAAGGAGAGTTTGGCCCTCCCCTGGCCCACCGCTTGAACCCGACTGAGATCGCTGACCTGGCACGGCAGACCGGCTTTGCACACCTGGAAAGCATCCCTCTCACGCACCTGGTTTTGTATCGCCTGACTGTCTGAGGTACTTGAGCCTAACCCCTGCCAGTCATTACCACAGCGGGACAAGCTTCAGGATCCAGCGCGTCCTGTACACCCCTGTATACGATGAGACAAACATATCTAGAATCATAACTGTCCACGTCCTCCAATCCTGCGGCACCACCCCGAACAGGTTCTACAGAGGGCTTGTAAACTTCAGGAGCTGTAAACCCACCGCCACATCGTAACTTGTCAGCAGGAAACGAGTAGACCACAGGGATAGATTGTCCAGCGTGCGTACCACAATAACGTGCGTGAAGGAGTGCAGGACGATGCTGGTGAACAGCATAGTGCAAGTATAGACCTCGCCGCCAAGCTGAAGCCCCACCCAAAAGATCAATCAACGATTCGTTGTATACTAAGTATGCTAATATTTACATCATTCGAATGTTTTTCTTATAATGTTTCCAGATATCCATTTGCCGAATCAGACAATTGTGTTTTTCCAATAGCCTGAATTTTATTATGGGGCAAATTTTGATAATTGCCCTTTTTCGAGAGGGGTAGGGAGGAATATATGACCATTGCTGAACCCATTCAGCCAGATCAAGCAGCCCAATCCAGGGCATCATCTACCGGGTTGAGCAGTCATGAAGCAGCACAACGCCTAAAACAATATGGCCCCAATGCGGTGGCCGAAGAAAAAAGACGTCCCTTACTTAATTTTCTGAAAAAATTTTGGGCGCCGGTGCCCTGGATGCTGGAGATCACGGTCATTCTGGAGCTTTATTTAGGCAAAGATGTCGAGGCGATCGTCATTGGACTGTTGCTGGTGTTTAACGCCATCTTGAGCTTCTTTCAAGAAAATCGCGCCCAGGGTGCTTTGACGCTGTTGCGCCAACAGCTTACCGTACAAGCCAGGGTTCTACGCGATGATCGTTGGCAGCTCGTGCCTGCGCAGGATCTGGTGCCAGGAGACTTCATTCACCTACGGATGGGCGATCTTGTACCAGCCGATGTGAACCTTACGGAAGGTCAGATTCAAATGGATCAATCAGCTCTTACGGGGGAATCTATACCAGTGGAAGGCGTAATAGGTCACCAAGCATTCGCTGGCGCAGTAGTCAAACGCGGTGAGGCCAGCGGTGAAGTAACTGCAACTGGAGTTAAAACCTATTTTGGCAAAACCGCGGAACTGGTACGAACATCGAAAACGGCCAGTCACCTGGAAGAGATTATCCTTTCCATCGTGAAATATCTAATCATCGCCGATATTGCCCTGGTGATCATTGTGGTCCTCTATGCCCTGTTTTCCCACATTGCCTGGCCTGTTATTCTACCCTTTGCACTTATCATCTTGGTGGCTTCTGTTCCAGTAGCGCTGCCAGCGACTTTTACTTTGGCGACCGCATTAGGCGCTTCAGAGTTGGCTCGTCATGGCGTATTGGTCACACGTCTCTCGGCAATTGAGGAAGCTGCTGCAATGAGCATATTAGCCAGCGACAAAACGGGGACACTCACGGAAAACCGCTTGACTTTAGGCGCGGTGCATGCTTATGCTCCACACAGCGATGAAGATGTCTTGCTTTGGGGCGTACTGGCATCTGAAGAAGCGACCCAGGATCCGCTCGATATGGCTATCCTGGCGGCCGCACGGGAGAAAGATCTAAAAATCACGGATACCGTCCTTCATGTTACACCCTTCGATCCAGCCTTAAAGCGTTCTGAAGCCCTGGTACGCCAACCTGATGGAACCACAATGCAAGTCATCAAAGGCGCTCCCTTGACCATTGCAG
>JBAPSY010000120.1:0-19428 GCA_049281855.1 Anaerolineales bacterium
CCTTGGGTTTATCAAATTTTAAGGAGCATCACATGACAGAACAAGAGAAGAAACCTGGGTTTTTTGATAACTTCAAAAGTGTGTTGTACGGCATGGCTGGTCATGATATGGCCCGTTACGCCCTCAAAACACGTGGCAGCATGGAACATCTTTTCATCCTGATAACGATGGGCGACCTGCTGGGGATACCCATCCTGCCACCCTATTACAGTCTACGTCTCCTGCCGTATGTGGTTCCACAGATCAGCACCTGGAAGCGCCGCATGCTGCGTGAGCGAGACCTGACGGACGCCCTGGCATAGGAGACAATCATGTCAATGCGTGATGTTTTTGATCAAAATCCAGATCGAAGATACATAATGTATGGCGGCAAGGGCGGCCTGGGCAAGACTACTTTCTCGGCCGCGACTGCTTATTGGCTGGCCAAGCAGGGCAAGAAGGTACTGGTCTTTTCCGTGGACCCACAAGCCAGCCTATCTGATATTTTCAAGCGTGACATCTTCGGCAAAGGGCCGGTCGAGATCATGCCCAACCTGTTTGCCCAGGAGATTGACGCTGACCAGCGTATCAAGGAGTATCAGGAAGAAATCCGCCAGAAGATTCGCGATATGTACGGGATGACGGAAATCCCAGAAGAGATCGAGAACTACATCCAGGCTGCATCCGCTGAACCGGCCATGGAGGAAAGCGCTATCTTTGACGAAGTGGTGGACATTGTCGGAAGCAGCAACTACGATTATTACATTTACGATCTTGTACCGTTGGGTCATGCCCTGTATTACCTGAGCATGGCATCGGTCTACGACCAGTGGATTGACAAGATCACTGGTCTTCGCGAAGAAATGGCCGAGTATGGGCAGGTGGCGGCCGTGATGAAGCGCAATAAAGAGACTGAGGAGGATAAAATCCTCAAGGAGCTGCAATTCATTAAGCACCGCATCAACGTATCCTCCAGCATCCTGACCGACAAATTGAAGACTGCCTTCTTCTTCGTCGTAACACCAGAGGAAATGATCATCCTGGATACAAAGAAAGCCGCTGGGCTGTTCGCCAAATTTGACGTGCCGCTGGCTGGTTACATCGTCAACCGGGTCATTCCGCTGGAACTTGCTAGTCAGAACATCCCCCCCTACCTACGCAACCGTATGGAGATGCAGAAAACTTACCTGAAAGAAATTGACCAGGTCTTCTCCGGCGAAGTCTTGGCGCACATCCCTGAATTCGAGCGCGATATCACCGGCCTACCCATGATAGAACGTATGGCAGATGTGATGTTTGGAGGTAAGTGATGATTGAGACATCCATGCAAGAATACATGACCCAAAACTCGAAACTCAAGTACATCTTTTTTGGCGGGAAAGGCGGTGTGGGTAAGACCACAATGGCTGGCACAGCTGCCATCTGGGCAGCTCAACAGGGAAAGCGTACACTACTGGCATCCACCAACCCTGTTCACTCGTTGAGCAGCATGCTCGGCCAGGATGTGTTCGGTAAACAGACACCCGTAACAGGTGTACCCAACCTGTGGGCTTATGAAATTGATACCAAAGACACCATCGAGAAATCCAAGAACGAAATCCGTGAGAAAATCTCGTGGTTCCTCAAATACGCTGACATCAAAACCAAAGCGGACGAATTTGTCGAATCGGCCACCATGAACCCATCTTTTGAAGAATCGGCCATGTTCGAGAATATGATCGACCTGATGTTTGACAACGAATATGAC
This sequence comes from Anaerolineales bacterium, assembly GCA_049281855.1. GTDB lineage: Bacteria > Chloroflexota > Anaerolineae > Anaerolineales > UBA4823 > FEB-25. Next base: position 1,727 of record JBAPSY010000120.1, read on the forward strand.
GCCTATATCTTCGACACCGCTCCGACTGCCAATGCCCGCCGTTTGCTGGGCATGACCAGCGTCTATGCGATGTGGGTCAACAAGATGGTGCAAAGCCGTGAGGAAGCCACCAGCTTAAAAGACTTGCTCTCCTACAGCAAAAAGAAAAAGGAAAAAGACCCGCTGATGGATTACCTGCTCAATCTGCGAAATCGCATGGCGAATGCCAAAGAGCTGCTAACCGACAAAGCCCTGACCTCGTTCTTCTTTGTCACTTTGCCCGAAGCCTTGCCCATTGCCGTCATTACCCGCTTCATCGAATGGTTCCATGAGTTCAATATCCCCGTGGGCGGTGTGGTGGTGAACATGGTGATTGACAAGCAGAGCGTCAAAGACGACACTCCCGATTTTGTGAAGAACCGGGTGGCAATGCAGGATGCCTACATGGAAAAAATTGATCAGGAATTTGGCAATCGTGTGCGTGCCGCCCTGCCACTTCTCGAGACTGAAGTGTGCGGCGTGGACATGCTCAAACGCATGGTAGCCCTGCTTTATCAGTAGTTTGCACCAAAATAACCCATCCACGAAATTCGTTGTGACAGTTTACTGCCACAACGAATTTTTTAGGGTAATGCTCTCTTTGAGATTGGTGAGGAGGCTGTGATGCAATTGAATTTGGGTCAGTGGGTGGTAATCATTATCGCTGCCATACTTATTCTGGGCTATATCCTGGGTTATTACTACAACCGCCAGCGGGCAGAACAGATTTTTATATGGCTTAAACAAGGTTTATCCACGCTGGGTGAGGTGTCGCTTGGGGAAAAACTACCCGGAATGGCTACCGGCGGGCGGCTGGAGGTGAACCAGGCTGCCGCTCCCCTTAAGCGGGTGGAGGCGGTCTATATGCTTGCCCCGCGTGAAAACCTGCTTTTTTTGATCTTCCATCTGCTGCAGGGCAGGGGTGATGAGCTGATTGTATGGATCAACTATCAATCCAAACCCGAGCAATGCGTGGAAGTTGCCCGCAGAGGAGACCAGCAGTTTGAAAAACGCCTCAAAGATAAGGAAAAACCAGCTTTATCCATTGTGGATGTAAACCGTGGATTGCAGATCGCGGTGGAGGAAATACCGGGTGCGCTGCAGGCGGGCAAAGTGCAGTCGTTCTTACAGCATTACCCTTCCACCGTGATCCGTCTGGCTTTGCGACCTGAAAAACCCAATCTGTTCCTGCGTGCTAATCTGCACCATATGCAACGCGTTACTACGGAGGAGCTTTTTACGGCGTTGAAGGAGCTGGGTGGGTAAAAACCAATTACGATGAGCTCGGAACAGCCTCCATGAAACGCGTCTCAGTAAAATGGTATCCGTTCTTCATCCTTGGAATGCTACTGTCAGCCTGTAATTATTCAGGCATTTCTCCTACCCTGATCGCAACCGAAACACCCACTGCAACCTCCACCCGCACCCTTGTCCCCACGGCAACACAAACACTGACCTCCACATCCACTCTCACATCCTCGCCCACGCTAACCTCCACCGCCACTCGCACCCCCACCCAAACGCCAACCCCCACTCAATCCCTCACTCCCACCATCACACTCACACCCACGTTCACCTTCCCGACCATCACCGTGCTTATGCAAGCCAACTGCCGATATGGCCCAGGCAGGGTTTATCTCTATGCTTGGGGAATGTATGCTGGCGATACTGGTACGGTTTGGGGTCGCAACGACTCGGGGACATGGCTGTGGATACAGCCGGATAACATTAAGTACCAGTGCTGGATTGCTGCTTCGGTGGTGGAGATCCACGGCGATGTTTTCACCTTGCGAGTTGCACCCGTACGGCTGCCACAATCCACGCTTTATGGCCCACCACAGGGCGTCAGCGCGGTGCGTGAAGGCGATTCGGTGACCGTATCCTGGCAACCGGTCGCCATGACCGAGGATGACAACCGCGGCTACATGATTGAGGCTAACCTGTGCCAGAATGGTTACTTGGTATGGGTGGCAGTAGCAACCATGGACACCACCTATACCTTTACCGATGAGACGACCTGCTCGGAAGGCTCGGATGGTCTGTTATACACGGTGGAGAAACACGGCTATACCGACCCGGTGCCGATACCCTGGCCGTAAGCAAATCTACTATATAATTTACCCTTAGAAGCACTCTTTGTTTGGGCATACCGTTGAGTTGATCACTTCCTGAAAATCATCTTCCGCTCAAGGTTTGCCATGAGCAACTCAAAGATGTCTATACCAGTAAATATGAAACGAGACAAGGATATATAAGGAGGAGTTGATGAGCCAAACCCATCCCTATGTCATCGAGACACATAACTTAAGTAAGTCGTATAAGAACATCCAGGCGCTCAACTCGCTGGACTTAAAAGTTCACCAGAACTCAATCTTCGGATTCCTGGGGCCCAACGGGGCTGGCAAAACCACAACCATCAAGCTCATGCTTGGTCTCACCCGCCCCACTGCTGGCACGGCTACCATTTTTGGAATGGACAGCGTCACCCATAGTGTAGACATCCGCTCCCGAATAGGTTACCTGCCGCAAGAACCTCATTTCTATGAATACATGACCGCCCGCCAAACTTTGCGCTTCACCGCTGAATTTTTCTTCAAAGGACCCAAAAAGGCTATCGACGATCGAGTGGATGAGATGCTCGAGCTGGTTGACCTGACTAGTAAAGCCGACCGTCCCATAAAGACCTTTTCGGGCGGTGAAAGACAGCGGCTGGGGATTGCCCAGGCACAAGTGAATTATCCTGATCTGCTCATTCTCGATGAACCGGCAGCCAGTCTGGACCCTCTCGGGCGGCGGGATGTGCTGGAAGTAATGTCTAAGCTGCGAAAATATGCCACCATCTTTTACTCGACTCACATCCTGGATGATGTCCAGCGCGTTAGCGATACGGTGGTCATCCTGAACAAGGGTGAGCTGGTCGCCCAAGGACCGATTGAAGAGCTGCTGGCAGGCAGTGAGGGCGTGATCTATATTGTTCACCTGAAAGGTGAAGTCGAATCTGCGCTCCAAACAGTCCAGCCGCAACCCTGGGTCGGGGCGATCAAGACCAGTCAGCATAACGCGGAGAGTATCTGGCAGGTGAGTGTAACCGACCCTGAAGCCGCTGAGGTGCAGCTGCTAAAGATGCTGGTCAATGGCCCCGTGGTGGTGACAGAATTCCGTCGCAAACAATACGAGCTTGAAGATGTCTTCATGCAAGTTGTAGAAGGAGGCCAGGATGTCCGGAAATGAAGCCTTTGAAATGCTGAGCGGGAACGGCTGGAGTCGCGGGTTGAATAATCTACTGCGCAGCAACCTGGCGCGTTGGTTCAAGACCAGAATGTGGTGGAGTCAATGCCTGATTTGGGGGGGCATCCTTGTAATCCTGATCAGTGCCATGGTGTTTAACAGTCAACCCCCTGGTTTCAACGATTTATTAATGATATTTGCCGTATTTGCGGGACTCTTTCCAGCTGTAGGGGTGACCATCATCATGCAAGATGCCCTGGTGGGTGAAAAGAGGGAAGGCACAGCCGCCTGGGTGCTTTCCAAGCCAGCCACGCGCCAGGCGTTCATCTTCTCCAAGGTGATCGCTAACAGCCTGGGGATACTAGTTACCATGGTTGTGGTGCCATGCACCCTGGCTTTTGCCCTTGTTTCACTCGCTGACTATCCCCCCCTCAATCCCCTGGGTTTCATCGGTGCCATGGGAGTAATCTTTATCAGCCACTTTTTCTTCCTATCCTTGACCCTGATGCTGGGAGCTTTTTTCTCCAGTCGGGGACCAGTGATCGGCATTCCACTAGCAATTCTATTCTTGCAGCAGAATATCCTTGGATTCTTGCCTTCCTTGCGTTATGTCTTACCCTGGAACCTGGTTATTCCGCTTGGAAATAGTAACCCTCTCGTATTATCTTTGATGACGAGGTCCCTGGTGCAATCGGACCACCTGATCACGCTGGTTGTGATCATGGTCGAGAGCATCCTGTTTCTTTTGATCGGCTTGTGGCGCTTCAATCGAGAGGAATTTTAAGCAATGCGTGGAAGATGGTGGCATACGAACCTCTCGTGAATCTGGTGAGACCTTCGTGCTAATAGATAAGGCTAATGGTTATTATAGAAGCAGGATCATTCCTGGGCAATGGGAGTATACTGATCACCTCACCAAAAATCTATGAGGGATTATGGCCGACATTCCTGATCTAACCACCGGCGCTCCTGCGCCCGAATTCAACCTTCCCGACAGTACCGGGACCGAAATCGCGCTGGCCAATTTCCACTCCAAAAGTAAAGTTTATTTATTCTTCGTGCGTGAATATAATTGAATGCAGTGCCGATACCATTCTGCCCAGTTGGGGCGGTTGTATAAGGAATTCCAGGCTGCGAATTGTGAGATTCTCCTGATCTTGGGGGAACCGATTGAAAAAGCCAAACGTTATGCCGAAAGCCTGCATTTACCATTCCCAGTCCTGTCTGACCCCGAGCGCAAAGTTTATCACCAGTATGGGTTGGAGAAGGCAATGATTTTCATCCAACGTACCGCCTCTGTGGTCATTGACCAAAGCGGAACGATTCGCTATTTGAAACGCGCCACCAATCCCATGCTCTGGCTACAGGAAAGCCAGGAACTGCTGAGCTTCATTAAGTCCATGCCAAAAGCTGCCTGATTAGCTCAGGCTAGCTATTCACCAGTTGATAGATATGGCGAATGATTTCCGTCTCACCCTCCTCCAACACCAGACAGTCCACCAAGTTCGTATTCGTTTTTCTGGTTTTGCTTACTTGCGCAAGTCGGCCAGGTGTTCTTCCACTGCTTGTACTTCCGTTTTTAACTCACTCAGATAGACTTCCAATTCAGCAATCTGTTCGGCCTTTGTTTGATAACGGCGCTCGAAGTGCCCGCCATTGGCGCCGCATTCGCAGCCGCAGCCACAATCGCATTCCTGACCTTCATTGCAACCACAGTCCTTACACATGAAATTTTCTCCTTTACTTTGAAAATATTGTCCCGTATTCTAACAGAAATCTGTCTAACGATTGTTGGGTTTGATGGATGGTCACCGCCCAATTGATGACCGCAATGAAGCTTGAAGGAGTGGGCTTACGGCAGGCGCTTCAACCCCCGCCGGTGTCGGTGGGCGGCGACTCACCGCTCAGAACGATGGACAGATAGTCTTAGCCTAAAACCCCACTTTAGGCCAGCGCAATACGAGCACTGCAAACAGTATCGCTACGTCGATGAGGAGGCCAACCCAACCCTGACCATCCAGATTCTGCATTCTTCCATTCCAGAAAAGAATAAAGATAACCGAAGAATATGCGGCCACACCCACGACCACTGGCCGCCACCAGGCCTGGCTCATGAATATTCCTATCCCGCCAACGACGAGACCAATTGCAGACAATATTAATAAAATACTCGCCAGATTTCTAGCTGCTTCATCCCCAAGCAGTCTTGAGAATGCCCACGACCCATCTGGCCAAACCATCCTGGGTTTAAGCTCAAAAAACCGCGCACTTTGTCCAAGGTACAGCAAATGCACCAGCCCATGCAGCACGATAAATATGCCGAATATGATCCTCATCGAGGAATTCCTCCTGTCTCTTGAGACGGATTTGAGCACAGATCATCGGAGAGCGCCTAACGGAAAGAAGAACCAATAAATTCTGGCTCCTCCTTATCATCACTTATGCCTGTTTAGTTTAGTGGTAAGTAACCCTACCATACCTAACGATTCTGGTCGGCATACTTCCACCAGAGATACGTTGCGATCATACCCGCCAGACTGGTAAAAACCACGATCCAATAGCTAATCGGTGTCAGGGAGCTTTCTCCCTGTGCATATTGTATGGGTACTGCCCAGGGGAAGTATTCAGCCCACCCCACCACCATCATCAAGTTGGCCATCATGAGAGTGAGAACCGCCACCCCCATTGGCAACAGGTAACCTCGCCCCACGCTGGCGAAGAGTGCAAAGGGCAGAACAACCGCAATAACCAGACAGACTGTTATTGCTGTGACGGTACTACCATGGAGAATAACACTCAGTGATCCTCCCGGGAGCTGGATGATCGCACCTATGACCAAACCAAGAATGAAAATAATTATCGCCATTGCTGCAGACCAGGCAGCCACCACGATAAATTTTGCCAGGAGTATGCTTGATCGTTGAACTGGCACGGCCAGCATGTCTTTCAGTGTGCCATCGGCAAATTCGCGCCCAAATACCCAGCTTATAGCCAGGACGAGAAAAAAGAATCCGCCGGCTGAAATTATCTCGGCAAACAATACCAGGTAGGATGACCAATCTGTTACGGAATATGCCATCAGATTGGCTTTAGCGCTGATCAGGCCAAGCTTTCTGGAAAGCTCAGGGTTCTTAGCGAGAAAAATTAAAAAAGCCACACCCAGAGGCATGAATAGCGACCCAAGGCTGGTCCATAGAGGCATTCTGGAACGGATTGCTTTTCGCAGCTCTATCCAAATCATATCTGAAAGGTTATTCATTTTGCCCTCCTCCTTCCATTCCAACCAGCCTGAGGAAATACTGCTCCAGTTCCTCTTCCTCAACCATCAACTGAGTCGGCGGTGTCCCGGCATTGACCAGGAGGCGGTTGATGTCATCAGGGTGTTCAACAGAAGAGGCATTTTTGAGCTCTATGGTTCCGTCTTGAAAGATTTCGGCGGGCTGCCCGGCGGCTATCAACACCTGGTAAGCAGACTCAACATCCCGCGCCCGCAACAAAAGCCGCCTTTTTCGATTCTGCTCCAGCTCATCGGTATTCAATTCTTGGAGCAGGTGCCCTTGGTGGATAATCCCTATCCGCCCAGCAAGACGGGAGACTTCAGCCAGGATGTGGCTCGACATGAAGACCGTCCCTCCATGTCCTCTGGTCAGCTCGAGCAGCAGCTCGCGGATCTCGACGATCCCTGCCGGGTCCAGGCCGTTGGCTGGCTCGTCCAGGATGAGCAGCTTGGGATTATGGATCAGGGCTTTAGCCAGACCCAACCGCTGTGCATTGCCGTGAGAAAGAGTGCCCGTCCGACGTTCTGCGTAAGCATCCAGGCCTAGGCGCTCGATGATTTGCCCAACCGCCTTGGGCGGGGTGCCAGGATGCAAGCGGCGGGCAACCTCCAGGTTCTCGTAGACCGTCAATTCCGGATAGGCATGCGGATCCTCCACCAGATATCCCACCGATTCCCACGGTTCCCGGTTACCCAGACGTACCCTGGTTTGAAGCACCTGGGCATACCCGGTGGTAGGCTTGATCATCCCAAGCAGCATTCGGATGGTTGTTGTTTTTCCTGCGCCATTCAAGCCAAGAAAAGCGTAAATTTCTCCCTCGGCGACCCGCAGAGAGAGGTGCTCGACGGCTCTAACGTCTCCGTAGTGTTTCCCAAGGTCCTCTGTTTCAATCGGCATATTCATATAAGGTTCCTTTCTTCTGATTCGCCCTCGAGAAACAGAATCCCCGCTTTTGTGCACTTGTATGCTTTGTTGGGCACAATTATCCTTCCATTTTCTCACGCCATTTCTTGACCCAAGCGGTATCCATCCGAACTAGGCGCTTCTTCTTCAAGTTCTCCTTCATGATCCAACGGATGTCTGGATCTGACTTGACCAGCCACTTTTCCATCAGTGCTTTGCCCTCTTCCGGTAAGCTCGCAACGGCAACACTCCAACAATAACCCAGCCCTTTACGCAGAGCCAAAAAATCTTCACTTCGGCGATCGCATTTGACCTGCTCAATCCTTGCGGTGATTTGATCCAAAATGCCCAATACATTGCGGGTATACTGGGCGTGACCTAGAAGTCTGGGCTCACACAGCGCAGCGGCTGCCGCCCTTTGCTCCAGTGCGATACCCTGGCTCCACTCGCCCATCGCCGCAATCAACTGCCCCATGTTCACATCACCCAATCGCTGGAGAGCCATTGCGACAGCCTCACGGGTGCGCCAACGCGGATCGGAAGCATATTGGCGTAAGGTTTTTAGGAGATCGATATCGCCTTCCGCAAGGAGTCGACCGAGACCAACGACGCCACAGAAGGCGAGAAATTCATAAGGCGAGTTCACCGGGGCTATATCGGCAGTGTAAGCGATATATCGCTGAAAGAGCTGTCTATTGCCTTCGTCTGCGACCACCTGGGCTAATTCGATGTTACCGCGTGGTCCGGGGAGCCCCGATTCCTTCAGCAAATATGAATCCCAATCGACAAGGGCCCGCAGGTTCGTTCGGTAGTCATCTGCTTTTGTCATGCTAAGCTCCGCGCATCTTGTTGAAAAACAGTTGGAATGTGCAATGTGCGCCTGACTAGGTGATTAGGAGTGATTTAGTGAATCAATAGTTATGGACCTTAGCTGCCTAAACCTTGAATCTACTGCAATCCACTATACGGCAATATAGCCATCCATTCACGCACCAAGGTATGAATATCCTGTTAGATATCTGCATAATTGGGGTTTGTTTATCTTGGTTCCGGAATGAACCCCAATCATCGATTCTATTATCGCACATTTTATTGCCACATACAACATCCATTCATTTGGATCTCCTCGCCAAAACACCCCGGTCTGGTAATCAAGTTGCTCTTTGTTTTTTTTATATCAAATATCGCTCCCTTCATTACTCTCGGGTAACTTTCCACTTTTCTTCTCTCCCGTTCTCATCTAAAATATTAGCGTAGCGTATTCCCTGTTACCTTTTCAGGAGGTGCAACGACATATGATTGTTATTACAGTTGAGGACGTTCGCTGTCCGAAACATCGCGAGCGTTCTCTGCGAGCGATGCAAGACCGTCATATGCAGGATTTGTATCCTCAAACTAACCAGCCTGTCTCTGATCTTGACCCCAGTCAGCCCACATCCAAACGGCAGAGCTGCCAAAAGCTCTACTGGAGACGATGTTGAGCTGGCTCGCCGCGCGGCTGGCGACCTTGGCAAGCGCAGCGAAGCAAGCGGCCCCGATGCCTTTACCGAGCTGTATCATCGCTACCTGCCCGGCATCTATCGCTATCACCTGGCGCGCACGGGGCATGTGCAGGAGGCCGAGGATCTGACCGCCCAAACCTTCCTTACCGCCCTCGAGTCCATCGCCAGCTTCCGCGGCAAGGGCAGCTTTTCTTCCTGGCTGTTTGGCATCGCCAGTCACAAGCTGGCGGACCACTACCGCCGCAGTCGCATTGAGCTGCCCCTGGAAGAGGCGGAGCATCTTCACAGCCCCGTCCTCCAACCTAAGGATGCCGCGCAGCAGCGCCTGGATTTGGCGCGGGTGTCGCAGGTGCTGCGCCTGATCATTCCCGAACGGGCTGAGGCATTGGTGCTGTGTCTCTTCGGCGGGTTGAGCCTGGCTGAGGCGGCCCAGTCAGTGGGTAAGAGCGAGGCTGCAATTAAGATGTTGGTTCACCGCGGCTTATGCGACCTGCAAGAACGGTTAGCCGTGCACCTGGAGGTGGCATGATGAACAAGAATCAAAGCCGTCCTTCGGCCAAAGAGCTTTTTGAGCTGACTGCCTACCTGACCGCCCGAGAGCCCCGGGTGCTATCCGCTCCCGGTGAACCTGGCTTCCCCTCCGGTCTGGCAGGTGACCTGCTCAAGCTGGCTGAGAGCACAGAGCCTGACCCTGGCTTCGTTGTCCGGCTGGAGCGAGAGCTCACGCAGGCAGCCGAGGCAGGCGCCAAGGCTCCCCGCCCGGGTTGGCTGTCTGCGCTGTGGCAATCATTCACCCGACCGGAAAGCAAAACTACCATGAAACGCTTATTTACATTTGCACTCATTGTCATCGTCCTGGTTGCCATAGGGTGGATCTCCATCCCAGCCCTTTTCCCATCACCCACCCAAACGCAGGTGGTGCTGGCTACCCCGCCCACCAAAACGCCGGTGCCCACACCGTTATCGCTCCTCACCCCCACTGTGGTTCCACACACCTCTCAGTCACCGGTGGCGATCAACTTCACTCCACAGCCCATCCCCAACCAGCCGCCTACTTTACCTCCCTTGGTGAAGGCCCTCGGGGCAGGGTTTGGTGGGTCTGGCGCGGGCAATCTGCCTCAAGGCCTGCCCCTCAGCCTGACCACTGAGCTGCCTGCTGGTCCAGAACAAGTCACAGCATATTACCGCCTGGAGAACACCCCTCTGACCTTCGAAGAAGCCAGCCAGATCGCCGCCCAGTGGGGGCTGAATGCCCAGCTTTATATGCCTGGCTGGATGCAATCCGTCTCACCCGACGATATCGAGCGCAGTTACTATGCCATCGACGGGATGCAGGACCTGGCTATGTGGAACGGCGAGCTATCTTATACGGACCTGGCTATATTCCCTATCTATGGCGGTCACCAATACCCACAAACAGGTCTGCCGCCATCTGAGCAGGCTGCCACGACTGCCACCCAATACATGACCGAGCGTGGCTCTCTGAATTACCCATACCGAGTCGACCTTAGTCAATACGATTATGGCCTGGTGAATTTCTATCGCCTGCTGGGTGACATGCCCATTAACTATCATGCAGCCTCGGTCAAGATCGACACCCAGGGTCAGGTTGGTTCAGCTTGGATCAGCCAGGAAGATTACCAATCCGTTGGAACCTACCCGGTTGTGAGCGCCCAAACCGCCTGGGACTTACTTGTCGCCGGGGAGCCCAGCGACCAATTATCCATCTCCTATTACTCAGCCCAGGATGGTAACCCCCAGTATTGGGGTCGAGTCTACCCAGTGGATCAGACTGTCGATCTATTTGGGGCTCCCACCTTCATGTTGGCTGCTGAAACCGGATCCGCACCCTATGTGCAGCTCAATAACCTGGTTCTGGCCGGCGATGTGTCGGGTCTGCTCGAATACCTCCAGTCCAACCAGGGTTACATCCATGCCTGGGGGGAGGTGCAGGAAGTGAATGGCACTCGCCAATTGCTATTGGCTGGCTGGGAGCCGTTCGATGAATTCAGCGGCTACTTTGACGGCACGGTAAGGCGTGCTGCGAGTGGCGACTTCCTCGAGCTCAGCGACGGTCGCCAACTTAGCCTGCCTAGCCTGCCTGCCGATATGCCTGTGGATATCCCCCTCTACGCCCAGGGTGGTCTGGTGAATGACACCCTGGAATGGTTCATCTTGCAGGTACACCCTGCCGCTGAAGGCCAAATGCCCCCCGACCTCAGCCAGGCGCAAGCTGTCATTGATAAGGTGGAGTTGGTTTACCTCGCTCCTGGTCTGAGTTACCTGCCAGACGAAATGGCGGTTAACCCACCCACCCGAATGCTCGTGCCAGCCTGGAGCTTCTCAGGCCATATCACCAGTGCTGGTGGTGCCGATCTGATCTTCCGGGCGTACGCCCAGGCAGTCAGTAATCCTTGATGACAAAACAGACCGGGCGGGGATGCACCCCACCCGGTTCGTTATTAAAATTCAAGTTCTAATTTTCTCCAGAAACAAATGAATTTGTGGTTTCGTAGTAGGCACTCATCACTATCCGTCAGTGTATCTCTCGAGCACCTTAACTCACGGACCTACTGCTTTTGGTGGATTTTGCTCAAGAAACTGGTGACCACTTCCATAAACGCCTGCGGCTGCTCTTCATGCGGAATATGCCCGGCATTGGCGATCACCTCCAGACTGGCATTAGGCAGCTCACCCGCCAGCCGGATGCTGTTTGAGGTGGGCACAATGCGGTCGTCGTCACCGGTGATTACCAGTATTGGAAGGTTGAGCTCGCCGAGGCGTTCAGTCAGGCCAGTGGGACGGCTGGCAAGGGTGAATTCCCACAATGCCCGATCCCAATTCTCAACCTGGAAAGGCTTTTGATAAAACTCGAGCATATCAGGTGCGAGCAGTGTAGGGTCGTGCCAGGCCAACTTGATCAGCTCTGGTCCATGCCTCAGGATTTGGCGAGCAAATAATGGTCCCAAATGGCGCATTTGCGAAGTGGTTAGCAGCGAGTGCAACCATCGCAATGCTCCACCGCCGCGGTATACAGCCGGGTCAACCAGGATCATGGCTGATACCCGCTCGGGATGCGCCAGTGATACTTGCATGGAGACGGTGCCACCCGCTGAATTACCAACCAGGATGGCTTTTTGGACTCCGAAGTGATCTAACAGCCCGATTAACAAATCCACCTGCGCTTCTGGGCTATAGGGGTTCTGCCCCTCCCAGGAGAGTGGGTGTTCGGAGAGGCCGAACCCCGGCCGGTCATAAGCGATGACTGTGCCAAGCTGGCTGAGTGGTTCTTTGACGGCATGCCATGAGTATAAGCTGGCAGCAAATCCGTGCAGGAGCACAAATACCGGTTCACCCTGTCCCATCTTTTTGACGTGAATATCCAGGCCATTAATCTCAATGAACTCGGAATCGTCATCGGCAAGTTCCTTGGGAGGTAACGTCCCCTTGAGTGGTGGCACCGGGATGAGAAACGGTCCAACCAGCATAGCAGCCAAACCGCCTGCTAAAACGAAGAGTCCGCCGCGTTTACGGATTTGCCTCATGCATTATTCTCCTATTCTACTTGGGCATAGCTGATAAAAATCGCTTGGGCAGGAAAAACGCCAATGCCAGCGTAAGTGCCACCAATCCGAAGGTGACCCAGGTAGGGATTGCCACAGACGAAACGTCAGTATGCTTGACTGAAATCCCAGCCAGTGCCCATAGGATGACCAATGAATAGGCAATATCTCTCCTGGTAAAATTCATCAGTACAGCAATCACCAGCACTGCTGCCAAGACAATCCACATCCAGATTTCTGGGGCAATCCCAAACCCATTCCATTTTAGGTAGTCAAGCAAAGAAGTGACATTTGCCACAGTCGCCACCGTAATCCATCCCAGGTAGATGCTGAAAGGCACACGAGTCGTCCAAGTCTCCGATGCAGAGACCGCACTCCGGTCAATGCCCAGACGCAGATAGGTGACAATGAGGCTGCCGAGTAGCACTAGCATGGCAATGATGGTCAATGGGAACTGCTCATAGTGCCACAGGAAGATCCAGGCACTATTCGCCAGTCCCCCCAGTGCAATCCACCAGCCAGTAGCACGCATTCTAGGATTCTCCCGTTGAGAGGGCAGTGCCTGAAAGACTGTAAAGGCAATTAAGCCGAGGTATATCACGCCCCAGATGGAAAACACATAACCAGCGGGAACGAAATATACCTGGAAACGGTCGGAGATCTGCCCTGTGTTCAGCCCATTGATGGGCAGGACATCTGCCAGCACGTTAACCACTAGAGTGGCAATGATGGTTAAGACTACAAAAAATTGTCGCAGAATATCTTTCATGTTATTCACTCACTTTCATTTCCAAAATGGTGTTTTTTCGGCCATTCAAACCGCCAGCCAAAGTAAACATTGTTTTTATCATACCGTATTTCTTGCCCAACAAGTGGTCCACCTTGCGGTCAATTTCCTGGTCCTTCACTTCACGGGCAACCGCCTGAACCCAATCACCGAGCAGCACGCCATCCATTTTGCATGGGGCGATGTTTACCTGGTCGTTGTTGCGGATGCGCTTCACCTTGCCTGAATTGGCAACAGTACGGACAAATAGTGCATCTCCATCCTGTACAAACCAAACCGGGGTTCTGACGCTCACACCATTTTTACGAAAGGTTTCAAGATTCAGGTATTTTTTATTTAAAAACCGATTGAGGACCGTAATCATATTTCTCCATTCCGTTACATTATCAACAGTCATTACCGTGCTGTGGCATTAACAACAACCGGACAACAGCGTAATTCGCCTCACTTTATAATTTGAACGTTTCCGCATCAGCTGCCAGCCGCTCTCGGCGGGATGGCATGATGATGCGCCAGTATGAAAACGCCACTCCCAATCCCATCAGGATCGCACTAAAGACGCCCGGTGCCCAGATGCCCAGGTTTTGTAATAGAAAGCCGCCCGCCGATGGAGCGATCACACGCGTTACCGCTTCCAGGGAGGTGGTAATACCAAGAATTCCTCCCACTTCCTCACTTTCTACCGATTTGGTGATGACGCTTTGGATAACCGTATTCAGTACACCTCCAGCAAACGCCAGTGGGAGAAGCACAATCAGCAGCAACCAGAGCTGATAAGTGAAAGCCCAAGCCAGAAGGGCACCGGTCATGATCCACAATCCGCTGATCATCAACACATTTTCGCGGAAGCGGCGCGTTAGCAGCCCAATCAACCCGCCCTGTACTATCACCGATAGCACTCCCACATACGCCAGCACAAAGCCGGTGGTTTGCGAGCTTAAGCCAATCGCCTGCGCATATAAAGCAAAGATACTCTGGAAAGTGGCAAAAGCCAGTCCATAGAAAAATCGCAAATACAGAAGTGGACCAACTTTGGGGCGGTTAAGTGCCTGCTGCAAAGCTTTTAGATTGATTGGTGGCCGCCTCTGCAGGGAAGCAGCGTTTCTTTGATCAGGTGAAAGCGATTCAGGCAGGAGAGAGATGATCAAGATGAGATTGATGAACGCTACTGAGGCTGCTACAAATGCAGGTAGGCTGTACCCCCACTTGCTGAGCGCACCACCTGCAGCTGGTCCGATGATAAAACCCAACCCGAATGCTGCACCGATCATTCCTAATCCCCTGGCGCGGTTTTGCTCGTCGGTGATGTCGGTAATGTAAGCCTGCGCCACCGAAATGTTCCCTCCCGTCAGCCCATCCAGGATACGACTGAAGAACAGCACACCAAGGATGAAAGCATTGGCAGCTTTCGGAGCAACCAGCCCGGCAACAAGACGGCCAAGAGGATCTGCAAACCCAAGCAGGAGGAAACCGGTAAATGTACCAGCCACACTCAATAGGAGAACAGGGCGGCGACCGAAGCGGTCTGACAAGCGACCAAGCAGCGGTGCGCCAATAAGCTGAGCGGCTGCATAGGATGCCACCAGCAAGCCAACTATCATTGCGGTGGCGCCATAAGTTTCAGCATAAAAGGGCAGCAGCGGCAGGATCAAACTGAAGCCCAAAAGATCGATAAAAACAATCAGAAAAATAGTCATCAGACGCGAGTTTTTCATTTTATACCTATAATATAAAAGATTACTTACTACTTATACAATTGAAGATTATTGACACCATGTCAGCTAATCCTGACCAGCCAATCCAGGATCATGCCACCCTCGTCCCCAAGATAGCGTTCGACAACTTGGCGGTAGGTTGCATAAAATTGCATGGCCATAGACGTAGAGAAACCACGGTTTGTTAGCAGACCATTCAGCCATGGGATGGAGTGATCTAACAGGTTGAGATCCCCCAGCCTCAGAGCAGAAGCAACCATCTGAGTGAGGTTCGCATTGGCAACCTCCAAATGAACAGGTTCGATCTGTTCGGCTTGCATCGCAGAGGCTACATCCCTTACAATGACCGCTTCATTCTGAATGAAACTAACCAGGGTTTGGGTGTATTTAAGTGAAACTGGTAGCGTTTGGCGAATCGGGGGCAGTGTACTCAGCAGGCGATCAACCATCTGAGTGACCTCTGCTACTTCGGTGCCAAGGAAGTAGCCAGAGATACACTCGGAAGTGGCAGGAACAAGGTTGAAGATTCCACCTCCATAAGCCAGGGGTACGCCCTGCTTAAAAACATATTCAGACATCGCTCGGAGTGAGGCAGCACTATTGAGCGTCTGAGCCGCAGATAAAATCAGTGAAGGTTTGGTGGTTTGAATGGTGGTATTGAGATTCGCAAGAGGCACATTTGACCCCAGATAGATCACATCCCAGCCGTGACGTTTAAGCAGGTATGCGATCATCAGCAGGATAAAATCGTGCTCTTCACCAGGTGGGCAAGCCAGTATAATGCATCCGGGTCGTGTGGGTGCCGCGGTAGCTGCCATCAGGGCATTTATGCGCCGTATGGCGATTGCAGAGGTAAAGTGTTCCTGCTGAACGCTGATAGAACCGGCATACCAGCGCTCGCCTATCTGAGCCAACCCTTTCTGCAGCACTTCCATACAAACCGTTTCAGGAGCAGCAATCGCAAAGGCTTGCTCCAAGGCCAAGTTAGCTGCCTGGTCATTGAATGCCACGCAGGCAGCGATCCATTGATCACGATGCTCAACGAGCATGGCATCACCGGATCTTGATTCAAGTACGGGTGCAACCATTTTAGGTGAAGTGCTTGATTCGTCTTCTATCGACGTTTTCCACATCTCAACTGCGCGGCTGATACTCAAGCCTTCATTTTGCCGCGCTACCAGCCATTTAAGCATCTCGATATCCTGCCTGGAGTAGAGACGGTGACCACCTGGTGACCGCTGCGGTTTGAGCAATCCATAACGGCGCTCCCATGCCCTCAATGTCGCTGGGCTGAGTCCAACCTCATGGATCACGGCTTTGAGATTATAGACATGGGTGTTTGCAGTCATTCGCCTACCTCATCCGCTTATTCCGGGTGATATTTTTATAACCACAACGCAACCAAAATGGGTTGTCTTCCTTTGAATTTATACTGGCGCTAGGGTTCCCGCGAAGATGATCCAGGCTAATACGGTTTTGGCAGCCAGGCTCAGGACAATATAAACCCGTTCACCAAATAGATAATCCTTCCAGGGGCCAACTTTCTTATACTGCAGCACCATGTTGACCGCAAAGATGTTGAAGAAGACGAACAGGGTCGGGATGATGGCGTACACGAAAGCGGGTGGTTTACCGCCATCGCCTGCCAGCGATCCGACGAAATAGGTCACAATTACGATCCAAGGGATAATTCCAGCTATCGACCCATACGTGAAGGCTGTCCAATCGGTCTTCTGGGTGTTCTGGTTGTGGAGCTCCATCATGATCCCAAACAGGTTCATCATCGCATTGATGCCAAAGATGAGAATAATTGCGCCCAGGTCATAGATACCCACCAGCATACCAATGAGAACGATCATCACCGAAGATGAAAGAGCATACTCATAAAACCGGACTGGGTTCATGCCTTTCTTCAAGTTGGATACATAAAGCTTATACCCGACTGTAGCCAGGAAAAAGTGAGCCAGGGCAGAGATCAATAGAAAAACTGCCACGGCTGGTCCGAAACGCAATTCGGCGGCTAATTTAAGATCGGGTACCAAAGCCATTTTAGTCAAATCGAACTTCAGGAAGCTGGTGTAAATCGGATACGCCTTGTCATTGCTTAGCACGATCATCAAGATGCCCTGCACCAGATGTAAAATGCCCATGACCAGGTTGAAACGCCTTAACCCTTTATATTTTTGGTTGTCATCCATTTTTATCTCCATTGATTACGTTTTATCTTTTTTGAAACCCTCTGTGTCTTCGTAGAGATCAATCGAGGATTTACATATTGTCCATATATTGTATATATAATGATAATATATTGTTTAGAATTAATCAAGGGATAATAGATAAGTATTCGATTAAGATCTGAAACATACCCTCTTAGCCAGTATGGGGCAAGAAATGAACCCACATTTAATGATCGATCGTGAACCGGCTCTATCTCCCCCTGGTCGGACTTTATGTGATTTTCGCCAACAGATTTGAATGAATTCAGTGGCTAATCCGCGGCTCTCATTCCAATTCTATTAGCTCATCCATGATCCGCTGTGCCACCAGTCTGGCAGAGATCATGGCGGTCGGGATGCCTGTGCCTGGGTGGGTGCTGGCTCCTACAAAGTACAAATTATGGTAGCGTGGATGCCGGTTGGCTGGGCGAAAATATGCCAGTTGCGTCAGATTATGCGACAAGCCATGCGTGGAGCCTTTGACCAGATTAT
>JBAPSY010000121.1:0-49274 GCA_049281855.1 Anaerolineales bacterium
AAACTGGGATTGTGACCGCAATGGTGGATTATCCGATTGGCGAATTGATCACCGATCGCGTCAGGTCAATGGGAGTCAAACCGTTTTATAAGCGGTTCATACACAATGGGGTTAATGGTCCCAATATGGCAACTGTTTTCAGCGATCGTGGGCAGGGGGTAAGAGCTCCCGTGGTCTTTTACAACCGTTCAAACGAAGCGGCAGCCCAGCTGAAACCAGGGGATTTTGATTGGAATGGCATATTTTCAAGGGGTATTCGGTGGTTCCAAAGCGGAGGCATATTTGCGGCATTATCTGCTACCACGGGTGAATTGATCATTGAAGCAATGCAGGCAGCCAGAGTGGCAGGTGCAGTGATTTCTTTTGACTTAAATTATCGTCCAAAATTATGGATAATGTGGGGAGGTGAACAACAAGCAATCCCGTCCATAGTCGAATCGTCGATAACGTGGATTTCTTGGTCGGTAATGAAGAGGATCTACAATATGGACTTGGCATCCCAGGTCCTGAAGTCACCGTTACTTCCAAACTTGATGCGAGCTCATTTGTAAAGATGATTGACAAGGTGGTGTTTAAGTATCCAAATATCAAAATAGTTGCAACAACATTGCGGGAGGTCCATTCGACCAACCGTCATACCTGGGGTGCAGTTGCCTGGATTGATGGAAAGACTTATAACTCTCCAAAATGTGAGCGTGATATTCTAGATCGAATAGGTAGTGGAGATGGCTTTGCTTCAGGCTTTTTCTATGGGCTTCTATCCGATGAAAAACCTCAGGAAGCAGTTAATCTCGGATGGGCGCACGGCGCTCTCATCACCGCCTTCCCCGGTGATACCACCATAGCAACGCTTGAGCAGATGCGCACTTTTACACAAGGTGGTTCAACACGTGTTCAACGATGATTATCAAATTTATATATCTCTAATTTATAACGCTACAATGGTTATCTACATTAATATCCACACGGATTTTTTTAGAATAAACCTCATAACAAATTATATTAATTTAGGAGGAAAGTATGAATACGATTGAGGTGCTTAGTTGTAAATCCTTATTAATGCACTCCTCTTAATCGAGAATTTGGTTTCGTGATGAATAATTCTCTCTCTATATATATATCGATGAGATTTCAACCATTATCTGAGAGGAGGTCCAATTGCCGAAGACAGTGTATATATATTAACCAGTCTCAATCATATTATCCAAAATATTTTTCCGCATGGATATGAAGCGACCAATCTGACAGTTATATACCCGGAGATGGGTAGGAAAATATCCATTATCAGAGTCATTTAATAATAGGAGAAACCATATATCGATGATTGATTATTGAATAATGAGAATATTGTTTTGTGTTCATTGTATAATGGCAATAAGTAATTCTGTTTCTAATGCATATGGAGGAAGTAATGCCTAAAAAGAAGACATTGAAGGAAATCCTGGCGCAGCCAAAATCAGTCGAAGATCTTGATATCCCACAAAATATATTGATCGATATCCTCCTCCGCTTGCTCTATACGGAAGGGAACGTGGATTTTAGACGAATGTCGCAAGTAATGAGAGTTCCACATGCACTGGAACAATTATTGGATTGGTTACGCAAGGAACACCTGGTTGAAGTTTCTCAGTCCTCTGCCTCATATGGTCCTTTGAATTATATTTACAAACTAACGGGTCCAGGAGAGGATCGAGCTCGAGAATCGATGGAGCGTTGCCAATATGTTGGTCCTGTACCAGTTCCAGTTAGCTATTATAACGATGCGATTGAACTGCAAACGCGGGGCTCACGGTCGGTTAAACCTGGTCAGGTTAAAACCGCTTTGTCCGATTTAGTCCTCCCTGATGATTTTCATCGAAAGATTGGTCCGGCGATAAATTCAGCAGCATCGTTATTTCTCTACGGTCCTCCAGGAAATGGTAAGACTACTATATCCATTTATATTTCTCAACTAATCAGTGGGACAGATCCTATCTGGATCCCATACGCATTGACTGCAGGCGGTCAAATAATTCAAATCTACGATCGCTTATTTCATCAAGAACTTGAGAGTGAGCAGAAGGGAACAATTGATGGACGATGGGGTCTGTTTAAACGGCCTTCAGTGGTCGTTGGTGGTGAGATGAAGATTGAATCTCTTGACCTGCGTTTTGACCCGCTTGCGAATTTTTATGAAGCACCTTTGCAGCTGAAGGCAAATGGGGGTGTATTTATAATTGATGATTTTGGTCGTCAACAAACCAGCCCAATTGACTTGCTCAACCGATGGATCATGCCTCTGGAAAATGGTGTGGATTTCTTACGATTGCGAACAGGACAGACAATTGTCATCCCATTTCGAGCGCTAATCATATTCTGTACGAACTTGGATCCGTATCATCTAGCTGATGAAGCATTTTTCCGTCGAATTCAGATGAAGGTGGGTATTTTTAACCCGGATGAATCTAACTTCAAACGCATTTATCAAAGAGTATGCCAGCAGATGGGGATTTATTTTGATGAAGGTAGTTATGAACATTTAATCGAAAAATGGTACCTTAATGATAAACGTCAATTTCAGGCTGTTCATCCGAGAGATTTGCTGACTATAGCTAAAGCCTTGTGCGATTATGAAGAAAAGGAGGTCCATTTGACTCCGGAATTGATCGATGAAGCTTGTGAAATTTATTTTGTTAAGCATTAAACCTTAATTTATACGTATGAAAAATAAACCTGTTCTACATCGACTTCTCATCCTGTCACAGGATTTTGAGGTCTACAAACATTTAATCGAGCAGGCGAGGTTACCCGGATTGTCCATTCTTGCTGTGGGCGACCCAGGTGAAGTTATTTGTATAGGAAGAGATTGTGACCTGGTCTTTGGTGAACCGTCTCTTATCAGCAAGGTGTTGAAACACCTACCAGGTTTGAAGTGGGTTCAGACGAATTGGGCAGGGGTGGAGCCGTTATTGGCATCAAACACACGGCACGATTACATACTGACAAATGCACGGAATGTCTATGGATTGATGATGTCTGAATATGTATTTGGATACTTGCTTATGATCGAGCGTCGTATTCTACCCCGCTGGCACGCACAGCTCTCAGGAAAATGGGACGAGAGTCCGAATGGCGCCTTGAAAGGAAAGCGAATTGGGCTGATGGGAGTTGGAACGATCGGAATTCATTTGGCTGCTACCGCAAAGCACTTCGGGATGCAGGTTTATGGTTATACTCATGTGAGTGAAACGTGTGCTGAGGTGGACAAATATTTTCATAGTGAGGCAAAACTCGAATTCGCAGCTAACCTGGATTACGTTGTTTGCAGTCTGCCTGGAACAGCGGCTACGAAAAGTGTAATAGATGCCGCCTTCTTTGCTGCACTTCCTCAAAGAGCATGGCTTGTGAATATCGGTCGTGGAATTACGGTAAATGAATCCGCGTTGGTCGATGCATTAAATAATAGGTTGTTGGCGGGTGCCATCCTGGACGTCTTCGTGGAAGAGCCATTACCTCCCTCTCATCCATTTTGGACCACACCCAACACGTTTATTACTTCTCATACTGCTGCTCGAAATTATCCACCGGATATTGCCTCCTTATTTATTGAAAACTATAAACTATTCGTTCGTGGCAAACCCCTTTTATGTCAAGTAAATTTTGAGCGTGGTTATTGATCGATTCATTGTACTCATATACAGCATAGGATTTCCATACATTCATTCAAGGAACATCTCCAGAACTGGACTAATCCTTGCTTCTATATAAACTGTTATCGATTGCATGAAGTAATCTTGAAAATTGAAAGACCACTTGACCCAAGTACGCCAAAGGGCTACAATTCTATTGTCTTGCATCAAACTCATCATGCTATCAGGAGATAAAAATGGATGATTATCTATTTCGCGGTAATCTGGCAGAGCTGGATCCCGCTATATTTGAGTTAACCCAACTAGAAGCAGAACGACAATATCGAAAATTGATCCTGATCCCAAGCGAAAGCCAGGCCCCAATGGCAGTACGTGAGGCACTCTCTTCGGCTTTTCAAAATATCTATGCTGAAGGTTACCCTCGTGAAGAAACGCGCAACATGAATGAGAATGAGATCATGGATTTCCCTGCCCGGCTGGTGAATTTCCGTCGGTATGCGGACAAGCGTTACTACAAAGGAGTCGAATATGCGGATACCATCGAAGAGCTGGCACGCCGCAGGTGTGCTGAGCTTTTTGCCAATGATATGGTCGAGGCAGATGGTATTTATGTTAATGTCCAACCCTTGTCCGGTGCACCAGCCAATAACGCGGTCTACCACGCGCTGGTAGAACCGGGAGCAACCATTATGGGAATGGACTTGCTGCATGGAGGGCACCTCACTCATGGCTCACCGGTCAACCGGTCTGGAAAATATTACAATGCCGTGCATTATTCGGTTGATCCTCAGACCGAGCAGATCAATTATGATGCAGTGGAAGAGCTGGCGCTTATGCACAAACCGCGCTTTATTATTGCTGGTTATTCCTCATATCCCTGGGCTGCAGATTGGGCGCGCTTCCGCAAGATTGCAGATAAAGTGGGAGCGTATCTATTTGCTGATATTGCACATATTGCGGGTATGGTGGTAACTGGGGCATACCCCTCGCCAGTTGGATATGCAGATGTGGTCACTTTTACTACACATAAATCCTTGTGTGGTCCACGAGGTGCGTGCATCCTGACCTTTGATGAGAAGTTATCACGTGAGATTGACCGGGCAGTTTTCCCTGGTGAGCAAGGTGGACCGCATGTTAATTCCTATGCAGGTATGGCAGTGGCTTTTAAAGTGGCGAAGACTGAGCAATTCCACCAGCTTCAACACCAGGTTGTGAAAAATTGTGCGATATTTACTGAACAACTTCGGAAGCGTGGTTTCAGAATTGCTTATGGGGGTACCAATACTCACCTGATGAATTTAGCATGCAATACAGTGGTCGGATCAGACGGAACAGGTCTTTCCGGAGATATGGCCTCGCGCATCCTTGACATTGCCGGGATCGTGGTCAACCGTAATACGATTCCGGGTGATGAATCGGCAGCTGATCCATCGGGCATCCGCATGGGCACACCCTGGGTAACTCAACGTGGGTTCAAGGAATCCGAAATGAGGCAATTGGCAGATATCATTGCTGATATCCTCCTTTCTACCAAGCCACATGGACGGATGGGTGCGATTAGTGTACTCCGCCGGGCGAAAGTGGATTTCCGGACACTGGAAGAAGGAAAACTGAGGGTACGAAAGCTGGCTGAGAGTGCAGGGATTGATTTTAAAGCGAGCCAGCATGGATATCCCCATTTTTATTATCTTGATGATAAACCTCGGGGAAGTGATTGGTCGGTGTTGGAGATTTCAGGCGAGAGGGTTAGATTATTTCTGAGTGAAGCTCTTACCAGTGATATCGAGGTGTTGAAAGCGGGCGAAAGCCAGCCGACAAGGATTTATACCCCCGATGGCGCTGTCGACGCTACACTGACTTGTGTTGGTGTGTATCAATTCCGATTAACCATTCCAGCAGCGAAACATGGGGTCGTGACTGCCTGGCTGCGAGATCTCTCAGATGGATATGTAGGATTTGATCAGGATGTGTTAAAGAAATTACCTGGTCTAACAGTCGTTGAGGTTTCAAATGCAGCCCCCGTTTTACCCAAGAAGGGTGAGGCGATCGCTCCGAAACCATATTTCATCGGTATGGAGATAGGAAAAGGCAAAGCCTTACCGAAATTCAGTTGGGAAGAAAAAGAAGGTGATATGAGACGAACACCAATCTTTGAAACCCACAAGAGACTAGGCTCAAAGATAATCACTTATGCAGGTTGGGAAATGCCGGTGTGGTATACCTCGGTGATGGAAGAACACCTGGCAGTCAGGCAGACTGCTGGTATATTCGATGTAGCCCACATGGGTGTTCTTCAGGTTGAAGGTCCGGATGCAGCAGCGTTTCTGGATAGTTTGGTGGCAAATGATGTCAGCTATTTATCGGTAGGTGAATCATGCTATACACATTTCCTCGATCCAGACGCCAATGTCATCGATGATTTGATCATTTACCGGCGTGGAAAAGAGAAAATGTTAATGGTGGTGAATGCAGCCAACGCAGATAAAGATTGGACCTGGTTGAATGCAGTCAAGGATGGGAAGGTATTGGTCGATAACCACAGACCATGGGCAAGAGTATTTGGTCATCACGCGATCCTCCGCGACCTGAAAGATACAAAAGAAGGAAGCGATATGCGTGTAGACATCGCATTACAAGGTCCACGGGCGCGACAGATCCTTTTGGGATTGGGATGTGATGAAGAAACGCGCTGCTGTGTTCGCTACCTAAAGCGAACCAGAATTTGTGAAGTATCTCTGGGTGGGTTTGACCTGATCATCTCCCGGACCGGGTATACGGGCGAAAAGTTTTCATACGAAATATTCGTTCATCCAGAACGGGCGGACGATCTGTTCAATGCCATTCTGAATGTTGGCAAGGAATATGGCATCAAACCATGCGGGCTTGGGGCACGCGACTCACTGCGAACCGAAGCTGGTTTACCCCTATATGGTCATGAGATGGGTGGTGAACTGAACCTGGGAGTAGCAGAAGCAGGTTTTGGTCAATTTGTGAAGACGTACAAACCGTGGTTCATCGGTCGTGATGCATTTATCGAGAAGGAAAAAGAACGCAAGGGTGAATTGGTGCGGTTCTGCTTCGATGAAAAAGGCGTCAGAATGGCACACCTGGGCGATCCCGTAGTGGATTGGCGTGGAAGGGTTGTGGGACACGTGACCAGCTGTGCAGTCGATATGGCGGGCTACCTCACAGGGCAGGCTTATATCGATGCGAAGTCTGCAGAGAAGGGAACGATCATCTACATCTATCAGGGTGCTCCCAAGGATAGCAGCAAAGTATTGGGTGCTCTCAAGGTTGGTGAACGAGTGATCTTACCTTCGCCTGCACATATCCTGCGACGGTTCCCGAAGTTGTGAAATCTAGAGACCGACATGGTGGTGATATACGAATGCCGGATTCTTTTTTGATGAACATCAAAATCTATTATAGGAGAGTGAGCTAATGGATACTCCTTGGGATCATCGCTATGCTCAACGGACTCAGCGTATGACCAGCTCTGCCATTCGTGAATTACTCAAGCTGACAGAGAACCCAGAAGTAATCTCTTTTGCAGGCGGATTACCAGCTCCGGATGTGTTTCCAGTAGAAGAATTTACTGCAGCTTGCGAGACGGTATTAAAGCAATTGGGCGCCCAAGCCTTGCAATATGGCTCTACTGAAGGATATCCACCATTACGGGAGATGATCTCACGGCATACAGGGCGTTATGGGATAAGCGTCCCGCCAGATAATATCCTGATCACCAGTGGAAGCCAGCAAGCATTGGATTTAATCGGGAAGGTATTTATAAACCCAGGAGACCGCATCCTGGTGGAAGAACCGACCTATCTGGGAGCGCTTCAAGCCTGGAACGCCTACGGTGCTGAGTATGTCACCGTCCCGATGGACGAATGTGGCATGATCACTGACGCACTTGAAAATGCTTTACGCAGCGGTGTGAAGTTCATATACGTATTACCCAATTTTCAAAACCCAACCGGCGTGACCTTATCCTTGGAACGACGCAAGCAGCTGATTGAAATTGCAGACCGCTATGGAGTGCCGATCATCGAGGATGATCCCTATGGTCAGCTGCGTTTTGAAGGAGAAAATTTGCCATCGATCGTCTCTTTGGACAATGAGTTTCGTAGTAATGGCTCCAGTGATTACAGGGGCAATGTTATCTATCTGAGCACGTTTTCCAAGACCCTGGCTCCTGGAATAAGGCTTGCGTGGGTAATCGCTCCTTCGCCGGTGATCCGTAAGTTGGTGCAAGCAAAACAGGGTGCTGACCTGCATACAGCAACTTTTAACCAAATCGTGGCATTCGAGGTGGGGCGGGGTGGATTCTTAGATCGCCACATCTGGCTAATCCGCCGTGTTTATGGTGAACGGCGAAATATTATGCTGGATGCGATGGAAGAGTTATTCCCACCTGGTGTGGAGTGGACAAAACCTCAAGGTGGATTGTTCCTTTGGGGAATGTTGCCTAAAGGGATGGATACCACTGAAATATTCAAAGTAGCAGTAAAACGCAATGTGGCCTTCGTCCCTGGAACCTCTTTTTATGCGCTGGGGGGTGGAGAGAATACCATGCGACTTAATTTCTCGTATCCTAACCCTGAGCAGATACAGAGAGGTATTGAGCGGCTTGCTAATGTATTAAAAGAAACGATTATCTCGGCAAAATAATAGAAACGGGCGTATGAGGAACACACGCCCGTTTTTTTTTACTTGATTGCAACAAGTTGTACTTCAAATATCAGGGTGGAATTGGCAGGGATTGAACTGTTCGCAGTGGAACCATATCCCAAAGAAGGTGGGATGACGAGCAAACGGGTACCATTCACACGCATTCCGGCCACACCCTCATCCCAACCGACAATTACATTGCCAGCTCCGATGGTAAAGTCAAAGGTTTGACCACGATCGATACTAGAGTCAAACTTGGTGCCATCCTCCAACCAGCCGGTATAATTCACCGTTACAGAGTCTCCGGTTTTGGCAGTCGCTCCATCCCCAACTTGCAAGTCTTCATAAGTAAGACCGGAAGCAGTGGTGATAGCACTTGCAGATGGTGTTGGAGGGGTCGTATCCAATGTGCCAATTGGATACTTTGGACTTTTAGTTGTGTAGTCACGGTAGACCAAGAAGGCAATCAGGGCTAACACCAGTATGGCGATTATTCCGATTATCGTTCGTTGACGATTGCGTTTTGCGATACGTTGGGCGCGACGTTGCTCGCGTAAAGCTGCTTTGGACATGGATCCTCCGGTATTGAGACAAAGTGATATAGGATGTTGCAAATTGTACCCGAAATCTGCAGTATCCTATGAACCTATTTGTAAGTAAGAGGCAAGAATATCATCATGACGGCTGGCTCGACCGTTACAGCGTGGGTGATGCTATCGGTGCCAAGTGTGTGGGTAACGACCAGGGTGATGGCAAAGATCCCATAGCGTCAGATTTATTAACTGGGTTGGGATCACTGCAGCAACTCCATACCCAGAGCCTGGCCTGGTACCGGGTAACAGGTGAATTTCCCAGATATCCAACTCACCAGCAATCTTATTTAATTGTTCCAGACCTTCATAATAATATCTAATTACTGCTGCTTGAGACTGATCCACCCCCAATGTAATATCTGTTGATGGTTGGTCGGATACGGTAGTCTTTTAGTTTTCATAGAGATATAAACTACCCACCAAGATCATTGTATCGATAATGAGGGTAGAAAAAATCAAGATCTACTTTTCATCCGAGCATTCTTATTCTCAAATACAAATTCAAGATATGAAAAATATCGATTTTATGAGATTTCTTTATTCCTCCACATAGGGCACGAATTCAGCCCTTGCCAATCCCTGTTGGATAGCTTTTTGTGCGACTGCTCGGGCGACGGCATGATGGACCTTTTTATCCAATGGATTCGGGACAAGCTCATCTGGGGGTGTTTGGTCAGCAATGGTAGTTGCAGCTGCCAGGTACATCTCGTGGCTGATCCGGGTGGCATATGAATCCACAACCCCACGCAGGATGCCGGGAAATCCAAGCACATTATTAACTGATTTTCCATCAGCAGCAAATGCTGCACCAGCTTTGATCGCCATATCTGGGTCTATCTCAGGATTGGGGTTCGAAAGCGCCAGGATAACCTGATCTTTACGAACCATCTCCGGCTTGATAAGACCTCCTGCTCCTGTGGTCGCAATGACTACATCAAATTCTTGCATAAGTTCCTTCAGAGATGATCGTTTCCCACCCACTTGCTCAAAATAAGAGAGGGCAGCCTCCGAAAGGTCAGCACCGAACACCGGGTTGCCGGTGAGTTTCATCAACATCCGCCCAATGGCGTTCCCCGCAGCACCGAGTCCGATTTGACCGATGCTAACTTTTTCCAGCTGGATACCTGTGATCCGGCTGGCGGTGATAAGGGCAGCGGTGGTTACAACTGCAGTCCCATGTTGATCATCGTGCATCACAGGAATATCCAGCATTGCCTGCAAGCGTTCTTCGATCTCAAAGCAGCGCGGAGCAGAGATATCTTCAAGTTGAATGGCTGAAAATGTAGGGGCAATTAACGCAACGGTCTGGACGATTTGGTTGGGTTCTTTGCTGTTAAGCAGGATTGGGACACCAGATAAGCCGACCAGGGTCTCCATCAACATGGCTTTTCCTTCCACGACCGGCATTCCAGCCACGGGACCGATATCACCCAGACCTAAAACCGCGGTGCCATCGGTGACAATCGCCACCAGGTGACTGATGGCGGTATATTGGCGTGCTAGTGATGGGTCTTTGGCAATCATCAGGCAAACTTCTGCCACACCTGGTGTATATACCCTACGAAGGATGGAGAGACTATCCACTAATAACCGGCTGCGAATGGCGATCTTGCCTTTCTGATGCAGTTCCAACACTTCATCGCGGATTGCGAGAATGCGCGTGCCAGGGTTTTCTCCCATTGCCTGCAGGACACGATCCATGTGGGCTTCGTCCTGGGTGTTAATGGAGATATCACGCAAGGTGTAGCGGGAGGTTTCCTGGATCATGCGAACCTCACCCACATCTCCACCTGCATCGGCCACCGCAACCAGAAGGCGACCTAGCGTACCTAATTGTTGTTCATTGCGCACACGAATCGTGCGCATGAATTTTTCGGTAGATTCCATCGATATTACTTTGATTGGAAGATTAGGTGGTTGGATTCCACAACTTGAAATCTTTAAGAATGGAGCCTCCAATGAATTCACGCAGAATGGAGTTATCAGGGATAAGGTCTGATGAAACAGGCTGGAACCATTCCAAGAGGGCCAGCATGCGTTTGGCTTCAATATATTCCCTTGTTCCAAAAGGAACCTGACGCAATAATGGCTCTGCATAAGGCTTCAGAGCTGAAAGCTCGTATGCCAGGGCGGAATTAAACATAATATCGGCATTTTCCTGATAGGGGAAGATATAACGTTTTTCACCACGCTGGACTGATTCCCAACGTTGAATGGTTTCTCGAGCAGTATAACCTCGCTCTCGGGCATCCCTGACAATGCGTCGTACCAGGCGCGTATCGGTTGTGGAGATGCGGTTGTGCCGATCGAGATTTAGCTGGGTTAATGCGGAGGCATAGATGCGAAAAGTCTGCTCGACCGGGAAATCAGGCAGCAGGTCAGGGTTCAATCCATGGATACCTTCAAGGATGATCAACTGCCCAGGTTGAAGCTGGATCACATCACCTGGTTCCTGCCGACCAGATTTGAAGTTATAGTGAGGCATGCGGACAGCCTCACCCGCCACTAATCGGCGTAAATCCTGTGCAAGACGATGGGTATCGACTGCTTGTAGAGCTTCAAAATCGGGTTGACCTTCTTCATCTTTTGGTGTGCTCTCACGGTCCAGAAAGTAGTTGTCCATCTCTAATGGATATGGTGAGAGGCCTTGTGAGAGTAATTGAATGGACAGGCGTTTGGCTAGGGTTGTTTTACCACTGGATGATGGTCCAGCGATAAGGATGATGCGTACTCTCTTGCTGGGATCTGCCTGATTACTACGTGTGGTAATCTGTTCAGCAGTATCCGCTACGTGTTCTTCATGGAGCGCTTCGGATACCAGTATGATCTCATGGATACGACCAGCAAGGATGGAATCATCCAAGGCACCAACGCTAGCAATTCCAAGGCGGTCCAACCACTGCCCATAACGCCGGAATGTAGCCAGCAGCTTGGGATAACTAGGCATGGGTTGTAATTGTGTTGGCAGATTCCGGCGAGGGAAATTGATCGTAAAACCACCATTGGTCAGGATCAGGTTAAACCACTGCAAGTAACCGGTGGAAGGTACCATATAGCCATGGTGGTAATCCTGGTGGTCTCCCAAACGATAGAGGGTCAGATAATCTTTTTGACGATGCGCAAGCAGGCGCACTTTATCTGTGTAACCCTTAGCCTCGAAATACGCAACCGCCTCTACAAGGGGGACTTCCCGTTTGGTGAAGGGCAAGTTCTCATCAACAATAGCACGCATATGGTCTGTTAACCTTGCGAGTTCTTCGTTGGTGAGTGGATCATGGTCACTTACTTCACAATAGTATCCACCTGATGAGACTGAATGGTCGATCGTAAGGGTGGCGTCTGGATATATTTCTTCGAAAGCGGCTTCCATAAGGAAGGTAAGTGAACGGCGATAAATTAACATCCCGTCCGAATCTTCCATTGAAATTGGGATGACCTTGGCATCCATGTGTACGGGGAAGGTGAGCTCTCGCAGCTCACCATTAATAATAGCTCCGACCAATGGAGGTGAATTTGGTGTTTCGAGCAAGGAAAGGAATTTTCCGATGGCTGCTCCCCGGTTGCCACAAATAACCCGCCTATCTGGTAAGTGGATTTCAACGCTAGTGCGCGGGTTTACAAATTCGAATTCTGTGGGGTTGGTTGTATCCATGATGCATGAAACCGATAAGGGTATCGGATGGGTATTGTAACATTAAGTCAAGGTAAGATAGTTTACGAGTTTGTAAGGTTTTAGGCTGAATATTTTGAATGGATAAATTAATCGTGAATTCATAAAAAAAAGCCCGGCTTCTGGAGGAAGCCGGGCTTCTGACAAAATGATTATTTATCTTTTGTGGCTACCCCACAACAAAGCACCAGCTCTTTGGCAGCTTTAACTTCATCCAGCCTACCCACAGGGGTGATATGGGGGGCTTCCTTGAGCAAAGTCGGTTCATGATGGGCTTCATCCGCGATTTTAATCAACGCCTCCGCGAATGCATCCAGGGTTTCCTTGCTCTCTGACTCGGTGGGTTCGATCATCAAGGCTTCGTGGACGATGAGCGGAAAGTAATTGGTGGGTGGGTGGAATTTATAATCCATCAAGCGCTTGGATATATCCAATGCATGCACATCTGGTGCATCTGGCCACTGCCCTTCGACGACAAATTCATGCATGCATACCCGGTCATAAGGCAGGTGATAAGTCTCTTTGATAAGAGCCAGGAGATAGTTAGCGTTTAAAACCGCGTGTTCTGCGATTTCTCGTAGGCCCGGTCCGCCATGCATGTTGATATAGGTATATGCCCTGACAAGCATGCCGAAATGACCGTGAAACGATTTCATCCGCCCGATCGATTTTTTGGGGGTGAAAAAACCGTAAAGTGGTGGCATTTCTTGATCACCCTCTTCGATGATCCCAACTATGGGTGAAGGCAAGAAATCAACTAGGTGCGGAGCCACACCAACCGGACCTGAGCCAGGACCTCCTCCACCATGTGGGGTGGAGAAGGTCTTATGCAGGTTGAAATGCATCACATCGAAACCGACGTCACCTGGACGAATGATACCGAGCAAGGCATTCAAGTTAGCTCCATCACCATAAACCAACCCCCCAGAACCATGTACCAAACGAATGACCTCTTCAACATGCTCGTCAAAGAGTCCTAAGGTATTGGGGTTGGTGAGCATAAGTCCCGCCAAAGTGTCATCACATTCTTGTTGTAGGGCATCAAGATCCACATTTCCACGCGGGTCGGATTTTAACTCTACTACGCGTAATCCACTCATAGCGGAAGTGGCAGGGTTTGTCCCATGAGCTGAGTCGGGGATGAGGATTTTATCGCGTTTAGTATCAGCGCGAGACCGGTGGTAAGCACGAATGATCAGTACCCCGGTAAGCTCGCCATGAGCACCCGCGGCGGGTTGGAGGGTCATCCCAGCAAAACCGCCGATCTCTTTTAGCCATTCCTGAAGGGTGTACATCAACGCCAGGTTCCCTTGGACGGTCTCGATGGGTTGCAATGGATGAGTGAAAGCAAACCCCGGGTAACGGGCGGTTTCTTCATTAATCTTTGGGTTGTACTTCATGGTGCAAGAACCCAGAGGATAATATCCAGTGTCAATACTGTAATTGAGCTGAGAAAGGCGAGTATAGTGGCGGATCACATCCAACTCGGATAACTCAGGCATTGGCAGGTCTTGGCGGAGAAATCCCTCTGGTAAGGGTGTGAGGGGCACGTCTGGTTGGGGAAAAATAATCCCCTGACGTCCGCTGACTGATATATCACATAATTGCGGTTCACCCATGAGACACCTCCGATAAGACTTCAACCAATCGATCTATATGGTCACGCGTGTTCATCTCCGTCACAGCGATGAGCATATGCTGGTTAAGATTCGGATAGTCTTGACTGAGATCATAGCCACCCAGGATATCATGGTCGAGCAAATGGTCGTTAATCTCAGAGACGGGGATGGGAGTTTCGATGACAAATTCATTAAAGAAAGGTGTTGAAGACCAGAGTGAATATCCTGGTAGGGTAGCGATCGCTTTTGCTGCATAATGAGCTTTATGAAAACACAGCTCTGCAACCTGACGGAGACCATTTTTACCCAACAAGCTCATATATACCGTCGAAGCGAGAGCCATTAATCCCTGGTTTGTGCATATATTTGAGGTAGCTTTTTCGCGACGGATATGTTGCTCGCGAGCGGTGAGGGTGAGGACATAAGCCCTCTGCCCACGGTTATCAACCGTCTCACCGGTCAAGCGCCCCGCCATCTTGCGTACATACTCTTTGCGGGTGGCGAATAGTCCAAGATATGGACCGCCAAACGAAAGGGGGATGCCAAGGGGTTGTCCTTCACCAGTGACGATATCTGCATTCATATTGCCGGGAGCTTTTAGCAAGCCCAATGCGATCGGGTTGACCGAGACTGCCAATAAAGCACCCATCGCATGCGCAGCTTCGGCTAACTTCGTATAGTCATAGATTCGACCGAAGAAATCTGGATATTGGACGACCACCAGAGCAGTATCACCATCAATTTGTGGAATTAAACTGTCAGGTCCTGTCTTCAGGTCACTTCGAGGGTCATCACCGACCAACACTACTGAAGAGCCTTCAGCATAGGTGTGAACGGTTTGGCGATATTGTGGGTTTACGCCGATTGAGAGGAGGATCTTGGTGCGCTTCCCACGAAAATTGGCATACGCCATGTTTACCGCTTCAGCTACGGCGGTAGCACCATCATAATGAGAAGCATTACATACTTCCATACCTGTAAGCGCTGCCACATTACTTTGATACTCAAATATCGCCTGCAGAGTCCCTTGCGAAAGTTCTGGCTGGTAGGGGGTGTATGCAGTGAGAAATTCACCCCGCCTGATAATTGCATCCACTGCTGCGGGAATATAATGGTTGTAAACCCCTGCACCAAGGAAGCAGATCAGGTCATGCACACTTTCATTTGCCAGGGCAATATCCTGCAGCTCGGCTGAGACTTCCATTTCAGTCAGTGCGGGAGGCAAGTTCAAGGTTGGGAAACGATATTTTTCTGGAACATCACTAAATAGATCATCCAGCTTTTCAATGCCGACAGCACGCAACATTGCCGCCCTGTCTGCATCCGTATGAGGAATGAACATAACTTCTCCTATTGTTGTGACGTAACGAATTTTTTGTAAGTGTCAGCATCCATGAGTGGTTCAGCTTCACCAGGGTTACTCAGCTCGAGTTTAATAATCCAGGCTGCACCGTAAGGATCAGTGTTGATCACTTCAGGAGCAGCTCCAAGTCCTTCATTAACACGAATGACTTTACCGCTTACTGGCGTGTAAACATCTGCAGCTGCTTTGACAGATTCTATCGTTGCGATAGTATCACCTTTCTGTAATACATCACCTTCACTGACGATGACTTCTGCAAAAACAATATCTGATAGCTGGTCTTGCGCGTAATCAGATATTCCAATTGTGCCATTTTTTCCTTCCAGATTGATCCATTCATTACTTTCGGTGTATTTCAAGTTGCTGGGGATATTCATGAGATGCCTCCTATTCATTATATATTGATAGATTTTAATACGAACTCCAATATATACAAGACAAAAACTTATTATCTGATAAATCACAAAGGCACACGCAATATCCGTGTGCCTCTGTCATCGACCTGAGAGTTTCACGCCTGGAAGTAATCATTTTTCCAAAACGTTTGCCCCAACGGTGTCAGCGAAAAATCATTCGCTGGCTTTTCAGAGTGATAATGAAACAAAGTCCTTTTACCTGAGAGTTTCACCCATAATTAGTTGGTTATAGGTTTGCCCCTTCGGTGCCTGGGTATATCCAGGTCTCTTCTTCGTTCCAGTAATTCTACCGGGCTAATTCTACGGTTGAGTATTAGAAAAGTTAAGATGAGTTCATAGTATTATCTATCTAAATAGCGATATATATATGCTCATTATCAATTGTAAAAGAAAAAACCCGCCAACAAAAAGCTGGCGGGTAGAAATTTATCAAAGTGAATTTAGATCCAATTTTGCTTTTTAAGGAAGTTCGTGATGACAGGCAGCTCTAGATACTTACCCTGATATGCGACATACGCTGGCCAGAGAACAACCAGCCAAAACAAGGGTGCACAAATGGCTCCAACTCCAAATGTGACAACTGAAATGATGGCAATCAGAATATAGAGCACGATATTAAATGCAATGGATTGCACAGCATGATACTTAATGAAAGGACGGGCTTTCTTATCCTCCATCAGCAGGGCGATGATAGCCAGGGGTGATATGGGATAGCCCAATGCTGCCCATAATTTATCATCGCTGGTTATTTCGGGATTGATAGGTTGATCTGTCATAGTTATATTCCTCCAAGGAATGAGATTTGATTTTTCCCAGTGCTTTACTGGGAATAACTACCCGATGTTAATGAACATCTATTCTACATCATTTTCGTTAATATAGAATTAGACACAAGAGAGAACCCCGATGCATGCACCGAGTTACGTTCTTAGCCTCGTTGAGGTGATAGTTTATAGATAGTCCTTTAAATTATGTTCAACAGCGTAAGCCGCAGCTTCTGCTCGGTTGCTGACACCCAACTTGGAGAGTATGCTGCTGACATAATTCCGCACCGTTCCCTCTCCCAGAAAAAGTGCTTTCGCAATTTCGCGGTTGGTTTTACCCTCCGATACAAGCATCAGAACATGGCGCTCCTGTTGGGTTAGGGCGGAGAAAGCTGATGCCTCCTCTTCCCGGGCAGCCTTGCGAACTTCCTGGAAAATCCGCTGGGTGACCGCTGGATCGAGGAGCGCTTCGCCTCTAGCCACAGCCTCTATTGCACGCACGAGATCCTCACCCCCAATTTGCTTTAGTACATATCCAGCAGCACCAGCGCGAATAGCGGAGAAAAGCATCTCATCCTCTGCATAAGATGTAAGCATTATCACCTTAGTATCGGGGTATTTGTCAGCAATTTCCTGACAGGCTTCGATACCTGACCCACCAGGTAGCCGAATATCCATCACCACCACATCTGGGGAAAATGCTGCTACACGCTCAACCGCTTCACGAGCAGTACCTGCCTCTGCCACAACTTCAAAACTAGGATGGCGTTCCAGCAAGGCTTTCAATCCTAGCCGAACGACCTCATGATCATCAACCAGTAATATTCTTTGTTTATTTGTCATTTCTTGCACCTTTATATCTGATCACTTTTCAGGAGTGTCATTTTTTCTGTTTTTCCGGTAAGTTTTCAGTTGATTCTAATGGGTGGTCACGCCTGAAATCAATAAATCGATATCCTAAACCACGTTCAGTTAATATGTAAATTGGATTAGTGGGATCTTTCTCGATCTTTTGGCGTAAATAATTTATATACAGTCGGACATAATGAGGTTGATCGCGGTATTCATATCCCCATACATTGGTGAGGACTTGATCATGTGACACAACCCAACCAGCATTCTGAACCAGGTAATACAATAGTCGATATTCTGTTGGGCGTAAATTTACCAACTTTCCATCAACCCATACTTCATGTCGATCAAAATCGATTTTCAGGCGTTCGTCGACCTCAATCAACCCATGAGTGCTATCAGAGGTAAGCTCTGTACGGCGCAGGACAGCCCGAACGCGACTTACCAGTTCGCGAGGGCTAAATGGCTTGGTAACATAATCATCTGCACCCAACTCGAGTCCATGAATGCGTTCTTCTTCTTCACCTTTAGCAGTCACCATAATGACTGGAACAGGGCTGATCGTACGGATCATTTTTAGTACTTCAAAACCATCCAAATCTGGCAGCATCACATCCAAAAGTACAAGATCTGGGAGGGATGTGCGCAAACGATCCATCGCTTGTGTCCCTGTGAAAGCTTCAACAACTCGAAATCCATCATGCTCAAGGTTCAAACGGATGAATTTTGCCATCCTTTGTTCATCGTCAACCACCAATATCCGGTAATTCTTATAGTGTGTATCTGGCAACATCGGGTTCACTCTCGGACAAATCCAATGATTTCTTCCTCAGCTTTGGTTGGTAAGACTTCGATGAAATTTATCCGATGGATAGGCCAGATCACAGTCAGCACACTTTCGGTCAGATAATGAAGTTCTTTCCCATCTATTCGGCGAGGACTGTTTAGAGTGATGGATAAATCGGTTGGTTTTGGTAATTCTTCCACCTCACCAATGATGGATTCTTCACCGGCGGGATGTAAGATGATCGTATAGGGCATGTATACCTCAACTTTCTTCTCGATTTACATGTAATTGGATCTTCATTTTACCCAATGAGAATATATCACCATGAGTGATTGGATAAGGTTTATTGGGAGATAATTTCTGACCATTTAATAGAGTCCCGTTGGCTGAATCAAAATCAGTCAACAGGGCATGAGGCTGACTTAATCTGATGGATGCATGTAATCTTGATACACCATATTCATATGCATGGTAAGGAGCCAAATCAATATCTGGTAGAATGGGTTGGTCTTCAGCTGATCTACCTAGCGTATATTCAGTCAGACCCTCGAGTGGGATCACCTCACCCGATTCGACGAGAAACAATGAGAGACTGGCATCATCAGGAGTGGGTGGCACAAATTGCTCAGACCTATCTCGCTGGTCTTCATGCAGATGATCAGCCAAACTATTAGGAATTGTCATTGTTGGATCACGGCTGACAATGGAGAATTGGGTACCACATTCCATACAGAATAGGGCACCTGGCATTTCCTTATTCCCACAATTAGGACAAACAATCATATTTAATTCTCCTCGGTTCTTGCTGGAAGTAGCAAGGATCGAGTACCATATTTTATCCTTTTTTCACCTTCTTCGCTGAAGGATTGATTATGACGGATATATTCAACCTCAGTAAGTACAGCTTTCGCAAGGTTATTTTCTCCCTTTTGTAACAAATGCGTAGCCAGATTTTCCATATAACGGGTGGCTGAGATCACATCTCCTTTGCTCATTTCCTGCCTGGCGCGTTCCTGCATGTGGTAGATAGCTAACAACGCCATTGCATTAAGGATCACAGCTGGGGGGGATTCTTTTGCTGGTTCTGAGGTAACTTGTCGGGTAAATACAAATCGGTTAACATATCTTTTTTTTACGGTATGACTAGGAATTTCAAAATTTAAAAAACCTTTTGCCAGGGTGAATTGGGACACATTTTTGGGAATATCCTTGATTACAAACTCAAATAACACACTCATGGTCCCAAGCCGAGGCATGTAACCAAGAATTAAAGGGGAGACAGGATCCAATGGCGATGCATCAGGTTGGAGTCGAAATGCTGAAGATAATTCCACATCCTGAGAGATCTGGAACTCAATATGGATTTGCTCGGTAAGGTTTGATCCAAGGCGGGTGATCTCATCCAGAATGGAGTTACGAATATCCCCACTTTCCGAAATAAACTTACAGATTCCTCCAGTTTTGGAAGTAACATGATCTAAAAATCTATCATTCCATTGACTACCAATCCCGATTGCACTGATTCCAATCCCGAGTGCTGATGATTGATCGGCGAGTTTTTCACAGCTGGCTTCATCGCCATAAGTGCGACCATCGGTGATCAGAATAATGTGGTTAACCCGCTCACTAGAGCGATGTTGATCGACTTGGGAAAAACCCATCTCCAAACCTCTAAAAATTTCAGTTCCTCCACCAGCCTGAAGAAGTTGGATCTTCATCTCGGCTGATTTTCGCTCAGTAAGGCTGTCTGGAGGAATCAATAGTTCTGCCCAATCGTTGAATTTGACCAGTGAAAATATATCATTGGGTTGTAACTGTCGGAGTATGTCAATCGCAGTTAATTTAACTGTGTCCAACCGGATCCCTTGCATGGAAGTAGAACAATCAACAACCAGCGAAATATTTAATGGGGTAGCAGACACCAATAAATTGGTATCAGGATGAAAGTTTAATTCCAATAATGTATAGATCAATTGTGGTTCAGATAACCGCAATAATGAAGGTTGGCTGTAGAATGTTTTTACGTTAAGTGGAGAAACCAGTTTCGGTTCAGGGGGTAATTGTCTATCATAATCTGCTCTTTTACTTGGATCAGAAAGGCGCTCAAATGCTTGTTGGATATCGATAAATAATTCAGTCTCCCCCTTGTTTACATTCTTATCAGGATGAAGGCGAAGGACGAGTTGACGATACGCTCGCCGGATTTCCTCCTGGGATGCATCCCGAGGCAGTCCTAAAAGATCATAAAAAGTTGTATTATCCATGGGGATCAGTCAGGAATTCTCACGATGATAACAGATATATTATCAGGTCCACCGGCTGCATTCGCAGAATTAATTAAAGATTGGCACACGAGTTGGGGTTCGGAAGAGGAGCGGACAATGGCTGTTAATTCATTCTCGGGTAGCACTCCCCATAATCCATCTGAGCATAATAGCAATTGAAATCCCTGGTAAACCTGGAAGGTGGTGATATCTGGTTCGAATGGCTCTCCTTGGCCAAGAGCTCGATATAAAATGTTTCGTTGTGGGTGGGTTGATGTCTGTTCTGGGGAAATTTGTCCAATTTCTTCGAGCCGTTTTACTAACGAATGGTCGTGGGTCAGGAGTTGCATGGACCCATTGGAATCAACGGAGTAAGCGCGGCTATCACCAACATGAGCAATCGTGATCTGATCTCCTAAGATTAGTGCTGCGGTCAGAGTAGTTCCGCCTCCCTCTGTTTCCATCTTGATCGTCTGGTGAGCTTGCATTACTCCAGCCAGCATGACTTCCTGGATCGAGTATTCCAATTTGCTATCTGAAGGGGAAATTAATGGCAAGTAGAGATTGTTGATCACATACGAGGACAGCTTACCTACCGCCAAGCTGCTGGCCAATTCACCATTATCATGTCCACCCATTCCGTCTGCGACGATATACAGACCAAAATTGATCGTCTTCTCATCTGTTATCAAGTTAGTGGTAAGGGTAAAGACTGAATCTTCATTATGATCGCGTTGGATTCCAATCGATAGAGCGACACCCACGATGAATTGGGGTACTTCGAGATGTGATATGGTTGGAGAATGCGATTGAACCGATTCTTCAGTTAAAGTTGTATTAACTTCGAGATGGATGGGATTTATTGGTTCCGAGGGTTCTTCAAGTTTCGATGGTGATGTATAAAAGGATGATTTTTTGTGAAACAGCCTGTTAAAGAATGAAGACACTAATTATCCTCCACGAATTAAATTCATGGTTATAAAACAATTGCATATATATTATGATCGTTGGAACCAAAATATAGTACATTATTGGCAATGATAGGTGTTCCAGTAATAGGTCCTCTGGTTTGAAATTTCCAACGTAGACGACCTGTGCGGAATTCAAGGCAATACATATACCCATCTACAGAGCCGCAGTACACAGAATCCTGGAAAGTAATAGGTGAGCTAGTAACTTGATTATCCGTAGCGAAATTCCATATTTCTCTGGCAGAATGAATATCGACGCAATAAATGTGAGAATCCACTGAACCGGTGAAAATATAATTATCAGTAATAAATGGCGTGGAGATAGAAGCCTTAGTCATACGGAATCGCCAAATAATAAATCCAGATTTCGCATCCAGAGCATAGAGTAGCGTATCAACTGAACCAACATATATAATTCCGTTGGTATAAACTGGTGAAGACGTGAGGGCACGTTTAGCTTTAAAACGCCATTTTACAGTCCCCCTCAAATCAACGCAAAATAAGTCACCCGCTTCAGTACCAAAATAAACAAATTCTCCGACTAAAATGGGTGTGGAGCGGACAGCAGCTCCAGCATCAACCCGCCAGGAGCGCCGTCCACTTAAAGCATTCACCGCATGAAGATTGGCATCATCAGAGCCGATGAAAACATGTCCTTCAGCAATATAAGGCGACGACCGTATCGGCCCATTTGAATAATAGGACCAAATTTCCTGGCCAGAACGCATATTAATACAATACAAGCGCTGGTCTTCGGAACCGATATATATATTTCCTTCGTAAATCGCAGGTTTGCAAACAATGCCACCACTCGATGCAAACTTCCAGAGAAATTCTCCGTTAGTGGCGTTTAATGCATACAGATTGTTGTCGTAAGCACCAATGAAAAGTGACCCTCCGAAATAAGCGGGAGTACCGCGAATTTCATCTTCGCATTCAAATTTCCAAGCTGCTGAGACTTCGGAAGTTTCATGGGTTAATGGTTTAATTGCAGCTGGAAGATGATGCAGCAATCCTGTTTTTTTAGCCGATGCAAGGAGAGCCTCCTTCATGACCTCAGCACTTGAATAACGTTTGTCGGGGTCATAACAAAGCGCTCGATAAATGACTTCTTCCAACTCACTCGAAATAGCTGGGTTAGTTGTGCGAATTTTCCGTTCCTCAAATGAGAAGGGTGGCTCCAATCGGGGATCACGTTTAGTTAGCAGGTGATGCAAAGTAGCTCCCAGCGCATATATGTCTGCGCGTTGAGTAGCCTCTCCCTTATATTGTTCAGGGGGAGAATATCCTTCGGTACCAATCATGGTTCCTTTTTGCCCAGTTTGAAAGGTCTTGGCGATGCCGAAATCAACTAATAAAACATGTCCATGAGAATTAACCATAATATTGGAGGGTTTTATATCCCTGAATATAATTGGCTCTGGTTTGTTGTTGTGCAGATAACTGATCACGTCACATAATTCGATAGCCCAATTTACCACTTGGGCTTCTGGTAGGAAATCCTTGGTATCTGCGAGGATAGCCTCCAAATCTTTCCCTTCAATAAATTCAATGATCAGATAAGATCGATCATCCTGGGAAAAGTAATCATAGATACGAGGGATAGAAGGATGATTTAAGGTTGCAAGGATATTGGCTTCGCGCTCAAAGTTACGGATGATAGTATCGTGAATAACTGGATCACGGGCCAGGTTGATCATTTCTTTGACTGCCACGCGTTTAAATACGTTGGGAAAATGAAGATCACGCGCGCTATATACAGCCCCCATACCACCAATTCCAACCACACTTTGGATCGAATATCGGTTTACAAGAATAATACCCGGTTGTAACTGGTCAGAAGGTTTTCTTGGCGTCCCCGAATCTACCAAACTATGAGTTCTGCGTTGATTATCCAGAGTATCTCCTCCAGGCATAATAAAACTTTCTTCAATTATAGCCAGCAATATAAAAAAATGGAAATAAAAAAGTTGATAATTCCTAGGGCTTTAATCTACTTATAGATTCAGAACCCAGGAGATTTGGTTATATAATCAGGTATGAATTAATTCCTAAATTAGAAATATTGTAATAAAGGATCAAAGTATGAGTATTAAGGTGGATTTTAAGAAAACTCTCAAACAATTCTACAATCCTCCTAAGGGTAGATTTCATCTCGTTGAGGTACCTGAGATGAATTTCCTGATGTTGGACGGTGAAGGTAATCCAAATACGTCTTTAGATTATCAACAGGCGATTGAGGCACTTTATTCCATATCCTATGGGATCAAGTTTGCGCTCAAATCATCAGGATTTGAGCACATCGTACCACCATTGGAAGGATTATGGTGGATGGAAAATATGAATGAGTTCAGCCTTGCTAACAAAGATCGGTGGAAATGGACCATGATGATCATGCAGCCAGAATGGGTTACCACCGAATGGGTGGAAAAAGTGAGGCAAGATACAAGGAAGAAAAAAAATAATTCATTTCTCACAAAAGTCAGGTTTGAAACCTTTACCGAAGGACTTGCGGTTCAAGTTTTATATACAGGAGCCTATGAGAAAGAAGCTCCAACGATAGCAGAAATGCACGAATTCATTAAAACCAATGGATACCAGACGAATGGTAAGCACCATGAAATTTACCTCGGGGATCCCCGCAAGACATCTCCGGAAAGGCTGCAGACCATTCTCCGCCAACCAATTAGAAAATCATAGAATTCGACAATAAAATGCGATAGCTAAAATAAAGATAAAGCTGACCAAATTCTAGCAGGTTGGCTTGGATTTTATAGGATATTAGCGATAATCTGACACAGGTGATGGTTTATTACCCAGGACAGATTCAATCTGTTCCATTATATCTGGGGTTAGTTTTGCCGTGAAATCTAAGGCTTTCATGTTTTCACTGACTTGTTGCGGCTTTGAAGCTCCTGTGATGACCGTACTGACATTAGGATTTTTCAAACACCAAGCAAGTGCCATCTGAGCGATCGTCATTCCAAGATTTTCCGCAATGGGTACCAATCTTTGGACTTTCACGATTTTTTGTCTAGCCTTTTCATCTTCAAATCCCTCACGCAACCATTCATAACCTTCAAGGGTAACACGAGTTCCCTGCGGGATTCCATTATTATATTTACCAGTCAATAACCCACTGGCGAGCGGGCTCCAGATCGTTGTTCCAAGACCAATTTCCTTATACAAACGATTGTATTCTTTCTCGACCTTTTCGCGAGTAAACATATTGTACTGAGGTTGTTCCATTGATGGTGGGATGAGGTCATATTGCCTAGCAATTGAATAGGCTTCCATAATCTGGGTTGCGCTCCATTCACTGGTACCCCAATAAAAAGCCATCCCCTGATCGATCAGGAAATTCAATGCACGGACGGTTTCCTCGATTGGTGTATAGATATCAGGTCGGTGGCAAAAGATCAGATCCACATAGTCCATTTGAAGCCTGGAAAGAGATGCCTTGGCACCTTCGATGATGTGTTTGCGGGTGAGACCAGTTTGATTGGGTTTCCTGCCACCCCAGAAAAGCTTGGTGGAGATGACGAGATCAGATCGTTTCCAACCGGCTTTTTTGATCACATTCCCCATAACAATCTCCGCATTCCCATGGGCATAAGATTCAGCGTTATCAAAAAAATTCACTCCAGCATCATAAGCTACCTTCATGCATTCATAGGATATGTCTTCACCAATTTGCCCACCGATGGTGACCCATGCGCCAAGCGAGAGTGCTGAAATCTCCAAACCTGATTTACCTAAATGGCGATATTCCATAATAAATTCCTGTCCTATCTTGAAAGCATATTAATTTGCCTAGATACCAGGTTTTCAAATAGTTGCATGTAGCAATATTCAAAACGAATAACGATTATCCTCATCTATCAAACCTTATCCTGGACGATAAATGCAAATTTTGATTTCCTTTGTATCTTATTTTGGCCAAAAGTGAAAACATCAGGTGTAGCAGCAGCCAAAGTCGGATAGTTTGCCACACTATAATCATCCTGCCTAGAAATCGGGAATGGGGGCGATCCTTCGAATGCAGCAATCTTACCTCCTGCTTCCTCAACGAGAAGCCAGGCAGCTGCCAGATCCCAGATTTTTGGGGCAGCATCAAAGCCCAATAAAGCAGAGCCTCGCGCTACCATACAAAATGTATAAGCACCTGAACCCATGATTCGCGGTTTATATTGAATGCTGATGTCGTAATAGCGAAAGCTGCGGGAACAGCATGCGAAAAATGACATAGGCTGTGCTCGATCTGGTGCTCGGACAGCGATTAATTTATTATTCAATAATGCTCCTGCACCTCGACTGGAAGTATAAAGCTCATTGATCATTGGGAAGTATAATACTCCTAGCTCTGGATAGCCATCTGAGAGACGCGCAATCGATACACCCCAGATCGATAGTCCTAAGCTAAAATTTGTAGTGCCATCCAATGGATCTATAATCCAAATTTGAGATTGGGTAGTCGCCAGGTGATGAGACGATTCTTCACTAATGATCTCATCCTGGGGGAAGTGTTCATGGATTGCATTCGTGATCATCTTATCTGCTGCCAGGTCAGCCTCGGTTACCATTGTGTGATCCGGTTTAGATGAAGCCTTAATACCAGCGGGATCATAGAATCTTCGTAAAAGGTTTCCTGTCTGTAAAGCAAGTTTGACAGCAAATTTTAATGGGTCATTCATTGGTTATCTATTTATTACTCTGATCGTTATACTTGCAGTTCTGGAGTGGGATTAGGAGCTCGAGGCAATAAGAAGACAAGAGGGGATGCAATCAAACCAGAGATAGCTGTCCACAAGAATGCCTGGCGCAAACCCATGCGATCACCAAGCATGCCGATTCCAATGGCTGCTATAGATAAGCAGATGAAATTAAGGGCCATAAATAAACCATTTCCAACTGACCGGTGATTAGGGAGCTGATCCTGGACGATCGCCAGAATAATCGGCTGGGACGACAGCCCAAAGAGGCCTGAAAGGATTAATACAGGGATGATCAGCCATCCACTGGTTTTAAGAAAAACCAATACCATAATTGGTGCTAACAATGTAACCATGAAAAGAACTGGTTTCCGTCCTAAACGGTCACTGGTAGTACCACCCAAGATGGCTCCGACTACACCTGCAAATTGGTAGATGGCCAGGGTGGATCCCGCTTTCCAAATACTGGCACCTTCGCCTTCCAGCAGCGTAGGTAGATAAACACCCAAACTTGTAGTTAAGAAACTTCGAAAGAAAATGATACCGATCAACGGTAAGAACAATCGGCGGGCAGTAGGCAACACTTCCCGGAAGCCTACCTGCTTTTCGA
Organism: Anaerolineales bacterium; assembly: GCA_049281855.1. Lineage (GTDB taxonomy): Bacteria > Chloroflexota > Anaerolineae > Anaerolineales > UBA4823 > FEB-25. The sequence continues at coordinate 26,922 of JBAPSY010000121.1, forward strand.
CGTGGACGGGGATGCCTTTAAAACGCAAGATAATTGCCAATGAAGCAATCCAACCAGGAATAGCGATGGGGAGCATCCTGCCCAGTGTAAAGGTGAGCAACCCCCACGAAGCAAGTAACGGACCGATAGTACGACCAAGCTCACCTGCGGCCATATATACACTCATCCCCCTTCCTACTTGACCGCCGGAAGCCCGTGCAACCATCGCTGGTGATGGGGCATGAAATGCTGAAATACTTAGACCAGTGATAAAGAGCAAGATCACAAGACTGAGATAATTGGGTGCGATACCGAGGCAGCTCATGGTTGTTGCTGAGATTGCCGGGGCGAGAATGACGAAGATGCGCAGGTTGACCTTATCATCCAGATAACCAATGATAGGATTTAATAGAGAAGGTAACTGGGTAATTGCGGAAAGGGACCCAGCCTGGGTGTAAGTGAGGGATAGTTTTTCGATCAAGTTGGGGAGCAGGGGTGCAAGAAAAGCCGAGTAAGTATCGTGGATGAAGTGTGCACTTATAATCGTTAGCACCCGATCCATTTTAAAGCCGGTTTCTCCAACTTTTTCAACATCAAGGAAAGCAGGTGAAATTAAATCAGGCATTTAAATTGAGTTACTTGGATTAACAATCTCGATATAGTCTTGGGAAACTGATACGTTGTTGGTTATTCCCAGGGAACGAATTAACTCCCAAGCAACCAATGCCTTATGTTCTGCATCTTTCCTGCTCCACGTGCGGCTCTTGACCTCAACAAAATGACCGAGTGCAGGGTTATCCATCCGATCCAGGTTAACATAGAATTCCAAACCATGATAGAGAATGCGCCAGCGCAAGCGATGTTTCTCAATTACAGTTTCCTGTGAGGGTTTAAAGTATTCCCGATAAAAACGCAGGCTATGGTTGGCAGGTGCAATAAAACGGCTACGGGATAATAACACATCACTTGGGAAATTTCCTTCGCGTGTCGGCCCAAGAAGGGTGAGGCGATAACGCACATTACTGATCTGATCATTCGGCCCTATCGCTTCATCTTCGCGGTAGCGTAAGTATCCTTGAGAGGCATCCATAAATGAGAAATATGTATCATACTCGTGGTAATGGCGGTGATGCAGAACCTCGATACCAGGTTGGGTTACACCAGAGATCACGATTTGTGGGTCGGTCAATGTGACTTTAACTTGAACCTCATAGCTCTCTTCTTCAGAAGCTCCACCAATAGCGATCAATTTGGAAAGCACTGAATGTTCGCGTTCAAGCAGGAAAGCGTCGATGCGATGGGCATATTCAGCTGCATCGGCGAGAAGGACTGTTTCATTGAGCGTCAACAGCTGGTAATCACGCATCAACCATTTTCCGTTAACCATAACATCTGTTACATCAGTTGCTTGGGTCGAATATACCAATTGAGCGTAGATAGCTTCTTGCTCTCTTTTGAAGCGGGGTGAATTGTGTACCCGCGAATTATCCACCAGGATCAAATCTGCCCTTTTCCCCGGTTCGAGTGAACCAGTAATTGCACCAAGCTGAATTGCTTCAGCACCCATGCGGGTGGCCATCGTCAATGCTGTGGATGCAGGCAGGTTAGTAGGGTCTCCGCTGATGCCTTTGGAGAGCAATGCAGCTAATCGGATCTCCTCGAACATATCAAGATCATTATTTGAGGCAGGCCCATCGGTTCCAATACCCACATTAAGGCCTGTTGCGAGCATATTACTGATCGGGGCGAATCCAGAAGCTAATTTTAGGTTAGACGATGGGTTATGGGCTACCCCTGCCTTGTGATGCAATAGCGTTTTTATCTCACCATCGTCGACGTGAACACAATGTGCAGCTAATACCTTCGCTTCGAATAAATCCTGTTTTTTTACATACGGAATAACAGGCATACCGTGTTCTTTGCGACTATTCTCAACTTCCTGGCGTGTTTCGGATAAGTGGATCAGTAACGGTACGTCAAATTCTTTTGCCAGAGATGCAGCCGAGCGTAGGATTTCCTGTGTACAGGTATATGGGGAGTGAGGACCAACAGCTGGCAGGATCAATGGATGCCCATGCCATTTTTCCAGAAAGATACGTGTATTTTCGAGAGCTTCCTCATAATCGCGGGCGTCTGGTCCAGGGAACTTAAGCACGGTCTGAGCGCATACTGCACGTAAACCTGCATCCGCAGTTGCCTGAGCAGCATCATCTTCGAAATAGTACATGTCGGCAAAACAGGTCACACCTGAACGGATCATCTCTGCACAGGCGAGTTTGGTACCTAATCGAACAAAGTCTGATGAAACGAATTGTCTTTCAACAGGCATCATATAACCCATCAGCCAGACGTCCAGGCGTAAATCGTCTGCTAGTCCACGGAGCAAGGTCATTGCCGCGTGTGTGTGGGCGTTGATCAATCCCGGCATGAGGACTTTTCCCTGACAATCAATGGTTTGCTCAGATGAGTATTGCTGGCAAATATCAGCCTCATTACCAACCGCAAGGATTTGATCACCCTGGATGGCTAAAGCACCAGGTTCGAAAATCGATAGATTTACATCCATGGTTAGAAGGATGGCATTTTTGAGAATGAAGTCTGCATTAAGAGTCATGTGGTATCCTGCGAATAATGTCCAAACTTTGGTTGAATGCCCATAATGGAACATATCCTGGGGGTCCACCATAAAGACGCTTGAATTGCTGCGTCTCAAGTGGAGTGATCAATACAAAAAGAACGTCATGAGATTCTGGTGAGGAATGAACGGCAACACCCAAACCAACATCAGCGTGCTGAGTTTTTCGATAAGAATCAGCAAGCTTAAGTAACTCATTTGCTGCGGGTGGTTCTGTTAACACCTGACCGCCCAGAAAAGGACCCTTGGCAGACGCGAGCTTGCGGATTAAATTGCCCCCTATACCGGCTTCGACAATGGTGAGGGTCCAATTATTCCTGGCGATTGATCGCAGAGCTATCTCTTCCAACGTTTCCTGGTCAACCCCGTAAATGCAATCCCCAAGTCGATTGCGTAATGTATTTTCTATTGGATTTATCAACTTATCAGAAGCTTCTTCAGATTCGGCTTTTACAGTGATACGAACATCCACCTGGCCAGAATGTGCAGCAAGCCCGACAGTCGGGTTGCTTAGTGTTTCCAGATCGCCGATCAGGTCATCAATTTGAGATTCACCTACTCCCACAGTATGTAATACGCGCGATTTAATAATTCCGTGCAGGTCATAGTGCTGGCGTAGATATGGGATGACTGTATGCTCCATGAGGAATTCCATCTCGCTTGGAACACCTGGCAGTGAAATGATCACATGAGACCGATCCTCAAAAATGAATATGGGGGCTGTACCGACGGGGTTTTCAATTGCTTTTGCCCCTGCTGGAATATATGCCTGGCGCCGATTATTTTCGGTAGGTAGGCGCCCTAACCTTTGAAACCGGGCTTTTATTTGTTCCCATAGCTCAGGGTGAAATTCGGGATTAACTCCAATGGCAAGAGCTACTGCATCTCGGGTGGGGTCATCAATAGTAGGGCCTAACCCTCCGGTCGTAATTACGATATCACAACGTTTCAAAGATTGCTGGATGGCTTGAGCAATCCGCTTTACATTATCACCCACGGTGGTTTTTCGATACAAGTCAATCCCTGCATCGCGCAAACTTCGAGCAAGATAGCGCGAATTGGTATCAACAATTTCTCCCAGCAAGAGTTCAGTACCGATGGAAATGATTTCAGCAGACGGCATTAATGCTCCAGGACGTAATTATACAAATACTCACTTCTAAAATTATCACCATTGCGTATAGCAAACGATAGACTTTTATACTACATTATATTCTTGAATAAGGCGGCCTTCATTAAAACGTGAAAGGTCGAGCATTGATATATCCATCGTGGTTGCCTGACCATCTATGATAATTTCAGCCATCAATTTCCCTGCGATTGGTCCATGCATAAAGCCATGCCCGGAAAACCCTGATAACAAAAAGTAACCTTCTAAGGGTGTCTTTCCAAAGATGGGATGAGCATCTGGGGTGACTTCATATAGCCCAGCCAAGCGGGAAGCGAGACCTGCGTGCTCTAATAGAGGCAACCTGTTTATGGCTGCTTCCAGGTGAATCAATTCCCATTCTAGGTCGATATTCTGATCAAAACCTGGAGGTTCATTTGGGTTCGACATACCGGTCAATAAACCAGGACCTTCCGGATGGAAATAAAGCGATTTAGCGAAATCGATTACAAATGGGAAATCCATCGGGAGCGTCGGTATCGCGGTCGTTGTAAACCATTGCCTGCGGATGGGTGCTATGGGCACTTGGAGACCTGCCATTTGACCTGTGAGGCCTGACCATGGACCAGTGGCATCCAAAACGACTGGTGAAGATATTGTCTGGTCGGGGATTTTGACACCAACGACCTTACCAGATCGAACCTGAATTCCAGTCACGGGGGTAGAGGTAAGTGCTTTTACGCCCAAACGTTGAGCAGCACTGATATACCCCATCACCACACTGTTGGGGTCCACCAGTCCATCCGAAGGATTAAAACTGCCTGCGATAACATCCTCGAGACACATCATGGGTAAACGCTTGCGGATCTCATCCCCACTAAGCCATTGTGTTTGAGCACCTAAGCGGTTTTGCATATCGACATTATGCTTGAAAATGTTTACTTCATCTTGATTCGTAAGCAGGAATAAATAACCAGTTTTACGGTAATTGACTACCTGACCAATTTCATCCTTGAAGCGTTCAAGCATAGGTAAACTAAGGAGCGACAATCGGACGTTGACTTCTGTCCCGAATTCGTACCGCACTCCACCTGCGCATCGCCCAGTGGCACCCAGACCGAAAAAGTCTTCTTTTTCGAGCAAGATTACATTATGTTGACCTCGGGAAGCCAGGTTGTAAGCGGTGCTGGCACCCATCACTCCACCCCCGATAATAACTATGTCTGCTGTGTTTTGTATCGTCATAAGTTATGTATCATCTAGAAATAAAGTGCGTGGGGATAATTCTACCACCCACGCACATTACTTTCATCCAAAGGACTGGGTTAATAACGGAAGATGATTATTCGATTCCCAGGTAGGCTTTTTGCACCATCGCATTTTTTTGCAGACTTTCAGCAGTATCAGTCAAGACGATCTCGCCTGTCTGCATGATGTAACCACGATTAGCAACTGAGAGTGCCATCAAAGCATTTTGTTCGACAAGTAGGATGGTAGTGCCTTCCTTGTTGATTTGTAGGATCGTTTCGAAAATCGCTTCCACAAGCACTGGAGCTAGACCCATGGATGGTTCATCCATCAGCAGCAACCTTGGATGAGCCATCAAGGCGCGTGCTGTGGCTAGCATCTGTTGTTCTCCACCGGATAGGGTGCCACCGACCTGTTTACGACGCTCTTTAAGACGAGGGAATAAAACGAAGACACGCTCTAAATCCTTGGCAATTTCCGGGCCTTTCTTGCGACTGTAGGCGCCCATCTCCAGATTCTCGGAGACAGTCAGGCGTGCGAAGATCCGGCGTCCCTCTGGAACCAAAGACATCCCTTTAAAAATAATATCGTGGGGTTTATAAGGGGCAAGATCCTCTCCATCAAAAGATACATGACCTTCGCGTGGCTTGAGTAAACCGCAGATTGTGCGCAAGGTGGTGGATTTACCGGCACCGTTCGCTCCAATCAAAGTAACAATTTCCCCTTTTTCAACTATAAGGGAAATCCCCTTGAGTGCATGAATGTTGCCGTAATATGAGTGTATATTCTCTACTTCAAGAATAGGCATGATGATCCTCCACCTCAGTCTGCCACAGTGGTCTGGCCAAGACCGCTCGCTGCGCCACGTCCCAGATATGCTTCAACCACACGCGGGTTCTTTTGAATCTCTAAGGGGGTGCCCTCGGCAATTTTGACACCAAAATCAAGAACGGTGATTTGCTCGGATATACTCATAACCACCCGCATTTGATGCTCTATCAGTAGGATGGTAATCCCTAACTCATCACGTAGGCGGCGGATGAAATTTACCATATCCTGCGTCTCACGTGGGTTCATACCAGCGGTTGGTTCATCCAGGAGCAGTAGCTTTGGTTTGGAGGCTAATGCCCGTCCTATCTCCAAACGACGTTGTTGACCGTAGGGCAAGTTCTTAGCCATTAAGTCGCCCATGCCCTTAAGATTAATATAAACAAGCAACCGATTAGCCTCTTCCACAGCTTCCTTCTCTTCACGGTTGGTACGTGGGTCGCGAAAGATCGCCCCCAAAACCCCAGATCTTAAATGAGGCTGCATCCCTACCAGGATGTTTTCCACCGCGGTCATGTTCTTGAACAAGCGAATATTCTGATAGGTACGAGAAACCCCAAGATGGGCGACCCGGTCCGGTGATAAGCCGGTGATGTTCCGATCATTCAGCAGGATTTCACCTTCCTCGGGGGTGTAGAAACCGGTGACACAATTGAAGAATGTGGTTTTACCTGCTCCGTTAGGTCCGATGATGCTATAAATCGCATGTTCTTTAACTTCCAAATCGACTTTGCTGACCGCTTCCAAGCCACCAAAGCGTTTGGTCACCTTTTTTGAAACGAGGATCGCCATGTTATCTTCCTCCTAACTCACCAGGAGTTTTTAGGCTAGTTGCAGGTTCTTCAAGCGGAACCACTTCTATTTCTTCATGTAGCTCTAGGCGGCGGCGCGCTTCCGGAGACAGGCCTTCAGGTTTTATCAACATCATGGCGACCAATGCCGCACCATAAATTAAGTACCGGAAATCCGCAAACTGGCTGAGTAGCAGTGGTAATCCAACCAGTGCCAACCCACCAATAAAGACACCCGGGATGCTGCCCATACCACCAATGATAATCAATGAAAGGATGTTTATCGAAACAATGAAGCTGAAGCTTTGCGGGTAGACTGAACCGATCTTCGTCGCAAACAATGCCCCTCCCAGGCCAGAGAATAGGGCGCCCATCGCAAATGCAAGCAACTTGGTGGCAACTTTATTAATCCCCATCGCTTGAGCGACGTCCTCGTCCTCTCGCAGGGCCATCCAGGATCTGCCAAGGTGGGAATCCTTAAGTCGAATGGAAATGAATCCGGCCAGGATGATTCCGACTAATATTAAATAGTAAAGTCTCTGTTGATTACCAAAGATAAAACTTCCGATCGAAGGTTGTGCAATGCGCTGTATGCCTTCAGAGCCACCCAAGAGTGGTTTCAGCCAGTCGGAGAGTACCAGGATACGAATAATCTCACCAAAACCAAGGGTGACGATTGCCAAATAATCGCCGCGCATGCGAAGGACGGGCAAACCCAGAACGATTCCGGCAAAGACTGCCACGATCAGTGCAATCGGTGTAGCTGCCCAGAAGTTGAGGTGCCAAATTCCAACTGCCTCGGAGGTGGTGAACACACCCAAGGTATAAGCACCGATGGCATAAAATGCAACGTAGCCGAGATCAAGCAGTCCAGCAAAACCGACCACGATATTTAATCCTAATCCCATGAGAATGTAGATACCGACGTTGTCCAGGATTTCACTAAAATAACTCCCGAGGATTACAGGTAATAAAAGCGCAATGATCCCCAAGAAAGCCATCGGCCCCCAGCGAATTAGACGTTGCTGTTGAATCGTTCGCACCTTTACGACTGTTTTCTGTTTTCTACCCATCCGCCAGTAGATCAAACCACCGATGATTACAAACAGGACGATCCCACCAAGAATCGAGAGACCGCTTTGAGCGAACAACCAGAGAAAGGCATATCTCACAAATCCCCAATGAGTGATGACAGTCACAATCAAATCACGAAACAAACCGACAATTACAATGGTGAGGACGGCTTGACTTAATGCACCACGAATCCGTGCCGGAAGCAGTAAAAAGGCAGCACTAATGACACCAATTACTACGGATGCTACGATCAGGACTAGCAAGCCCAGTGCCAGGGGTAATTTGAAAGTTAGTAATGCTATCAGATCGGGTGAGAGGTTGATCAGTACTGACCGCAAGTTGATGACCTGTTGGAGTAATATTACTACAATGAGTACTGCACCTCCCAAGAGCCCGGATAAACCTCCAATTGAGAGGAGGGTTAAGGTATTCTTTGAGGGGGATTTTCGTGCAGATTGGTAGCTTTCAAAAAGGATAGGCGTAAAAACGAAAACCTGTCCCATGGTGAATATGCCAGTGATGATATAAGATTTTCCAAATGCCAGGACAATCCCAATTAACGCGAGGAGTAAGGAAATGCCTCCGCCGATCAGACCATTTTGAACTGTTTTTACCCAGTATGATGATTCACTTTTCATGGAGCCCTCCTAAGCCTTGTCCTGGGAGATCCGTTCACCCAAGATGCCGGTCGGACGGAAGATAAGGATCAGCACCAACACGATGAATGCGATCGCATCCTTCAATTGAGACGGAGATGGGATACCCAAGCCGGTTAGAAACAAATTGGGACCGATCGATTCAAGCAATCCAAGGATAATCGACCCAAGGAATGCCCCAGGTACATTACCAATACCACCCAAAACCGCAGCAGTAAAGGCTTTAATCCCGGGGAAGAAACCCATGTAAAAGTTTACTACAGGAAATAATAGTGTGTAGAGGATGCCGGCTACGCCAGCTGAAGCACCTCCCAGGGCAAATGTAAATACAATGATACTATCGACGTTTATCCCCATCAATTCGGCTGCTTCCTTGTCCTCAGATACAGCTCGCATAGCTTTTCCAATTTTAGTCCATTGAACAATCCCAAAGAGGACCAACATCATGGCTACTGCACCGAAAATCACGACCAACTGGGTTTCATAGATTTGGATTCCGCCAAATGTCCAGGATTGTTCAAGGGATTTTATCTCAGGATAGCCATATACACCTGAACCGAAAACGCCCTTGAATGCGTACTGGAGGAAAAAGGAAGCCCCAATGGCTGTGATCAATGGAACAAGGCGGGGTGCAGTGCGTAGCGGCCGGTAACAAAGGCGTTCCAGCAGGATCGCGATAAGGGTAGAAACAGCCATAGAAGCCAGTGTAATAATCAGCAAGCTGATGATTGGTTGTTTGTCCAAGAATCCGGAATTCGAAAGGCCAAGAGCCACGAAAACCGCTGTGAACGGTCCGCTCATAAATACTTCGGAATGGGCGAAGTTGATCATTTTCAAGATGCCATACACCATGGTATAGCCCATAGCGATGAGGGCGTATACACCCCCAAGAGCCAGGCCTTTAATCGTTAGGTCAAGCCAGGTGCTTGCTGAATACTGACCTTGCTCCAATGTGCGTATAGTCCCCCAAATAACTATCCCAGCAATAGATAAGCCGATTATCCAAATAAAGATATCCGTAAATGTGATGCGCTGCCGCAAGGTACGAAGCATCTTTGACTCCTGTTTTTAAATGGGAGTAATTTTTAAAGAGGGGCGAGGAATTGCTCGCCCCTCTTTGTCCACTGCTTACATTTATGAGGATGGCTACTTTATATATTGCGTCGGCCAAATCAATGTTGGTGGATATTCACCAGCATGATATTCGTACGCGCCGATGACTGGGTTAGCGCAGTCACCATCGACATTGCAGGTAAGGACACCTGTCAGACCTTTGAAGTCCTTCGTAGCAGCCATGGCATCTCGCAGACCCTGCCGTGGGATATAGATTGTCCCGTCACTTTCTTGAACCGCCACCTTCTCGATGGCAGCTTTGACGATATTGAATCCGTCATAGGCGTGGGCATGGAAGATGTTGATGGGTTGTTCACCAAACTTGGCCACATATTTCGCAACAAAGGCGTCATACTCAGGGCCTTGAACCAGAGGGCTCGATACCATAAATCCCTCAACCGCGGCACCTGCAGATTGCATCACGTCTGGTGAATATAAGCCATCCGCACCCATTAGCTTGGTGTTTTCCAATCCGGGCGTGGTCTTTGCCTGGTCGATAAGGAATGCACCTTCAGGAAGGAAGATGGGGAAGTAGATCAACTCGGGACTGCCGGTGGCGATTGAGGCTAGGACAGAGCTCATGTCAGTCTGACCGATAGTTACCGAGGTTTGTAAGGTGATAGTTCCACCTAACTTTGTGAATTGCTCTGCGAAAACTCCCTGCAGTTTATCAGCGTACAAGCTTCCGTCATGGATTGTAGCTGCCTTACGAATGCTTAGGAAGTTGTAGGCAAAGTCTGCTGCCGCTGCACCCTGAATCTTATCATTGTGGGCGGTGCGGAAATAGCCAGGATAGTGATTTGGGTTAGTGGGATCGGTTAAGTCGGGAGCGGTATTGGAAGACGAGATCGTCACAAATCCTGCAGCGGAGAGCAGAGGCTCTGCGGCGCGGGCTTCGCTCGAGCAGGAAGTACCTATCACTGCCACAATGGTATTATCAGAAGCCAGCTTGGTGCCAGCTGCCTGACCACCATCTGCACTACAACCACCGTCCTCACCGTCGAACTTGACATCGTGACCGAGGATCTTGTTACCTGCATCAGCAATGGCAATTTCCACACCATTACGGGAGTCAATTCCCAAGGCTGAGTTTGGTCCCGATACGACAAGTAGATATGCTATATGGATTGGGTCCGTTGGACCAATTTTAACGCACCCAATTGAATCAGTACAGGAATAGGTTGCTGCAGCTTGACCGCAGGCAGACAAAACCATACTGGCAATCATCAATATCGATACTAAAACTAGCAAACGCTTACTCATATTCATTCTCCTCCAAGAGATAGACAAGTTTGTTTGATATTTTATTTTTATTTGAATTGTTTTTTTTCTTAATTTGAATTGCACCTACCTCCTTCTAGATATCCATAAGGAATTGTGATGTCGGTCATGCAATCAAACCCATTAGCAGTAAGATACCAATCTTAACTGCCGGGATAATCCCCCATTAAAAATGCAAAATTTGATGAATTCTAATGACATTCAGACCAACCGTCAAGGGTATCGTCGAATATATCTCTGCAGGGATAATTGGATAATTATGTATGGTTAATATATCATGATATGTATTAAACAGGTTGTAGACTTATTTATTCATGCCTGAGGCTTTCTTTTGATCAGGAAAAAATAAATATATCTACTAGTATCTATGGGCGGGCAAGCACTGCCATAAAATCCAGCACAGACCATGAATCAAGAAATTGATCGAGTGAAACAGTAATGAATCTCGAGCCATTTAGAACCGTGACTCTGTCGGAGGTATAACCTACAAGGATCACTGTATGCTCCCAAGGAGCCACGATCGTTGTATCACCTGTAGATCCAGCAGTATAATAATGAGGAGTACCATTAACCAGGCTATAGTTTGCTCCGCCGATTATCCAAACAACGACTGGATTTCCTGACGCAATCTCAGCCCTAAGATCATCCCATTGCATTGAACGTTTGGAACTTGCCGTCAAACCATAATCACGCAACACCGATGCGATGGGAGGTGCGTGGACTCCGTAATCATTGGGTGGGATATTTCCCAAATTGCCATCTGGATTCCCTACAATTCCGACTTCTGGGTCATCAGAGGTTGGTATATGGTTTAGAAAATCAATCTCACTGATATTAAATCCAAAATGCTTTGCCCAATCCACAGCTGAACGGGATTCACAATCCAACTCAAGTTGCTGATCCTCACCTGACATTCCATTGATATAAGCATCTGAAGGGAATGTAAACGGAGTTGGTGTAGGGGTTAGGGCAGGCATTGTATCTGATAATTGGGTTTCAAGACACCAATGATTTAAGTTACCCATGTCATTCTGATACTGGTCGTAGATATTAAGCCGCCATGTACCAGAAACGCTTCCCCCATTAAAGACATTTAGTTTTTCGTTCGGTCTATAAATTCCCGAAATTGCATGAGGGTAGGAGGCACATTGATCATCAACCAGCTGGGCTGCTGTATCGTCCAGGATGGCGACGAGGTCATTATTACCGCAACCAAGAGGTGGGGATCCTGGTCGATCCAAGGCTATTATTGATATTCCCGTGCTTTGATTGGTGAGCCTAACCACTAGATCTCCAACCCAGCTATGGGAAATATCCAAGTATAGCCTCACATTAACCAGTACCCTGCCATCGTCGATTAAAATATCATCGTTAACCCCATTAGTATCGTTATCTGGAATGGAAATAGGATGACTTAGGTCATCACAGAAGAGTGTTGTTTCGAAGGGTTGAGGGGTTGGTATAATGCGTTCCTTGGATAAGATTGGAAAATATGAAAATTGGGTAGAAAATGGTGTTGGGGTTTGAGTCGGTTGGTATGTCGGCGATGAAGTAAAGGTCGGTGTTGAAGTATAGTCAGGAGTCGATGTTTGTGTGTCAGTAATGACGATATTTTGGGCTGCCGATGGTGTTGGGGTTGGCGAGGTCGAGGATATATTCTTTGTTTGTAACAGATCTAAAAAAATCGTAGGAATATAAGTGCCTGTAGCTTCAGGAAGGGAATCCATTGATGTTACCGCAAGACCTGGTAATGAGATCAGAAAAAGTAATAGGAAGACTATTAATATACCGAAAACCAGGGTCACGGTTGCTGGTCTATGCAGACGCATGAGCATATTTTATATTATCGTCGCCAAAATTGCGAATTATTTTAATACTGGCGGGAAAAACACTGCGTATATGCGTCTATGGTACAATGGAATGCCGTATGGACAAAATAGAATCTCAAATTACACCGATACCTCCAAGTACGATTGCCTCATTACGAGCTGGTTTTGACGCAGTTGCAAATCAAATTGTGATCATCATCATCCCTCTCGCGATTGATTTACTGCTTTGGTTGGGTCCTCGTTTGCAGGTAAAGACATTGGTTAATAATTATTTCGATGTAATGGCTTCTTTACCCCCGTTCAATTCGATCCAACCTGGGGATGTGCTTTCAACAAGTATGGATATAATGCGGTCTGCAGCATCCCAATTCAATTTGCTCAATTTATTGAGGACGATTCCTGTAGGGATTCCCAGTTTGATGGCATTAAGGTTGCCAATAGGAATCCCGAACGGTCTTCCTTTTTTCGTTGATCTAACTAATCCTCTCGTCATTATGGGGGTCGTTATCGGATTGCTGTTGACGGGATTAATCAGTGGATGTTTCTTCTACATCATAATCGGCCAGATTGTCATGAACGGCAGGATTGATATTAAGAAAGCTGTTAAGGATTGGCCGTGGTCATCACTTCAAGTTTTCAGCCTGGCTCTAGCTTTGCTTATCCTTTTTATCGTTGTGAGTGTACCATCGAGTTGCGTTATTTCTGCGATCGCTTTATTTGGATTACCGCTAGGTCAATTCGCTATCACTCTTTATATTGGGGTTATGCTTTGGTTGGCATTCCCCTTGATTTTTTCTGCTCATGGCATATTCGTGAATCACAACAAAGCCATAGTATCCGTCCAAAGAAGTATGGTACTAACTCGGATGACATTACCAACTACTTCGCTATTCTTCCTTTCAATACTGGCGATTAGTGAGGGATTAGATATATTATGGCGAGTACCACCCGAAACTTCATGGCTAACCATGATCGGCGTTGGTGGGCATGCTTTTATAACGAGTGCATTATTAGCCGCAAGCTTCGTTTATTATCGTGATGCTGACCTTTGGACTCAAGAAACACTCAGATTGATAAAATCTCAAAGAGAGATGCCGATTCAAGGCAACTAAGCCCTGGAGGTATGTGTGGTTGACGATAAAACACCATTATCTTACGAAGCAAAAGATATCCAGGTCCTGGAAGGTCTTGAAGCAGTACGCAGACGCCCAGGCATGTATGTTGGCGGAACGGATATTAAGGCTTTACACCACCTGGTGTATGAGGTGGTGGATAATTCCATCGACGAGGCATTAGCTGGTGTTTGCGATCGCATTGAGGTGATGATTAATTCAGATAGCAGTGTGACGGTCACGGATAATGGTCGAGGTATACCCGTGGATATCCACCCAACTATGAAAAAATCAGCGCTTGAAGTGGTTATGACGGTATTACACGCGGGAGGAAAATTTGGTGGAGGGGGTTATAAAGTATCTGGTGGACTGCACGGGGTGGGTGTCTCAGCAGTCAATGCATTATCGGAGTGGTGTGAAGTAGAAGTCAGACGTGATGGTAAGAAGTACTTTCAAAGATACGAACGAGGATACCCAAAAGGACCGGTAACTATTATCGGTAAAACTACCCCCAAGGAAACTGGCTCACGGACGACCTTTAAATTCGACCCCGAAATATTCAAGGGAGAACTGGATTACAGGTTTGATACATTGTCACAAAGATTTCGTGAGATGGCATTTGTGACACGCGGGGTAACGATATATTTCAGGGATGCTCGGATCGATCGCGAGATGACTTTCTATTTTGAAGGTGGCATCACTTCATTTGTTAGATATTTGAATCGCAACAGGGATGTACTGCATCCGGTGGTGCATGCGGAAAAGGAAATTGAAGGTATCACTATAGATGCAGCCATTCAATATACTGAATCTTATGCAGAATCAGTATATTCATTTGCGAACACAATCAACACCATTGATGGTGGAACACACCTGACGGGATTACGAGCAGCTGTCACCCGTACAATAAATGATTATGCACGTCGAAGTGGGCTGCTCAAGGAAGCTGACCCAAACTTCACAGGAGATGATACTCGTGAAGGCTTAACCGCAATTATCAGCATTAAACATCCAGATCCACAGTTTGAAAGTCAGACTAAAGTCAAACTGATGAATCCCGAAGCACAGACATTAACGCAACAAGTTGTGGGAGATAGCTTCAGTACCTTCCTGGAGGAAAATCCTTCGGCTGGGAAAGCCATTGTCCAAAAATGTTTGACATCCGCCCGGGCAAGGGATGCAGCTAAAAAAGCGCGTGACCTGGTCATTCGTAAGTCAGCCCTTGAGAGTTTAACCTTACCAGGCAAGCTGGCAGATTGTTCGGAACGTGATCCAGAGAAAACTGAACTTTACCTGGTAGAAGGTGAATCTGCGGGTGGTTCTGCTAAACAAGGTCGGGACCGACATTTTCAAGCGGTGCTGCCATTACGTGGAAAGATTCTTAATACCGAACGTGCCAGGCTTGATAAAATTCTGGCTAATAACGAAGTGAAAGCCTTAATTTCAGCCTTGGGAACCGGCATTGGTGACAATTTTGATATTTCGGGTTTGCGATATGGACGGGTGATCATTATGACTGATGCAGATGTAGACGGAAGTCACATCCGTACCCTATTATTAACCTTTTTCTTTCGCTACATGCCAACGCTGATTGAAGAAGGACACCTGTATATTGCACAACCACCATTGTTTCGGGTAGCGTATAAAAATCAAGTGAAGTTTGCCTATAGTGATGGACAAAAAGAACGTATTGTGAAAGAAATGGGTGTTTCTTCCGAAAAAATTTCCCTACAAAGATACAAGGGGTTAGGAGAAATGAATCCGGAGCAGCTCTGGGATACAACCATGGATCCAAACATTCGCACCCTTTTATTAGTTACCATTGATGATGCTGCCGAAGCTGATCGGACGTTCGATATGCTGATGGGGTCTGCGGTTCCACCCAGACGCAGGTTTATTCAAACCCACGCAAGGGATGTCAAGAATTTGGATATCTAGCTGGTTATTATTCCAGTGCTCCAGCATAAAATTCCTATACAAATTTTACAAGCAAGTAACCATAAATTGGTAAGGGAAAAAGATGTTCGATTAATCCTGTTGTACATGATTTTCGACCCAAACCAAGGTGCAGATATTTAAATTGCCCTTGTATATTTGACCTGGACAAACAGAAAACTTAGGTAAGTATTGCGGGCAGGACACCGTAATATAAATGAAAAATATTACTTTTGTATATAACGCCCAACGAGGGAGAAATCGCTTGTTTCGCACTGGGGTTGAGCGTTATTTGTTATAGATGATTGGTTCAGAAC
The DNA here is from genome assembly GCA_049281855.1 of Anaerolineales bacterium. Classification (GTDB taxonomy): domain Bacteria; phylum Chloroflexota; class Anaerolineae; order Anaerolineales; family UBA4823; genus FEB-25. The sequence continues at coordinate 42,828 of JBAPSY010000121.1, forward strand.
GCCTCCACTCACGTATAATAAGTACTTAATGACATTGGAATCTGGCTCAGTGCTGAATAATCGTTACCGCATTGTCGGTGTATTGGGACAAGGCGGGATGGCTGCGGTTTATAAGGCTATAGATGAGAACTTGGGCGTCGAGGTAGCTGTAAAGGAAAATCTCTTCACCACTGAGGAATATGCGCGTCAATTTAGGTTGGAAGCGACCATTTTAGCCAGCCTACGCCAGCAGAATTTACCAAGGGTGTCAGACCATTTTGTTATTGAACCAATGGGGCAATATTTAGTCATGGATTTTATCGAGGGGGAAGATCTTCGCCAAAGGTTAGACCGATTAGGTCCACTACCTGAACAAGAAGTGATCATAATTGGAGTGGCGATTTGTGATGCAATAGCGTACATGCATTCCCGTGAGCCGATGATCTTACATCGGGATATCAAGCCAGGCAATGTACGCATCACATCCACTGGGCATATCTACCTTGTGGATTTTGGTTTAGCTAAGGTAGTTGAAGGGCGTGAGGCTACCCATACTGGCGCAAGAGCCATGACGCCTGGCTACTCACCACCTGAGCAATACGGGACTGCTCGAACTGATGGTCGATCTGATATTTATTCGCTGGGTGCAACATTATTTTGTGCGCTCACTGATGCACTACCCGAGGATGGACTTGATCGTGCTATGAACCAAACAGAACTTTCATCCATCCATAAATACAACCCCAAGGTATCGGAACATGTAATAGAAATCATTGAAAAATGTCTGGCTATTCATCCAGAAGATCGCTACCAATCCGCTGAGGAATTAAGATATGATTTGATGGAAGCTAGGAGTATTTCCAGGCGAAAATTACCCCTGGAATTGGTTCTGCAACCGCCTCCTATTACGTTGCATGACCGATTACCGGGAGGGGCGGGCAAACAACCAGAAAAACCCTCAGAAGAGAATGGGTTAGGTAGGGAGAAGAGAAAATCCACTCGTCCATTAAATCAAGCTATAGATGATATTGAAATACTTCCGAATACGTCCAAACCGCGCAGAGGTGCCTCGGCGTGGTTGTTATTAGCATTGTTACCTCTCCTTGTGTTGGGGGGATTTGCCACATATAGATTCAGACCAGATGTCGTAAAACAAATGATAGGTTACATCGTCCCAGCTTTTGATCCAACTCTAACACCAACCTTCCAAATACCTACGAACACTCGGATTCCAATTGTGGCAATCATATCCAAGACCCCGACTCCCCAGAAATCTCCTACTGCGACTGTGACTAACACCTTAACTCCATCTTTTACTGGCACCCCAGTACCTTCACCAACAATAACCTTGACGCCACTGCCCACTTCCATGGGAGGTGCAGCTCAAATCGCTTTTGCTTCTAGCCGTTCTGGAGCGGTAGAAATATGGTTGATGAACCTTGATGGAGGTGGACTAAAACAGGTCACGGACATTCAGGAAGGGGCTTGCCAACCAAGATGGTCACCAGATGGAACGAAAATTGTTTTTGTATCCCCTTGCGTCAGACACTTGAATTCCTACCCAGGTGCAAGTCTGTTCATCGTCAATGCTGATGGTACTGGGTTGGTGCCATTACCTAATGTTCCTGGAGGTGATTACGATCCGAGCTGGTCACCGGATGGAACCCGGGTAGCATTTACATCATTACGCAAGGGGGGAGTGCCAGGGATTTATATCTTAAATCTGAAAGATTACACAATAATATCCCTAGTAGAGGATGAGACCAGAGCAATCTCACAACCTGCCTGGTCTCCAAATGGGACAGAAATTGCATATGTAAACAGTGATAGTAGAATATGGGCAATGGATGTCAATGGAGAAAAAAGGCACAGCCTCACGGTCGGTGGAGGGGATTATGTGATCAATGGACCTTCATGGTCACCAGATGGATCCGTTGTGATTTACACAAGATCAGTCTTATCTGATACAACCGGCGCTACGGTGCTGATGGCAGTCCCATTTACTGAGGCAGGTACCATGCCCGTCGAGGTACCCAACTCTCAACTGGTATCAGATGTGAATTATTCTTTTGATGGTTTCTGGTTGTTGTTTACCAGCTGGTTTTCAGGGAATCATGACATCTATGTGATGCGGGCGAATGGTGTGGACAGACATCCGTTATTGGTAGATCCCGCTTATGATTTTGACCCCGTCTGGCGTCCATATCTGATCAACTCACCGTAAACTCGGAAAGATATCGCTCCCGGTTGGCATTACGTGCGATTTTACCGCTGCTGGTCTTGACTAACCAGCCTCTTTTCACCAGCTTAACCAAGCGCAATGCAATATCTGAGCCACGCGTAATACGCATCCGGATTTCATCTGATATGCGACCAATCTCAGGTGAATTATCGAAATCGCAATCATATACATCTTTGTTATCTACATCCACTTCAGCGATGATAACCACATCTTCAGTGCCTGTAACCTCATTAGGCACACCAAAAGCTACTACACGCCCAGGATGCACGCCGCTGACTTCACTCGCCAGACTTTCAAGGTCTTGGGGATAGATATTTTTCCCACCCACAATGATCAAGTCCTTTTTTCGTCCGGTGATATAAACCTCATTATTTGCGATATATCCCAGGTCACCAGTAAGATACCAGCCATCATGAAACGCTTTGCTACTTAAATCAGGCCGGTTGTAATAGCCGGTTAGAATACAGTCACTCGATATGGCAACCTCTCCTATGTGGCGATCGCTGACTTCAGAAAGTTCTTGGTCGAGAATCCTGATATGGGTATTCTCAATTGGGGGTCCAGCTGAAAGCATGTTAATTGTATCTGGACCATTTTTTGTCGGAGTTGCGATCCGATCAATCAATAAACCTCGTTGGCTGATCTGGTCGACCTTGACGGGTTTGGTGATGCCACCCTGGGATACAGCAAATACATTTTCTGCCATAGCGTAACAGGTGGTTAAAGCAGATGAACGCAACCCATAAGGCTGGAAGCGGTCTAGGAACATATGATGGCTTTTCCAATACATTGGTTCGGAACAGTTGCTCACCGCTCGCCAGGTGGATAGGTCAATACCTCCTAATTCGCGGGGGCGGATTTTTTGAGCACAAAAATTATAGGCAAAATTAGGCAACCAGGAGAGTGTCCCCTTATAATTCGTAACAGCATGCAACAGCTTGTGTGGAGCGCGTATCCAATCGAAAGGGGAAAGTAAAACTAGGGGAATATTGGATAGGATGGGCAATAAGAACCCGGCAATTAACCCCATATCATGATAAAGAGGAAGCCAACTCACAATAATGTCTGATGGGTTGAGTTGGAGTGCATGTGAATAAGACTTGAGTTGGTTTAAGACCGCCTTATGGGATAAGGCAACTCCTTTTTGTAAACCGGTGGTCCCAGATGAATGCTGTAGTAAGATAATATCTTCTGGTGAACGATTTGTACCTGTTTCAAAGAGTGATCTTTGAAGCTCAGTTTGAGGGGCAATTTGGTCTGAAACGAGCACAATTCTGACAGACCTACCTGGCTTGATGGCTTGGTGAACCTCACCAAGAAATTCAGGATATGTCACCACTGCCGCAGGGGCAGTGATCTCAAAAAGTGCCGTCATTGATTGACGGTATTGCTCTGTCGAGAGTTTTTCTGTTAGAAAAGGCATGATGGCTGGGATATCGCCGTATAGAACCGCTCCGAAGAAAGCATAAAGCAGGTTTTCCCCATGTTGAAGGATAAGAATCACCACTTCACCAGGCCGGATACCAGCATTTTTTAATGCAGCGGCATAACCAGCAGAACCATGGATCAATTGTTCATACGTAATAACTTTTTCAGGTTCTTGGTTAAATAACAGGCGCACTGCAACGGATTGAGGCGCCACCTCGTATAACTGTAACAGGTTTTGAGCCAGGGTATTCATAACCAAGATATTACATACGTGATTGGATGAGATTCGTTAGTTGAGCAAGGGTATCAAACGTCTCATGGTTCAATTCAGTGTTGTCGATAATAACATTGAATGTTTTTTCGATATATAGGGACAGATCCACCAGATTGAATGAATCCACTAGACCATTGGAAAGAAGGGGTTCATTTGGCTGAAGCACACGCTTGGGTTGCTTAAGGATTTGAGTAGAGATAAAGGTGGATATGGTTTGCATGATTTCAACGGTCATATATTTCCTTCGCGTTCAATTCAAATTCCATTCAAGGCTGTTCTGACAAACCACGCCTGACAGTATCCAAGGATTGCAGAGCTGTTAGATTACGGACCGACCAACCTGATCGGGTTGCAGTTGGATCATTATAATAATAATATCCTTCGCTATGGGTAAGATGAAACATATCTGCCTCCCCTGAGGAATCGACTGCGATCAAACCATGGTTGGGTAGGGATTGGACGGCTGACCAAAAATTCCATAATGGGATGTCATACTCCATTGCTAGATTGGCGATGGTTTGGTTGATCAGGTTATTTCCCTCCAGATTATCAGCTTTGGTGGCAATAATTGGCACAACACCTTGGTCGATAGCGTATTCAATGATCTGGCGCATGTAGGTTTCATAGTTTTCAGGGTGACCAGCCCACCATTCCTCCAGGCTGATAATAGCAATACTTGGGTGATGCAGGCGAAACTCACAAGCGATGGGGGATTCGTTTACGTTACATTGTTTCGGGTCAGCACGCAGGGGTGATAGAACTGCTGCAGCGTTAAACCCTCCTTTTACTGCCAGGCTGTCGCGTGAAAACGAGCCTGAGAACCAATCGATTGTCTCTTGCAAGGATGTGAAGGCGCCCAAATTGTAATAACCCGCTAGATCAAAATAGCTCAGAAAATAGGTGCTGATACTCTGACAATCTCCGATCTTAGAGAAAGCATGGGGGTCATTTCCCATTTCGAGCCCATGCTTGTAGATCATGCGTGCGGTCTCACTGACCGTGGGGATAATGGGCAAGGACATCCAATTATTAGGAGAAAGTACAGTTGGTTTATTTGCTGGAACATTCACAGTCTGTTCTGGATTAATGGTGGACCCAACTTTTGGAGATAGATTAATTATATTGTCCTGCGTCGTAATTGCATTGTCTGTCAGGTTATGGGTAGAAGAGTCGGTTGTTATGCTTGGAGATCTGGATGGATCAATAACCGTCGCAACTGGTGTTGGTGAACTGACTTCTTTAGTTAACTGGGCACTAGAACATGCACTCAGAATGAGTACGATTACCAATAAAGATTTTAGATTGGCATAAGATAGGAATTTTCTATTCAAAGTTAGCATCTCAAATCAAGGATTGGCTAGCGATAAGATCGCTTTTTCAAGCTCAGACCCTAAATTTCGGGTCCCGTTAGGAGTCAGATGAATTGCGCTATTAGTGAAATCATCGGGAAGTACCAGGTTCCATTCATCAAGACATTGCCAGCTTTCCTCCTGGCATGTCTCAGCGAAAAGCTGGCGATACTGGTCGTACACCCAACGTGGGTAGAAGAAATTATACCGGATATCGGAGTTTTCTCCATGGCTTAGATAAATCGGCTCGTTAACATAGAGGATGGGTATGTTTCCTGACATGATCTTACCAGCAGATAAAATATCCAAAGATAAGTCTTTAGGATTTAGTTCTGGAGGATGCAGACCATGAAAAGCCTCATCCAAGGGTAGATTTTCTAGAGGTGGCTCATAGGATGCTGGATAATACTGATCGATCCCTGTAGATGCCCACATAACACCATAGAGTTGCAACCGAAGGATATCGGCAAGTGCACGCCGTTCTCCGACCAATGTTGATGCCAAGAAATTTGGTATTACAAACCTTGAGTCAAGTAGATCGAGATTAATAGAATATGTAGTAATGAAATCCTGCACCTTGGTTGTATTGTTTTGGAGGATGGGGGAATCCAGTTGTTTATCCAATGGTAAGGATTCAAGAGTAATTAACCAGACGATCAGATCGGGTTGATAATGCATAGCATAATTGAGGATTAAGAAGTCTTTAGCTAGAGATAGTGTTGGATAACCCAAATTATATGTACGCACATACTTACCATCGCTGAGTTTAAGATCAGCCGTATTTATAACAGCAGACAAAGTATTCTCTGGCTTGAGCAGATAACCCCATACTGAAGAATCTCCGATCAGCAGCACTCGATATTCATCAGCAGGTTTGTCGCCTGCGGCCAATTCATGGGAGGTAAACATGGCTTCGAGATTATAAAGGCTTAGATTATATGCCTGATCGGGATTTTCTCCATAAGGTAAGCGCACTCGACCTGGGAAGATGACGTTATAAGCCGAAACCTGACCGAGGATCGGTAAAGGAGCCAGTGGCGCAAAAACCAGGTTGGTCAACAAGAAGAGCAAAACACCTTTAATAATTACTCTCTTGAGAGAAAAATTATCCGCAGTCTTTTCATCTATCATGGTAACTATCTATAACAGTCCGAATAGTTTAAGCATAGTATTCC
>JBAPSY010000122.1:0-16144 GCA_049281855.1 Anaerolineales bacterium
ACGGTTTACTCGAACCAGGACACATGCTCGGCCTGCCGTGCCTTCATTCCAATATTTTATACTCTTCTCTGAATATACTAGACACTATCCGTGAGGACAGTGCAGGAGCCCACCTGCGTGGGCTGGATGGCGGGTTCGGGAAGAATAGCACGAGATTCTTCGCTCAATATCGCTCATAGAAAACGTTCACGACACTGCGACAGACAAAGAACGTCTGCCCAGGGTCACAAAAGCCGCTTGCTCCGCCCTCGCTCGCAGAAAATGCTCGCGAGGCTGCGTCGCGCTTGCCAAGGTTCGCTCATTGAAAACGAAACGGAACGAATCTTCTTCGATTGGATGTTTGATTGGTAAGGCGGAAGTGTAGGATTCATCATATGCATATGTATTATAGCACGTATGTTCTGTTCCACAAGAGGTTTATTGCAAAATTCGCAAAATCTTGAATTTATTAAGATTTCTCATGTTTAAAAACCTGTAAAAGGCCTTGAATTCCAATACCTTTTATCTACCTGTTTCCTTCCTATTTGATTCGAACTTCCCATGCGGTTATAGATATAACACGAGGAATAGCCGCTACCCTGCCTATTTATCCATCTTCCCTTTCTTGAGTTACAATATACCATCCAAAGGCGGAACCCCTTGTGGTGAGGAGCAATCAGCGATGGAATTTTCCGAGGTGATCAGGAACCGGCATTCGATCCGCACTTTCACAGCCAAGGCGGTGGAAGCGGAGAAGCTGCAGCAGATTTTGGAGACAGCCAACCTGGCTCCATCAGCCGGCAACCTGCAAGCATACGAAATCTACGTGGTCACGGATGCCAAAAAACGGGATGGGCTCTCCTGTGCAGCGCTGGCCCAGGAATACATTGGCGTTGCTCCCGTGGCGCTGGTCTTCTGCACTCACCCCGAGCTGACCCAGGGACGCTACACCGAGCGCGGCACCCGCCTGTATACCGTGCAGGATGCTACGATCGCCTGCACCTTCGCCATGCTGGCAGCCACCAACCTGGGGCTGGGCAGCGTGTGGGTGGGTACGTTCGACGAGAAGGTGGTGCGCCTGATCATCGGGGCACCCGACAGCCAGGTGCCAGTGGTCATCCTGTCCATTGGTTACCCAGGCGAGTTCCCCGACCAGCACCCGCGCCGCCCATTGGAGCAGCTGGCACATTGGGTGAGGTAATATTAGGGGGTGATATTTACAGACAAAGAACACCGGGGACACAAAGAAATTTCTAATTTAATAAAAGGGACGGGTCGCGACCCGCTCCTACAATTCGGACGCGCTTGTATCGATAAAGAAAATCCGGGATCAACGATCCCGGCTACAAAAACCTTGAGGTAAATTACCCGACCAACAGGATAACGGATTAAATCGTCAAGACGGCTGCGCCGTCCAGCTTGCCCGAGCGTAGATCATCTAATGCCTGGTTGGCGTCCTCGAGCGGGTAGGGGGTGACCTCGGTCTTCACCGGCACCTGAGGGGCGATCTCAAGGAATTCTTCCCCATCCTGGCGGGTAAGGTTAGCTACAGAGCGGATGGTGCGCTCCTCCCATAGCAAATGGTAGGGGAAGGAGGGGATATCCGTCATGTGGATGCCGCCGCTTACCACCACACCTCCCTTGGCTACCGCCTTGAGGGCAGTTACCATCAGCGCACCCACCGGTGCCAGCACGAGGGCTGCGTCCAGCTCTTCGGGGGGCATTTCATCCGAACCGCCTACCCAATATACTCCCAGGCGGCGTGCAAAGGCCTGCGTGGCAGAATCACCAGGGCGGGTAAAAGCATACACCCGCTTGCCCTGGTAAGTAGCCACCTGGGCGATGATGTGCCCGGCGGCGCCAAAACCGTAGATGCCGAGACGTTCCACATGCTCCCCCGCCAGGCGGTAAGTGCGGTAGCCAATCAGCCCGGCGCATAGGAGTGGCGCGGCTTCGATGTCATTGTAAGATTCGGGCAAGGGGAAACAGTAGCGCTGGTCAGCGACGGCATATTCGGCATAGCCTCCGTCCAGGGTATAGCCAGTTAATTTAGGATTGTCGCACAAGTTCTCCTGGCCGCGCAGGCAGTAGCGGCAGGTGCCATCGGTGTAGCCCAGCCAGGGTACGCCGATACGCTGACCAAGTGCAAACCGGTCCACTCCCGCACCCAATTGGATGACCGTGCCGACGATCTGGTGCCCCAGGATGAGGGGCAGCTTGGGCTCGGTCAGGTCCCCATCCAGGACGTGCAGGTCGGTGCGGCAGACGCCACAAGTATGTACTTTTATCAATACCTGACCCGCTCCAGGCTGTGGGACAGGGACTTCAGCCAACTTCAGCGATTGATGCTGTGCTTCAAGCAGCATGGCTCGCATTTTCTTAGGAACGCTCATGGTTACACCTGACATGTGGGACAGAGATAGCACGCCCCACCAAGATAGGAAATCTTCTGAATGGTTGTACCGCAATTTGGGCAAGGCTGCCCAACCGTCTGGCTGCTCATCATGCGGATGTAGCTACCGGGATGGTCAAACAGGTCACGCTCATCCTCGCGCCCGCCCAGCTTGATCGCTTGCGCCATCGTATCCTGGATGGCAGCATAGAGCTTCTTGCGCTCATCTGGTGTAAGCGTGGGAATCTTGCGGGAAGGATGAATTTTCGCTCTGAACAGGATATCCTGCAGGTAGCTATTGCCGATGCCGTTGATGTGCTGGCTAGTAACCAGGAAACCCTTGACACCCTTTTTTGTCTTCTCGGGGTACTGCTCCAGCAGCTGGTCAAAGCGCTCAGGAGTGAACCTCTCGGAGAGAGGAGGGATACCGGTCTCGGTATGCGGCTGCTTATGCAGCTCGGTTTTTTCAAGCAGGCTGACGAAGCCCCACATCTGAAGGGTAAAGGTCATGGCGGATGCATCGGCAAAATCCCAGCGCAGGTGGTATTTGACGGGCAGGGGCTGTCCCTGCGGATGGTAGAGAATGCGCCCGCCAAGCTCGCCAAACCACAGCAGGTGTGCATCACCCACATACAGATAGATCGAGCGCCCATAGCTGCTGGCGCCTGTGACCTGCATACCTGAGAGGATGGCATCGTACTCTTCGGCGGGCTTGCTCAGCCAAAGGAACTTGTGCACCAGAGCGCCACGGGAGAAGTGTTGGATCGTTTTACCGGTCAGGGTCTCCTGCATCTGGCGGGCAATCGTCACGGCTTCCGGCATCTCAAGCATAGCTGTCTCCTGTCGCTTCCATCCATCAATTTATGGCGTTATTTTGCGGTCACACTCAATTTTCCGACCTGAATATAGGGCATTAGACCGGCAAGCCATACCCATGGTCCGCTCACCCACTCGCGCTCCTTGCTGATGGCGATGATATCCTTCAGTGCATCGAAGGCATTGCCGGCCAGCATAACATCTTTGACCCGCCCGACGAGCTTGCCATGCTCAATCTTGTAACCCAGGAATAGGTTGAGCGAGAATTCACCATTGATCGGGTTGCCCTGCCCCAGTCCCAGGAATTCATGCGCCAAGAGTCCCTGGTCAGTATTACGCAGCATGGTCTCATAAGGTGTATTACCCGGGTCGATCACCAGGTTAGTCAGGTTGCGGTAGGAACCATGACCGGTGGGTTTGGTGCCAGCACGCCCGGCTGTGTCCAGGTCGTAGATGAAGTTACGCAGCACGCCTTTTTCGACCAGTGGAGTGACTTTGCGAGCTACACCCTCATTGTCAAAGGCGCTGGTGTTTGGACCATACTCAATAAATGGGTCATCCAGGATGGTCAGGCTGGGGCTGGCAATCTGTTGACCGAGCTTGTCGCGCAATGGTGAGGCGCCCAGGTACACGCTCTTCCCATCCACGGCCAATCCCAGGGAAAGCAGCAGAGCAATCAGACCCTTTGGGGTAAAAATCACCGGCATCTCACCTGACTCGATCGGGGCAATCTGCTCTGCCATGCGGAAATATTCGATGGCCTGGGCAGCAATTTCTTCAGTATCCACTGCACGCTTCTTTTGGCCAAGGCTTTGCCCGGCGAAGAGGATATCGGTGTCGCGTACCAATTGCCCAGCCGCGCCCACGTTGAACTCGGTGTGGTCGGCAGTATAGTTCGCACCGCGTGAATTGGCATACTCCACCTTATACACGGTCTTGTTTACCGCTGCGCCTGCCAGGATCTCTGGGTTGTAGGTTTTGATCATATCCATCATCTGCTGACCCATACGGATCATCTCTGGCTTTTCAAGCGGCAACAAGGCAGGGTCAAAGATCTTCACCGGGTTTAGTGACTGGACATCTGGCAGCTCGAAATGTGCCGGGCTGCCAAACTCAGCTGCCTCGAGGGCGCGGCTTACTACGCCGTCGATATCCTGGGGGTCGGTAGTGCTGGACGTGCCCACTTTCCCATCCACGATAACCTTGACATCGATCTGGGTGCGCTGGGAGGACTGGGCTGACTTGAGGCGGTCGTTCTCAAAGTCGACCGCACTGGTTTCCTGTGTCAGCATGACAGCCTGGACAGCCTGTGCTCTTTGCGAAGCTTTATCGACGATCTGTTGAACAATCATTGTTGACCTCCCACAACGCAGTTTTGAATGCGGATGTGCGGCCCGCCCAGCCCCACACGAAGCGGTTGCTGATCATTCTTGCCACAACCCCCGGGACCATTGGGTTCCCATCCCAGGTCGTTCCCGATCTGGTCAATATTCAGCAGGGTTTCGAATACATTACCCGTCAGCACCACGTCGCGCACCAGCTCGGCAACCTGACCATTACGGATCATGTAGCCATAGGCTGCGCTGAAGGTGAACATCTCCATGGCAGTTTCGCCACCAATGGCTTTGAGGGCATACACTCCCAGCTTGATATCTTTGATCATATCCTCAAATGCCACCGTCCCCTGATCGATGAAGGTGTTGGTCATGCGGACGATGGGAGGATGTTGAAAGTGGACAGCGCGTGCATTCCCGGTGACAGGTTCACCCATCTTAGCAGCTGTCTCGCGCGAGTGCAGCCGGCCGACGAGTATACCATCCTTAATGAGATAATTCTTCCGGGTGGGCACCCCTTCATAGTCGTAGCGGTGGGTTCCCAACCCACCTGGCAATGTGCCATCGTCAATGATGTTCAACTTCTCAACCCCAAAACGCTTCCCCAGCTGCATAATCTCCTGCATGCGCGGGTTCTCGTATACAAAATCTGACTCACTCAGATGACCAAATGCCTCATGGGTGAACACCCCGCTCAGGAGCTGGTTGGTGACTACGGTGTACTTGCCACCTGTTACAGGTGGGGCTGCCAGCAGGTCAACGGCTCTCTGGGCAGCGCTTCTGGCGCCGTCATGGAAGCCTTCGACACCCTGGTAACCATCTGCACCCCCGCAAGATTCGAAACCGGTTTGGACGATATCCCCCTCACGGGCAACCGCCGCAGCCATCAGGTTGACATCCGGGACTTCCTCCTCGATATACGTGCCTTCCGAGCTGGCAAACCAGATTTGCTTGAAGCTATCGGCATAACGCACAGAACTGGTCTGGATGCTTTTATGGCGCCCCAGAATGATTTGATTATATTCTTCAGCCAGAGCCTTTTTCTCGGCTAATGGCACCTGGCGGAAATCTTTGACCAGCTTTGCCTTGACCACATCCACCACGGATTCAACAGGGGCAAAATAGGTGGCGCCACTACCAACCAACCTAGCCGTTTCACATGCCTCGCGCACCCGCTTGGGCAGGTCAGCCAGGTCATTGAAGGTGGCATAACCCCAGCCGCCTTTGTAGAGCGCTCGAACAATGCCACCCACTGTGCGCGCTGAACCAATCGTATCCAGGTCGGGGCCGCGGAAATTGATCCAGGTACTGGTCTTATCCTCAAGCCGGATATCTGCGTACTCTATGTCCTGTGCGGCTTTTAAACTATCAGTCAAACGATCTCGCATATCAATCTCCCATTCTCAGGATCTTGGGTAACTTCATCGAATTTTGCACCCTTGCGTACCCAATTCTATGCTAATTTTCAAACAATATGTGACATTCTTTCTTTTAAAAACCTCCAGAGATGATGCCTTAGTCATGTCGCGACTATTCAAGCATAGTTATTTATCCTTTTCCAAAGCGACGCAATGCTCGCGGTAATGCTCATAGGTGTTAGCCCGGATAAGTTGCAGGAGGGAGAGGGTGTCGTCCGGGAAGTCATAGGAATAAGGCTTGGTGAGGATTTCATCATCCAGTGACTCAAGCACAGTCATCACGCCCCGGTAAAGGCTGCGAAACTCAATGATCACCGAGGTAAGCGGGCGATCCTTGTTATCGGCATACACCTGCGCATTGAAGCGATGTACGTCATCCCAAGAGGTCATGGTGGGGTACAGCGGGTGCTGCCCGCTGAGAACGTAACCCAACCGGTCGAGCAGGTACTTCTCCCAGGCGGAAAGGTGACAGAGGATATCCTTGACCGACCATTCACCTTCGACCCCGGGAGCGAGCATATCTGCCTCGCTCAGACCAGCACAAATATGTTCGAAGTGCGCCCATTCCCGTTCCAATTCAGCCAATAATTCGAATTTGATAGGTGTTTCATTCATATAATCCTCCGATAGTCACCTGCATTCCCCAGGAATCACAGGATGAGTGAATATTAGCGGACAATGGTGGAGCCAGAGGAGCCATCAGGGTGGGCGGAGGCAATCCGGCCATCTTTTTCCAGAGTGCCTTCGTAAGACAGCTCACCGGCATGGGCAACCCAGCCACTCAACACCATGGGTAGTGGACCGTCGGCTGCCAGCCATTCACCGTTGTATTTGCGTGCCAGGTGGACGTGTGTGCCTGTCGCCTGACCACCCTCGCAGGATGGATGCCCCAGACGAGTATTCGTCTCCACCCAGGTGCCAAGAGGCACCCGGTCTTGTTCGGCAACATGCATATACACCAGCACCCAACCGGTCTGCTCCAGCCCATCACCATCCAGGTCGAGGGCAACCACCCCACGCGCAGAGCGCACAACAAGTCCAGGGGCTGAGGCAGTCACCCAGGCGGTCGAGACAACACAAGGCGGCTCACCTGTTATTGGGGCAAAATCTAATGCACCACGGGGCGTGCCGGTTCTCCAGGCAATATGCGGGCCGGAGGTCAGACTCCAGTATTCGCCGGGGGCAAAGGGAAGCTCGAGAGTAGGCTGCACCAAATTGGGCGGGAAGAGCGGCTCAACACTGGCAGCTGCCAACCAGGGATCACCGAACATCACAGCATATAACGCCAGGAAACCCTGCGGACCATAGAGAGCATCCAACCAATCCTGTTGCTGGCGGTAAAACATGGATACAAGCGTCTCCAAGGCCACTGAACCGGTGTTCAAGCCCGGGCTGATCCGCACGTGGGTGTAGTCGGGGAAGGTCAATTCTGTCAGCGTACCTTGCCGCCAGCCGTAATAGCCAATATTGAGCTCTTTGGCGACCAGGGAAAGTTCCAGGTACAGGCCATGGTAATCAGGGACGTAAAAACCGATGGGATAATCCACCTGAATGGGGTCATTGGGTTGGCCGCGAACCCAACCCGAGCGAAATTCCAGAAAGGCTAGCAGCAGCTGGGGGTTGATCGAGGATTCCAGCGCCACCCGCCTCACAATCTCAAAACCCGTCAGCCATTCATCCTTCTCTACCTCTTCCCGATAGGTGCTCAAATAGCCACCGGCGTGATTAATATAGGCATCAATCTGGAAGCCGGATACTAAAGGGGAGTATATGATGGCGCTGTCTGGCAGCAAGGCGCTGGAGTAAGGTGGGTCACCCAGCAGGTTGGGAATGGTGAGCTGTTGCCCAGGAAGTAACAGGCCAGTGTTGGGTTGTGGAGGGCTGATCTGGTCAGGGCTGACACTAAAACGAGCTGCCAGGGCAGTAAGGGTATCCCCCGGCTGAGACCAATAAGTGAACGGTGGGGGGATGACTACCGGGTCGGGTGTGAGCCATATACCCGGTGAATTTGGCCCAGGTGTGGCAGTCTGTAAGCCCAAAAATGGGTAGGTCGATTGGCCGGGCTCAAGCGACGGCGGTGGAGAGGTGGGCGTCACTGGCGAGGTAGGCCAGAGGGTTGTTTCGCTGGTGGAAAAAGGTAAGTCTACCGCTGAGGGCTCGGGCTGGCTTGTGGAAAAGACCAGCCCACCCGATTGGCGTGACGGTAGGTTGCACGCCAGGGCGGGAACTAGGATCAAGGCCAGGAGACTGAACCAGATGGTCAAATTGCGGCGTGGTTTCAGGAGCAACTTCGTGGATAGCAGCAACTCCGGCAGTTTAACTTTCATGCCACCTCTGATATTCTAGCCTGCCAGCTTCTCCAGCCGGTCCACCAACCCTGCCAGGACGCCAAAGGCTTTCTCGACTGGCTCGGGGGAAGTGAGATCGACGCCTGCCATCTGGAGGGCATCGAGAGGGTACATCGAGCCACCCAGCTTCAGAAACTCAAGGTACTTTGAAGCAGCACCGGGTTTTCCAGACAGGATGCCATCCACCAGGGCGTGTGCACCAGAGATGCCGGTGGCATACTGGTAGACGTAGAAATTCATATACATGTGACCGAACTGCGCCCAGGTGATGCCAATCCGGTCACGGTCGAATTCCACCTCATCGCCATAGCCCTCCTTGAAAAGGTCAGCCGTCAGCCCGATGAGAATATCAGCGTTGATGGGTTGCCCCTTCTCAGCCCGGGTGTGCAGCTCCAGCTCAAAGCGCGCCAGGGTGGGCATAATGAAGAAGTAGCGGTGGTAATTCGACATGGCCTCTTCGATCAGGCTGATCTGGAAAACAGGTGATGTTTGGGTCTCAAACAGGTGACGGCGCACCATGGCCTGGTTGAAGTTGGATGCCACCTCAGCCACGAAGAGCGAATAGCGGCTGTAGATAAATGGTTGGTACAACCGGCTGTGATAGGAGTGTAATGAGTGCCCCAACTCGTGTGCCAGGGTACTCAAGCTGAACACATCGTCGGCATAACTCATCATGATGAACGGACGCGTGCCCATCGAGCCGCTGGAAAAAGCGCCTTCTCGCTTGCCTTTGTTGCGGGCATAGTCCACCCAGCGATCCACCAAACATCCATGATGCAGGATGTCGACATACTCCTTGCCCAAGGGAGCCATACCCTCGGTGATCCACTCCACCGCCTGCTGGAAGGGAACGACCGGTTTTTGGGAGGTAAGAGGGGCTTTGATATCGTAAACGGTAAACTTATCATAGCCCAAAAGCTTCCTGCGCAAGCGCCAGTAGCGGTGCCAGGTGGGTAGATTCTTCTTGAAGACCCCAATCAGGTTGTGGAAGACTTCCACTGGCACGTTGTTAGGCGCCAGCGAAGCATGCAGAGCGGATTCGTAACCGTGTGCCCGGGCGTTGAACACATCCTGGCGGATGGTGGCGGTGAGGGTGGCTGCCAGGGTGCTCTTGAACTTGAGGTAGCCATCGGAGTAGTTCTCCCAGGCAGTGCGGCGCACTTCACGGTCGGGGTGGGTGATGAGGGCGCCGATGCTGGCCTGACCGACCTCGAGCTGGGTGTCGTCAGAGGCAACTGCAGGCTGGAAGGTCAGCTCGGCGTTATTGAGGGCGTTATAAATGCTGGTGGCGGCGAAGAACGGGTCATTGACCATCGCCAGTACCTGTTCGACCTCACCGGAGCGCACGTGAGCCTGGCGCTTCTCTAGCTTGTCCACATAATGAGCGAAGAAGGCAAGCGGTGGAGAATCCTTCATCCACTGGCGCAGCTTGGGGAAGCCAATCTGCATGAGCTCCGGGTCAAAGAAAGCTGTGGCAGCACCGAATTTTGCCATCAGGCTGCGCCCCTGCCCATTGCGGGCAGCCGCATCCTGATCGAGGGTGTTCACTGAGTAGGCGTTACTGGCATACACATTGATCTTGCCCATCAGCGTGCCAGCTTCCTGGTAAAGCTGGATGAATTCCAACAGTACCTGTGGGTTTTCACCCAGGCGCCCCTGGTAAGCCGTCAGATCGGGCAGTATGTTGGTCAATTGATTACAGGCAGCCTCCCAATCTTTGGGGGCGGGGAAGATGGAGGCAAGGTCCCAGGTCTGCTCGAGCGGGACTTCACTGCGGGAAGGAAGAGTGGTGGTATTGGTCATGCTAGACTCCTGGAGCCAAAGTGATGTTGTAATGCCGGTGAGAGGGAAATTATCTCGCTGGGGAGGGCAATCCCACGGCAATTATAATCCCGGTGGGAGCAGGCTATCCAAGATGAACACGAACAATAAACCCTAGAAGCTGGTCTTCGGAGATCGTCGTTCTTCAACCATGGAAAATGATAAAATCATCGGATGAGTAGGGAGAGGTTTGCTAGAGTGGGGGCATTCCTCTCGCAGAAATTTGCCATGAAGGATCAGATCAGCTGGACCAAAGATATCGAGATGATGCCTGTCGTGATGGAAAAATTGGATAAAGAATAAAAGGGATGGATTGGCATATGCCCACAAAGGAATAAGGGTCTGCTCACTTCGAGGTTCAATAATGGTAAACCCTTCAGAACGACCCAAAATGATTGAAGACAGTATTTACGATATTCCGCTTCAACTGGAAGCATCCCTGGAACCGCAAAGAGAAGGCCTGCACAGAACATTGGTAGCAGCCCAAAGACGGTTGAGAGATTTCTCTCTGAAGCATGACTGGCATGCTTATGTTCAGGAACCTTTTGCACACCAAGCTCACATTTACAACACAAAAGCCAAATTCGACCATGACCTGCTCGAAATAAGTGGCATGGATACCGACACCAAGCTCCCCAGGACATATTGCGCCGCGCTCGAAAAGGATATCCTTGTATGTGTTTCTCCTGAGCTCTACCGTGAGGTATATCCGGAAGGTGATGAGGAAGATGCCTTTGAAAAACTGATAACTCACGAGATGGCGCACAGGCTGCATATCCGAATTCTGAGTGGAGATGAGCAGGCGATGGGTCCTGTGTGGTTTTATGAGGGGTTCGCGCTCTACACGGCTAACCAATTTGAAAGAACTATGCCAGAGCTTTCCGAGGATGAAATTTGGGAAGTTGTAAGTGCACAAGAAAGAGGCGACTACCGGCAATATGCCACAGTGTTTCGCTACTTTCTAATCAAGGCGAGAATTCATCAGCTGGTTAAGCATGCTGGCAGGCAGGACTTTACAAATTGGTTAAAGCTCATATCTAAATAATGAAAATGCC
Source organism: Anaerolineales bacterium (assembly GCA_049281855.1). GTDB lineage: Bacteria > Chloroflexota > Anaerolineae > Anaerolineales > UBA4823 > FEB-25. Next base: position 11,164 of record JBAPSY010000122.1, read on the forward strand.
ATCATCAACGGATGCTGGCTACGAGTCAAGGAAATCTGCTATTGAAAAAGGAATTAGCGCATGAATGCTCCCATTGATTGGCTGCTTGAAGGAGAAGCGTGGATCGAATATCGCACACGGGTCGATTTGCTGGTCCAGGCTGAGGAAGAGCAAGAGGTCAGATCTGCACGCGAGGCGATGCTGGCGAACCCACAGGTACGAGATCTGCGGGCTGAGCTATCGCTCTGGCCTGGAACGGTTATTTCAAGTCACAAGAGTGCCGGGCAGCCATTTCACAAGCTGACCTTCATTGCTGACCTGGGGCTAAAGCAAGGCGACCCTGGTATGGATGAAATCATCGAGCACATCCTGGAACATCAGGCCGATGAAGGTCCCTTTCAGCTGACCACGAACATCCCGGTTCACTTTGGAGGATCGGGGCAGGACCAATGTGCATGGGCGTTATGCGATGCCCCACTCACCCTGTATGCGCTGGCTAAATTCGGCTTGAAGGACGACCCCAGGGTGAAAGCAGCCACCAACCATCTGGCAGGGCTAATCCGTGATAACGGATGGCCTTGTGCTGTCTCGAAGGAACTGGGGAAATTCCGCGGCCCTGGGCGCAAGGATGACCCCTGCCCATTTGCAAACCTGGCGATGCTGAAGGCACTCTCCGCAATGGAAGAATGGCATGATAGCCCCGAATGCCATACAGGAGCCAAGACTCTGTTGACTTTATGGGGCGAAAGTAACATACAGCACCCATACATGTTTTTCATGGGTAAGGACTTCCGCAAGCTCAAGGTACCGTTTGTGTGGTATGACCTTCTGCACGTGCTGGACGTGCTGTCATACTTCCCATGGCTCAGGAAAGACACACACTACCTTCAGATGCTCGATATTCTAATCAGCAAGGCGGACGAAGACGGGCGCTTCACGCTTGAATCCATTTGGACCGCCTGGAAGGATTGGGAGTTTGGTCAAAAGAAAGAACCTTCCCGGTGGTTAACCCTGATGGCATGGCGTATCCTCGGAAGGGTGGAGACTGCTTCATAATAATCGTCAGTTCACAACAGGGTTATCGAATACCCTTACAGTTATTATATAGATGATATATTGGGTAAAAATTGTGGTATTATTGCCATTTAATCTTGCTTAGATAGGATGACATAAGCACGTCATTTTTCCATGAGCAAATAAGGAGGATTGTATGCGCATCAACTTAAGCAGCGTGATGGTGGATGATCAAGACAAGGCATTGAAGTTTTATACCGAGGTGTTGGGGTTCGTGAAAAAGACGGATATGCCGATTGGGGAATACCGCTGGCTGACCGTTACTTCACCTGATGGACCAGATGGGGTCGAGCTGGTGCTTGAGCCAATGGGGTTTGCACCAGCCAGGGATTATCAGAAAACTCTCTATAATGCAGGCATACCGCTTACTGCATTTCTCTCTAATGATATACAAGGGGAGTACAAGAAACTCAAGAGGCGAGGGGTGATATTTCGCAGCGAGCCACAAGTAATGGGCTCCATTACTTCAGTCCTATTCGAGGATACTTGCGGTAATCTGATCAATCTGGTCCAACCCTTGGGATAATACCATGAATACAATCCAAGGCAGCAGGTATCAGGGGAATGTGATTATCCCAATGAAATGCCAATCATTCCAAATTCCCCGACCCATTACCGGACGTAAAATAAACATGTCAAACGAGAACATTCTCGTATATTTTGCAGTTAATCACAAATCAAAAATACTTTGGAAGGGAGACATACGATGAGCAAAGTCAGGGTTTTGGTTGGCACGCGCAAGGGCGCGTTCGTGTTGACTTCAGATGCCAGGCGTGAAGGCTGGGAGATCAGCGGACCTCACTTTGCAGGCTGGGAGATTTATCACCTCAAAGGATCACCAGTTGACCCCGACCGGTTGTACGCGTCCCAAACCAGCGGCTGGTTTGGGCAGGTGATCCAGCGCTCCAATGATGGCGGGAAGACTTGGGAACCGGTTGGCAACAAGTTCGTCTATGAAGGTTCACCTGGAACACACCAGTGGTACGATGGTTCACAACGCCCATGGGAGTTCAAACGCGTCTGGAAGCTCGAGCCCTCTCTGGTAGAGCCGGAAACCGTCTATGCCGGGGTTGAGGATGCCGCACTGTTCCGCTCGAGCGACGGTGGGCAAACCTGGCAGGAGCTCGCCGGGTTACGCAGCGTCAAAGGGAACTTGTGGGCGCCAGGCGCAGGTGGAATGTGCTTGCACACCATCATCCAGGATACAGGCAACCCCAAGCGGTTCTACACCGCCATCTCAGCTGCAGGAGCTTTCCGCACCGATGATGGCGGGCAAACCTGGCAGGTGGTGAACCGTGGTCTGAAGTCAGACTACGAGTTGGCTGATCCAGATGCCGAGGTCGGTCATTGCGTGCACAGTATAGCCATGCACCCCTCACGTCCAGATGTGCTCTTCATGCAGAAGCACTGGGATGTCATGCGCACAGACGACGCAGGCGAGTCATGGCATGAGATCAGTGGCAACCTGCCAACTGATTTCGGATACACCATCGCGGTGCACTCCCACGAGCCGGAAACGATTTACATTGTGCCCATCAAGAGCGACTCAGAACACTTCCCTCCCGATGGCATGCTGCGCGTGTACCGCAGCCGGACGGGTGGAAATGATTGGGAAGCACTGACCAAAGGATTACCGCAAAGCAACTGTTACGTCAACGTTTTCCGCAGCGCCATGGCGGTCGATACGCTCGACCCGTGCGGGGTGTATTTTGGCACCACTGGTGGGCAGGTGTATGGTTCAACCGATTCTGGAGATAGCTGGGCAGCCATTGTCAGGGATTTCCCGCCTGTGCTGTCGGTCGAGGTTCAGACATTATCATGATCCGCGTTGTGCTTCCCCTGCAGCTGTGCAATCTGGCAAACGTCAGCCGTGAAGTCGAGCTGCAGGTGGAAGACCCTGCCACGATATCCACGGTCCTGGATGCGCTGGAGGTCAGTTACCCCGCCTTGCGTGGGACGATCCGCGACCAGGTCATCCTGCAACGACGACCCTTCATCCGGTTTTTTGCCTGTGGAGAGGATTTGTCGTTAGATCCACCGACCAACCCGCTGCCCGAGGAGGTGGCATCAGGCAAGGAACCGCTCAGGGTGGTGGGAGCAATGGCTGGCGGCTAAGCGCGAACAGAAGGAAAGGAAGAGGTAATCTAAACACCTGTCTAAGCCAAATGGGTGACAGGCACCTACCTACCGGTCATCCTCCCCAGTAGATCTCCAAAGCGCATGATCTGTTCCAGCGTGTTGTAGTGCACCGGCCCCACGCGTACCATGCCGCCACGGTCCTCCAGTCCAAGGCGCTCGGTGACCGTCAAGGCATAATAATTCCCGTCCCACACGTAAATGTTGACATGTCCAATCGATCTACCACCTGGCGATACCAGCACTTTATCGGTCAGACCCTGGTGAATTCTCACTGAACTATTCCAATAATGGCTATGCTATAATCAAAATATGAATCAAGATAAGATTCGCATCCAACCGCAACTCATAGAATCTTTTTGCCAGGAGCACCATATACGCAGGCTGGCCATCTTTGGTTCGTTCACGCGTGATGACTTTGGTCCTGACAGTGATATGGATATATTGGTTGAATTTGAACCAGGACTTGTCCCTGGATTCGATTTTTTCTTGATTGAGGCTGAATTATCATGGATGCTTGGGCGCAAGGTGGATTTACAAACTGCCAGCTTCTTGAGTCCGGGCATTCGCCAATCTGCTTTATCCGAAGCCGTGATGGTGTATGAGCAAGCGTGATTCAGATTTTTCCTTAGGACAAATCCTTGCGTATGCTAGCGAGGCGGTAGAGATTTCAAGTGGAAAAACCCGCCAGGACCTGGACCGAGACCGGTTGTTGAACCTTGCCCTGACCCGTTTACTAGAAATCCTTGGCGAAGCTGCAAATCGTGTTCCTGAAGATATTCGAATTCAATACCCGGATTTACCCTGGCTTCAGATGATAGCGGTACGGAACCGCTTGATCCATGGATATGACAGTGTGGATTTTGATATTCTGTGGACAATCATCGAGAATGACTTGCCAGTACTGATTATCCGGTTACAAGAGATTCTAGGTACAGACCAGCACTTTTAACGCGTAGCAATCCTCCCCAGCGCCTCCCCAAACCGTTGGATCTCCTCCAGCGTGTTGTAGTGCACCAGCCCCACGCGCACCATACCGCCGCTTTCTTCCAACCCAAGGCGCTCGGTAACCGCCAGGGCATAATAATTCCCATCCCATACTTAAATGTTGGCCTCGTCCAGCTCTTCCGTCACCTGGCGGGGGGATTTGCCTGACAACGTGAATGCAGCAGTGGGCACGCGTTCCTCTAACCGGCGGGTGTCTTTGATACCGTAAATGGTCACCCCATGTGTTTCCGTCAGGATATCCAACAATGTACGGCTTAATTCATACTCGTAGCTGCGGATGGCTGCCACTCCTTGCTTGAATCGTAAACGCCGCCCGGTGTAATCAGCCTCGTAGCGCTCGGAGTGCTCAGCCCCGAAGGATTCTCCCACCCATTCGATATACTCCAACGCCCCCAGCACGCCGCACATGCCCTCGAAGTTCCCCGTGCCAGACTCAAACTTGCCGGGCGGGTCTTTGGGCGCGGGGCGCACCGTATATGCCGTGAGCCGGTCAAGCAGGTCATAGCGCCCGTAGAGAACTCCCATATGTGGACCAAAGAACTTGTTCTTTGAGACACAATGAGCAAAAAGATAAATTGGCTTTTGCAGCCAGGTTGTTGATTGAGGATTTGTCTGAATAAGTGGTTAGTGCGTAACCGGCAGGTATAATTTGAGCTGCGACTAATCGTGTAAGGTGGAAATATTCCGTCCCTCCTGAATGCACAAAAAATAATCTCGATAACCCAAAAGTTTTACCGAAGAAATTCGATGGATGAGTGAAGTAGCCAGGACAATGAGGACTCCG
>JBAPSY010000123.1:0-22545 GCA_049281855.1 Anaerolineales bacterium
GTATTATGGTGCCCAAAAAATTCTAGCCAACTTCGTCCATCACGTCGCAGAGTGCGTGCTCGTCAGAAGGTTAAGTAAAGGAATATGATTAATCACCCAATAAAAACAGCCTTGGATGTTGTGCAGATCCGATTGGACTTTCCTATTCTCAAACGTGAAGTTCGTCCTGGAGTACCACTCGTATATTTGGATTCCACTGCGACGACACAAAAACCAAGCCAGGTTATACAGGCAATGGATGATTATTATCATTCCTATAATTCTAATGTTCACCGGGGAGTCCATACTCTTGCTGAAGAAGCGACTGCTGCATTTGAAGGAGCACGACAGAAAGTGGCAGATTTTATTCACGCTCCTTCCGCAAGAGAAGTAATTTTCACTAGGAACACGACTGAATCAATCAATCTGGTTGCCCAGACGTGGGGACGAACTAATCTACAAGAAGACGATTTGGTCATATTGACTGAAATGGAACACCATTCTAATTTGGTACCCTGGCAGATACTAGCGGCTGAAAAAGGTATCCGGCTTGAATTTATCCCGATTACTACAGATGGATTGCTTGAGCTTGATGTTTACCAAAAATTATTAGAGCAAATGCCCAAATTAGTTTCGTTCACACATATGTCCAATGTCCTTGGGACGATAAATCCAGCCAAAGAGATCGTTCAAATGGCACACGAAGCTGGTGCAGTTACAATGATTGATGGAGCTCAATCTGTACCTCATTTTCCAGTAGATGTTCAAGATTTAGACGTGGATTTCCTAGGTTTTTCTGCCCATAAAATCTGTGGCCCGACGGGTCTTGGAGTCCTATATGGGAAGACTAAGCTTCTAAACGAAATGCCTCCATTTTTAGGTGGTGGCGAAATGATCAAGCGAGTGCTTTTGCGCTCGTTCATTCCAAATGAGGTACCACATAAATTTGAAGCTGGAACACCCGCCATTGCTGAATCAATTGGATTACGTGCCGCGTTGGATTATGTCGATCATATAGGCATGGATAGGATTGCTATGCATGAAAAAGAAATTATCTCCTACGCATTGGAACGTCTGGAGGAAGTCCCAGAGGTGCATGTCATAGGACCGGAAGCAAAGTTCAAGGGTGGTGTGGCCGCCTTCACTTTTGATAGCGTCCACCCCCATGATGTTGCCCAGGTTTTAGATCGAACTGGAATTGCGGTGAGAGCAGGTCACCATTGTGCTATGCCGTTGCATGAAAAATATAATATCCCCGCAACGACCCGGGCAAGTTTTTACTTGTATAATACAACGGATGAAGTCGATTGTTTGATTGAAGGTTTATATAACGTTAAACAATTCTTTGGATAACTATGGATGATCTATATCGTGAATTAATTATTGATAGATACAAAAATCCTCATTTCCGCGGCTCACTTGAACCACATGACATCTCATTTGAGGACGATAATCCATTATGCGGTGATCACATTCGGATAGATTTACGCATTAATGGTGATGACCGGGTAAGTGAGGTGGCTTTTAATGGTCATGGATGTGCGATTTCTCAAGCCACTGCCGATTTGTTAGCTGAAAGTATCGTTGGGAAATCGTTGGAAGAAGTGAAGCAAATTACAAAGCAGGATATTCTAGATATGCTTGGCATTGAACTAGGTCCAGTTCGATTGAAATGTGCATTGCTATCTTTAAAAGTCCTTAAAGCTGGGGTTTATGGTTTGGGAGAAGCCAGCGACGAGCTTGTTGAAAATTAAGCATGTATAACTTTAAGGAGAACGATCAAGAAAAATTAGAATTCATCCCGGTCGGATCAATCGAGGAATTAAAAGTGGGGGAGAGATTATTTATAGAAATTGATGAAAAGCCCATTGTGATTATCAATATTGCTGGTCAGTACTATGCCATTGCTGATATATGTTCTCATGATGATGGGCCTGTAGGAGAGGGAGCTCTGGAAGGATTTGAGATCATCTGCCCACGACATGGAGCTCACTTCGATGTCCGGACAGGCAAAGCATTGGCTTTGCCAGCTTTTGTAGATATACCTGCTTATCCTGTACGGTTGGTAGGTGAGCAAATAGAAATTGGTATACCAACTCAGGATTAAATTACCCCTTTACTACTCCAATTGCATAAAATGTAGGCACAAACAGGATCCTTTGGAGAATCTTGCGAGATGTCAATTCAAGATCCTTCAATCTATCTGCTTGCAAGATGAAATCATTGTTTTGGCGCAAGTCTGATTGTATTACCTCCCATTCGAGCTCAAGATCTTGATCAGAAATATTCTCCCCCCATTGCCCTCCCAAGACACCAACATCAATATTTACCAGTCCTGCACGAGAAAAAATTGATCTTACCTCACGACCCATAAATGGGTTTGCTCCTTGCTCCCTCAGTGCTTCGGTCTGCCAGATGCCAAGTTGTGATAATTCTGATGGAAAGTCGATTCGTCCACCATAATCAGGTTCCGCCAGAGCGAGTACGTATCCATTGGGACGAGTCACTCTCGCCATCTCTTCCACTGCATTAAGTGCATCCTTAACCCAAAGCAATAAAAAATGGCAAAGGGTGACATCAAATACCCGAGTTTGAAAGGGGAGGTTAATACAGTCACCTACTGTGTAGACCGATTTTGGAGCATACTCTTGGGCAATTCTAAGGGCACTGGAATCAATATCCAGGCCAAACACATGTGAAGGTGAGTTGCGATTAAGCTCATTCTCCAAAACTCCGGTTCCAACACCAATATCAAGAATCTTATTGGCACGTTGGATAACAACCTGATCATATATATATTTCCGCAAATTCTGGGTCCAACGAGCTTGTTGTAGATACCGCTGGTGCCATCGAGATGAGGATAAAGTCATAGAGTTGTGAACTCCCCTAAAAAGGTGATGTTATCTGTTCAATGAGCAATTATAATGAAATAATTGAGAGAAATATGGCTGTCTCTTTAAATGAATTTTACGAATGCGATAATCCGGGTTGTAGATTGCGATTTCCAGGATACGAAGACCAACCAAAATGGAATCGTTGTCCTGCATGCCGTTCAAGTATCCATTTGGTTGCTACAGCGAAAAATGTTTACGTAACAGATAATCTTGTTAGCATCCAACAAAGAAGGCAAGTTGAAGGATTACTGGATAATATCCGCAGCACGTGGAATGTCGGGTCGATGTTTCGCACTTCCGATGGTACAGGTATTCAAAAGCTATATTTATGTGGGATCACACCCTCACCTGAAAATCCTAAAGTTGGTAAAACTGCCCTGGGAGCTGAAAAAAGCATTCCATGGGGGAAGTCAAAAAATGGTGTTCATATCGCAAGTTTGTTAAAATCCAATGGGCATGTGCTATGGGCATTGGAAGATTTACCCGGAGCGATACCTCTTTTTCAGATGGAGCTCGATTCGGAGAATTCTCCGATCGTTCTGGTCGTTGGGAATGAAGTGAGTGGTGTAGACCCAGGAATTATTGAGATATGCGATAAAGTTATCTCAATTCCAATGCTGGGAAAGAAACGATCTTTTAATGTGGCTGTCGCTTTCGGAATTGCAGCGAGCTTTCTTCTTTATCTCCAGAACTTGTCCCAGGGATCCCTCAAAATATTTCCAAGCACCTGATTGATTCCTTGTGAAGGTAGCACATCCCCATCTGGTTCAATGTAAAGCCAAGCGTGCCCAGCACCTGGCGGAAGATTATCCAACTTGGTCTCTAAAGCGACTGGGTTGAAAGCAGAATATGGAACGGGTAAATCCCAAACTAATGAAAGCCCCAGTGCGGCGGCCTGGTTTCGATACTCGAGTAATGAGCGGTGAAGCGCAGGATCTGATGCACTTAATGAAACCGCTTTTACTCCAAGTTTAGAAATGCGCTCCAAAGTTTGAGAGGTGCTTACCGTATTCTGTAACGTAAGAGTATGGTGAACTACCACAAAAAGATCAGCATTGAGGACATTACTTAAAGCTATCCATGATTTTTCATCTTCAGGCTTCAAAGAAAGCATTAAATGATCCAATCCGGTTTGCAGTAAGGATTGAAGATAGATATCATCAACAAGCTTATGTCCATCGCTTAATAATCCCACTACCTGACCATTAGATTCAGTATGCGCAATTAATTCTGGTAAATCATCACGGAGGGTGGGCTCTCCTCCGGTCAGGATAATATGGGGTATCCCGAGACTCCATGCTTTATCAAAAATCCCACACCACTCTTGAGTATCCAATTCACGGTCGACACGTTTGGTTGGTACCAGAGTATCATCGAAACCTCCAGGTAAGCGATAGGTTAGAGCACAATCCAACCGATATGGAGCCGATAATTTTTGAGCATGGGGTGCGGTACGTTCAAAATCCAGAAACATCTCTGGATCAAGGTCAGGAGTATGAATCAATGTTTGAAGGCGGTCACTCATGTTACGAAAATCTTGTTTTGCTAGCTCACGGCTCACACGATAACGACCGGAAATCTCCTTTGCCATCTGGTCTTCAGAGGTTTGCTTGATCAAATGATATGCAAATTCAGCTGCGGTCTGATTGAGGTGTAAGATGGTTGAAGCATTGACAATCAACAAACCGCTTCCATCTGGCTCGAGTCGCAAGTGGAGGCGGTATGGTGCGGGTGCATCAGGTGGAGCCTGGTAATGGAATATCCCTGGTGATAATGGTGTGACCGGAGTAATTAAACGTCTGACTGCTTCAATTATTTTGGACATTTATAGCTCCTTTATGTGTAATATTATTTATTTATCTTCCATTGGTCTTCATCATCAATGGGCAACCACCACCACATTCAACAAGCAAGGAGCAATTTGTGCATTTCTTAGGAATTCCTTTATGCTCACGTAGCTGAATTGACAGATCATGATTCCAGATCCTGTTCCATGGAGTGGAAAGAAAATTTCCTAATGATTGGTAATAGGATTGGCAAGGAATTACATCTCCGTTCGGCTCAATACACATGTTATATAACGCTGCGGTACAACCCTTCACACCTAATTCCAACTGCATCGGATCAAAATTACAATATTGAGTGGGTGTGTACCAAATTAATCGCTGGTCGTGAACTGCAGTTATTTCTCTGGCAAGGCTTAATAGGGTGGGTAACTCGATTTCAGCTAACCCGGAATTAACTGTTAACCCGCGACCGGAATAGATCAATGCATTCAATCCTATCGTTGGGACACCTATATCTGCCAGAAATTCGAGAGTTTGAGCAATTGACATGCTATTGGTACTCAGCATTGTTGTATTGGTCATTACATAAAGGGGTGTATCTAATACATTTCGAATTCCAGCGACTGTTTGCTTCCATGCACCACATGCATTGACCATGGCATCATGAATATTGGGGTTAAATGATTCTAACGTGATCTGGACATGATCCAGACCAGCCTTAACTAGGTTTTCAACATAGTCACGATCAGATAACCGTCTTCCATTTGTATTAATTCCAGTGATTTGCCCATTTTGTTCTGCATGCGTAATTAGCTCTGGCAGGTCTTGGCGAAGGGTAGGTTCACCACCGGTGAATACAACGTGAGGAATACCAATTTCCCACAATCGGTCCAGGATTTTGTGCCATTTTTTGGTTGATAATTCTGGATAATCCCTGGATCGAGCATTATAACAATGAGCACAGTCATTGTTACAGCGATAGGTGATAGCCAGATCCATTCGATAAGGAGCTGATGGGCGTGTGCTGAATGGGGGAGTTACTTCAAGGTCAAGTTCGTGGATGGGACAAGCACCATCTGGTTTGACTAATTCGGATATTTGATTGGCAGTTTGCGTATAGTCACAGATTAGTTGGTCAGCAGCTACTTCAAAAACCTTGCTCAAGGAATTAATAGCTATGTCTTGCGAGGTTTTTCGGAGGATGTAGTATGCCATCAATGTTGCAGTTGGATTTAGATGCATGATCCTGCTGGCGTTCACGATGAGTAACCCGCTGCCATCCGGATCGATTCGCAGGTGAACACGTGACCGTTCACCATTCTCCTGATAATCGAAGTGGTGTAATCCATATTCTGGTAACAATGAACTTCCGGTTGTTACCTTGGATCGAATTTTATTGATAACCGAATTAAAGTTGATCACTGTAAATAATTTTGATCTGAAACCTTAGCGCCCACCGCCAGCACAAGCACAAGCGCAACCTGCACAAGCACATGCACATGCGCATACACAGCTGTGACCACCACCAGACCCTCCGCCACCCTTATATGTACTTGTGGAGACTTTCGGGGGAGGATTTGTGACCGAGGTGATGCTCGTTGTAAATTCATTAATATTCCCGACCACTTTGGAAGAGAATGTCTGGACACCAGTTGTTATGGATTTCGCGAAATCTCCTCCTGGCGCACGTGCCGCACCACCACCAACTGAAACTGGTGCTGCGGTTGTTGTGGTCCCTGTCCTCCCGAAACTAGGATCATAATGGCTCCACCACATCGGGATAAACACTGGCATGTTGCGAAAAACTTCCTGGGTGCGACCATCATAATCTTTGTCCAGCATGGTCCATTCCATGACTTCTTCGTATTTCTGGCTCTTTACTTCGGGAGTATTGGCAGCTTCTACCTGATCCCAGGCGCGTTTGGTGATGTCTTTATAATAGGCGATGGTTTCCTGGCGGCTGAAACCTTTCATTTTCTCAGATACATTCTTTACCAGGTTAACCACCATATCGCGTAATCCTTTACGACGGTCCAAACCCGATTTTTTGAAAGCATCTAGAAAATCCATTTCATACGGTTGGAGATCTTCTGGTAGGGGTTGATTAACTTTGATCTCGAGTGGGTCACGAGTGATGACCTCTGCGGTATTTTTCTTAATCACACTGAACAGGATCATGGTCATTATTTTATCCAGTGGTTGCTCTAAGAGGATCGCGGCTTCGATCGCGGTTAAACCTCGTTTAATACCATGACCCTCGATAGATATTTTTGGAGGCAGGTATTGTTGTTTGCGCCTACTACCTGACGAAAGCCCTGCGACGACAATAGCAATAAATCCACCAATGCATAGGATGGGAAGGATTGCTCCGCTGAGAAATTTTCCAATTCCGGCGAATGGATTGACGGTAACGATCGCACCTGCCGGGACATAGCTCTTTGGAAATGAAGCACCGAATTGATATTGGGTGTGTCCATTAGCATTGAGGTTGTTCCATGAATATGTGATATTGCCCTGGCTATCCAAACCCGTTGCTGGTTGAGATGGAAAACCTGATGGGGCAGCATGCCATTTAGGCTCATTGGGTTTCACCCCTGGAGGTAAATGGAAGGTAACGGTCAGATTAGTATTTCCTGTCACGATGCTCGAAATGAAATAAGCCGGTTTTAAGACAGCACTGGCATATGTATTATCCTGGCTGTCAGTATAGAGAACCGAGTTTATTTTAGCTACATGAACTTGGAGTGTTCCTGTTGATCCAGGCTTGATTGAGTATTGTCCTAGTCCAATGGCAACCCCTACACTACCCTGACCCTCGAATCCCGAAGAAGAGATATCATAAACTTGGTTGCCATCTACGGAAGCGGTAATATCACTATCAGAGTAATTACTATTGGGCAGTCCAAGATCGACATAGTCAATGATATGCCCTGATGGATCATTGATGAAGGCAAGAGTGTAATCCAGTGCTAACGTGCCATCGGAATTCCAATATGCATCGACAGTTTCCGTGGGCAGCTGAAATAAATAAGATTGAGCTGTTGCTGGTGAGGATATTAATAAAAGAATGGTGAAAATTAGCAGGATGGATAATAACCGCCTTCGCATTCTTCACCTCCAAATTATGAATTGTAGACAAACACAATCTTCAGTTTTATATAAGCAAAATTACCATTTAGGTTCTTCAGTCAACTGATAAGTACTGTGACAATATGGACAATTAACCACGGGTGCCCCCGCTACCATCTGGATGTTATCCATGGTAAGCGTACCACCGCATGATTTACACTTTAAGGTATCCATGCTGACATTGGCAGGAAGATCGACCTTGAGGGTGACATTTTCGGTCACTGCTCCCATTTTGCCACGACCAGCCATGTATATTAAATAGACACCACCACCGATCATTAAAAAACCAATAATGAGGAAGACTAACCCTATTACGACTGAGCCACCACTACCGGCCTGAACGATATAAGAGAGACCAATAATTACTGCTAATCCAAGACCGAGTAATATTAAGATAGCTGCAACGATATATGTGATTATTCTGCCTGTACTCATTGTCACCTCCAGTAGATAGTTTACATCCCTTTACAAATGTCGACAAGTATCTGCGAATCTCCATTTATGACTATAACGATCTCTGCAATATATTACGTAATTCATTCTCAGTTAGTGTTATCGGATTACCTTTCATGCTGCTTGCTTTTAACGACTTTTCGATTATCGTGGAAAAGTGAGATTCAGTCAAACCAAAAGTAGACAGAGACTGAATTTTGGCATGCAGGCAGAAATTTTGCACCCATTGGATTGCGGTCTCAGCGTTCGCATCAGGATTTCCACTTAGGAGTCTCCCGACCATTGCATAACGCTCCAATGCCGGGTGATCTGGATAACGATTAGTTAAAGCGGATATGTTTGCTGCCATTACGTGCGGTAACAAACTCGCGCAGATCGCTCCATGAGGCGCGGGGATCTGTCCACCGATTGGTCCCGCCAATCCATGCACTGCTCCCAATTTTGCATTCGCAAGAGCAAGACCGCTGAATAAACTTGCCATAGACATATCTTCACGTGCATGCAGATCTTTTCCATGATCATACGCCTGGGATAATGAATGAGCAACGCGTCTAATTCCCTCTAGGCATAGTGCATCCGTTAGTGGATTGGGACTATTACTTGTAAAAGGTTCGATTAATTGAGTAAGGGCATCCAAACCTGTACTGGCAGTTATACAGGGAGGAACACTAATGGTCAGTTCTGGGTCTATGAGTGCGATACGCGGGAGCAGATGGTGACTGCGTAAACTTACTTTTACATGATGCAATGGAGATCCAATGACAGCATTCCTTGTGACTTCAGAGCCAGTGCCGGATGTTGTGGGTATCGCGATGAGCGGAAGTGATGGATGGATGAGTGGTTTGTTTAACCCAGCTACCTCTAAATAATCAGTCACATCCCCAGGGTTAGTCAACAAAGCTGCCGTTGCTTTTGATGTATCGAGTGCACTCCCTCCGCCAATACCGATTACCAGATTGGTTGATATTTTTCGTGCACGCTCAACCACTTCACGAACAACAGCAACCGTAGGTTCATTATCGATTTTTATCAAGCAATGATTTGCTTCAGATAAATTTAGCAAATTCAGTAATTTCTCGGATATAGACTGTGGAGCTCCTGTAATGATCAAGACTCTATTGCCATAATCCTCAATAAGAGTGCCGATGGAATTTATCTTTCCAGCACCAAATATAATCTTAGCTGCGGTTGCAAATTCGAATTGCATTTATCACTTAAGGTCGGGAGGGTAAACAATATTACATGTGATCCGGGTTCGTGGTTCAGCCATCATTTCTGCAACGGTGTCACGCCAGCGCGCATAATGAGCTGTTTCACGATGCCTGGCTGGATCATTGTCTGATCGGTAGATTTCAACGAGCGTAAATCGGGTCGGATCGTCTGATTGTTGATAAACATCAAATCGGGCAACACCGGGTTCCTTGATACTATTGCTCGCGTTATCATGGGTGGCAGTCATAAATGCTTCGATATATTCTGTTTTGATGCGTACTTGAACGATAGCGACTAACATTGGGCGCTCTCCTTTTATAGAATAGTACTAATGGTAATGGAATAAGTATGTATCGGCACAAAGATCTTAATCTGATTAGAATAACTTCTCCTGATAAGGTATATTTTGCTCATGATTGGTAAGTCCTGCGAGGAGCATAAAACGTTTACATGTGCCAGCTGCAAACCCGGCATAATCATTGTTAAAAAATCCATATATCGTGGGTACTTTTTCTAGGAATGGGACGATAGCCTGTAACCACGATCTCAACTGAGGTGTTTTATCCACCTGTTCATGCGTATGATGGCGGTACATGCCATTTATTCCAATCCAACGTAAATAGAGAAAGTCAGTGGTCAGGATGATTTGCTTGGGTAGATTTGGATAATCAAGCGTTACCCAACATATTCTATAATCAGTTAGAAGTTGTGTAGTTTTTTCGTTATACCAGGATGGGTGACGGAATTCAATTGCATATTGATGTGAACGAGGTAAGATTTCCAAAAATTCATTAAGTACGGAATAGTTTTCTTGAGTAAACGAGGGAGGCAGTTGAATTAAGATGGGTCCTAACTTTCCATGCAATAGAGAAAGAGCCTCAATAAATTCAGACATCAAACCTTGAGCCCCTTGTAGCCTAAGCTCATGCGTGATACCCCGAGGGGTTTTTATGCAAAACTTAAATTCAGAGGGTGATGAAGCATACCAAGATTGGACTATCGTTCGCTGTGGAATAGAATGAAATGTCGTATTCAATTCTACAGAGTTAAACACTTTACAATAATATGGTAAATATTCACGTTGAGTCGTCCCAATAGTAAAAAATTCACCCAACCAATCTTTATAACTAAAACCAATCGTTCCTAAGTACCATTGACTCATAAGATTCAGAAGATTTGGTAGAATATCACTATTATATTATTATTACAAAGCTATTTTTTGGCAAAGGTGATTATGTCGGAAAAAACAATCACAATTTTTGGTACTTGGTGGTGTGGTGATTGTTTGCAGGTACGCAGGTACTTTGATCAAAATCATATTCTATATCGATGGGTGGATATTGATAGTGATGAGAATGGTGAAGAATTTGTTCTTACAACGAATAATGGGGTGCGCAGTATACCTACCATAGTTTTCGAAGACGGGTCTATATTAGTAGAACCTACGAATGCTCAACTCCAACTAAAACTTGGTACAGTCTCGCCATCATGCTAATTATTCAAATTCCCTCAACATCCCCATTGTCATAAAAATGGTTTGTTCGCTGATATTGATGACACGATCTGCGATTCGTTCTAGGTTATGAGAACACCATATGAGATATGTGCAACGGGTGACCATATCATGGTCCTTCGCCATTAACTTAATTAACCGCTGAAAGATGATTTTATACAGTGTATCGATTTCATTAACCCTGACCACGATTTCACGTGCCAACTGTGGGTTTCTCTTCATGAAAGCCTGGATACTTTCGCTTAACATATGACGAGCAATTTCTGCCATTTTTAGGATTATTTTGAAGATTTTTAATAACGGTTCTACTTCCATCAAAATCACCGTCGTGGCAATTCCCGCAGCATAATCTCCCATTCTTTCAATCTCCACGATCATATAGAGGATGGTGATTATTTCACGTAAATCACTTGCTGTTGGTTGTTGGGTAGCAATAAGTGCTAAACATGCTTCCTCGATCTGAAACCTATATTTGTTAATCTTAACATCTCCATTGATGATATCGTTAGCTAATTTCGTATTACGCTCTATCAATGCAGTCATGGATCAATCAATAGCAATGTCAAGCAACAGACTCATTCCAACCAGCAAGGTACGAACCTCATCAAACTCGTGATCGAATGCCGATCGAATTCCATGGAGCATGAATTACCCCCTTTAGATAATTCTTACCCCAATTTACCTGTTATATAATCTTCTGCCAGCTGTTTTTCAGGTCTCGTGAACATTTTTTCTGTTAGAGAAAATTCCACCAGCTCACCCAGCCAGAATAAACCCGTGTAATTTGATACCCGGGCAGCTTGTTGCATGTTATGTGTAACGATGACGATCGTGTAATTTTTCTTCAGCTCAAACATTAATTCTTCTATTCGCAGGGTGGCGATTGGATCAAGTGCTGAGGCTGGTTCGTCCATCAAAATGACTTCAGGCTGAACTGCAAGAAGGCGTGCTATGCATAAACGTTGCTGTTCTCCCAGTGAAAAACTAAGTGCGTTCTCGTCAAGGTGATCCTTAACTTCATCCCATAAAGCTGCCTGGCGCAAGCTACGCTCTACAATCATATCCAGTTCATTTTTATTACGTGTCAACCCCACCACTCGTGGACCAAATGCAACATTATCATATACAGATTGGGGAAAAGGATTTGGTTTTTGAAAAACCATCCCTACTTGTTGTCGAAGATTCGCTAGATCGACATCAGCACTATATATATCCATTCCATTGAGATGAATCTGACCATCTATATGGGTCCCAGGTATGGTATCGTTCATGCGGTTTAGGCAACGTAAGAAAGTGGATTTTCCACAACCTGAAGGACCAATTAATGCTGTGATCAGATTGGGTAAGATATCCATGGTAATTTGTTTCAGTGCAAGTACCGGCCCATAATAGAAATCAAGATTTCTAATTTTGAAAATAGGTTCTGATATATCCATATAGAAAGATTTTACACTATAACCATATATATCGTAATTACCTTGTGTGTGAGAATTATTAAAGCTATAATCCTCTCGATGAAAAAAGTAGTTTTTACCATATTTGTGATGTTATTTGCCTTGTTATCCAGCTGTGGTCTAAAAAGTGGACCAACTCCAAATGGTACCCGCACCTCCCGAATCGCTACGATCGTAAATAAAGGTTCAGATACTATTGTTAATCTGGCTTTAGCCTGGGCGGAAAAATATCAACAATTTCACCCCGAGGTAGAAATTTCTGTTACGGGTGGCGGGTCTGGTACCGGCATTGCCGCGTTAATTAATGGAACCGTTGATATTGCCAATGCAAGCAGGCAGATTAAGCCTGAAGAAATCCAACAAGCACAGAAAAATGGGGGAAACCCTGTGGAATATGTGGTTGCCAGAGATGCGATTGCGATTATTGTCAATCAGGAAAACCCTGTAACCCAATTAACCATTCAGCAATTATCGGATATTTACAGCGGAAAAATTTATAACTGGAATGAAGTCGGTGGTGAGGATCGAATTATAGTACGGTTATCACGTGAAACCAATTCAGGCACACATGTATTTTTCCTTGAAAATGTAATTCGATTGGGTGACCCAAGCAATAAAACACTTTTTTCTACAGATACTTTACTCTTACCATCCTCAGAGGGTATTACTGCTGAAACCAGAGATAATCCAAACGTGATCGGGTACGATGGATTAGGTTATGTCACTCCAGATGTGAAGGTCATCGCTGTCGGGACCAGACCAACTGGGCCATTCGTTTTACCTTCCGCTGATACTGTTAATAACGGACAATATCCGATCGCCCGTGATTTATACATGTATACAAATGGTCAACCTAAAGGTGCAGTTGCAGATTATATAAATTGGATCATGACGCCTGAGGCCCAAGCAATTGTTACACAACTAGGGTTTGTACCAATAAAAAAACCATAAAGTCATCTCAAGGTGAACATGGAATCAACAAAAAAATGGAATGAATATATCCTAACTCGCCTGATTAAGATATCAGGCTATTCTGCAATCATTTTTGTACTATTGATATTTTTCTTTTTATTACGCGAAGGGTTGCCAACATTAGATGAAGTCTCGTTCATCAATCTAACTTCAATACGTTGGTACCCAATAGAAAATTATTTTGGTTTATTACCCCTAATCGGTGGTTCTTTACTTGTAACCCTTGGAGCAGCTGCGTTTGCTATTCCTATAGGTATATGTACCGCTGTGTTTATAGCTGAAGTTGCTCCACGCTGGGCGCGTGATTTATTAAAACCATTGGTTGAGGTGCTAGGAGGCATTCCATCTGTCGTGCTTGGCTTCCTTGGAATATTAATATTAGCGCCATACTTACGCCGATTATTGGATTTACCCACAGGACTTACCACCTTGGCAGGTAGCATTTTGTTAGGTGGAATTGCAATTCCGACCATTGTATCGGTGGCTGAGGATGCCTTGGACTCAGTCCCAAGGTCGTATCGAGATGCCGCGCTTGCTTTGGGAGCTACCCCATGGCAGACCATCTGGCGAGTGACTTTACCAGCTGCTCGTAGTGGAGTTTTGACAGCAATCATGTTGGGAATTGGTCGTGCTATTGGGGAGACAATGGCAGTTATGATGGTTACAGGGAATGCAGCTGTTCTACCCATAAAATGGAATTCATTTTTCTTACCGGTGAGAACAATGACTGCGACCATCGCTGCTGAAATGGGCGAAGTTGCAAAAAATAGCACTCATTACCATGTATTATTTTTTATCGGTCTTGTATTATTTCTGATATCTCTTGGGATAAATATCGCAGCCTCGACAGCTGTCTTCCAGCAACGCAAGCGAGCTGAAAGGATACTTTCGTAGAGGAACAATGGAATTTTTGGATGGCTTGAGAGAATTAATTAAAAACCCGCGTTCTTCTATCGCGAGATTAACGACGCAAAAACTTGGATTTGGTTTATTAACCTTGACAACTTTAGTTACCGTTATACCGATTTTCGCGGTCGTGATCTATATATTAGTAAAAGGTGCTCCCGCTATTTCATGGTCTTTCCTGACCACATTCCCATATGATGGTGTTAAGCAAGGTGGGATTTTACCGGCTATCATAGGGACTTTTTCCCTTACCCTCGGGACTGCGATCTTCTCAGTACCCTTGGGGATAGGAGCGGCTATATACCTTTCGGAATATGCCCCCGATAATCGTTGGACAAGGATTATTCGCATCGCAATAATTAATCTGGCTGGTATACCTTCAGTTGTCTATGGACTTTTTGGGTTGGGGATGTTTGTCATTTTCCTGAAGTTTGGAACCAGTATCATCGCTGGGTCCTTAACCCTATCTATTATGACCCTACCAGTTATTATCAGTACAGCAGAAGAAGCTTTACGTGCAGTTCCACAATCGTTTCGTGTGGTCAGCATCTCTGTTGGAGCCACACGTTGGCAAACAATCCAAAGGATCGTATTACCGCAGTCTTTGCCAGGGATCATAACCGGGGTGATTCTCGGATTGGAGCGGGCGGCAGGGGAAACTGCCCCCATACTCTTTACCGCTGCATCATTTTTTTTACCCAGGCTGCCAAATTCACCACTCGATCCAACCATGGCTTTACCTTATCATTTGTTTGTCATCTCTACTCAGGTGCCAGGAATGCCAGTTAAGATCCAATATGGGACAGCATTAGTCCTCATCGCCTTTGTATTAGGGATGAACCTGATCGCGACCTCCATACGATCCCGGGCACGTGCGCATAGGCAGTGGTGATTGGCAAGTATGATAAAAATCCTAATCGAACACCTGAGCTTACAATATTCTGATGGCAAAGAGTCTTTGCGTGATATAAATCTGGAAATATCCGCGAACGAAATTACGGTTCTATTCGGCCCTGCGGGAGGTGGAAAGTCTTCATTGTTAAGGGTGTTCAACCGGTTGAATGATCTCGCTGATGTCAAACTAATCTCTGGGAAAGTACTCCTGGACGATATGGATATCCTCGATCCAAAAGTTGATGTGATCTCTTTGAGACGTCGGGTTGGGATGGTTTTTGCGCGACCAGTAGTATTACCCATGAGTATTCGATCAAATCTGACTTACGGCCTTGAGCTGGCTGGAGAGAAACGGGAAACGAAGTTGAATGAAGCGGTAGAAAGTAGTCTTGTACAAGCAGCACTTTGGGATGAGGTTAAAGATAGACTTTATGAGCCGGCGATATCACTATCAGGCGGACAACAGCAGCGGTTATGCCTTGCTCGTAGTCTCGTATTAAAACCCGAGGTGATCCTACTGGACGAGCCAACCTCGGGTTTGGATCCCATATCTACTGGGAAAGTTGAGGCTTCTCTGCAGGAATTAAAAAAAACCTATACAATTGTGCTGGTACCTCACTCTGTACAACAAGCTGCACGTGTGGCTGACTTTTCTGTGTTTTTTCTCCAGGGCGAATTGATAGAAAAAGGGCTCGGAAAAGAGTTATTTATTACGCCAAAAGATAAAAGAACCGAAGATTACATCATGGGTAGGTTTGGATAAAGTATTATATTACTTCATATGTTAGTAACATTCTAGGTGTATGATACCGTGGAAAAAACCGCTGATCTCGAAACAATAACTACTTTGGACTCACCAAAATTGTTTATCAATCGCGAGCTGAGTTCGTTACAATTCCAGCATCGCGTGCTTGAAGAAGCGATAGATGTAAGTAATCCTCTTTTGGAAAGAGTTAAATTTCTCGCTATTGTTGGTTCAAACCTTGACGAATTCTTCATGGTGCGTGTTGCAGGATTGACGAAGCAGGTAGATGCTGGGGTAGTAGACTTGCCTCCAGATGGTTTACCACCTGCAGAGCAACTTGCTGAGATAAGGAAAGTAGCAAGCAGCTTTATGAAGGAAGCGTCAGATTATCTAAGGAATGGATTACTCCCGTCATTAAAAAACGCTGGAATATTCTTGCTTGATTATAAAGAGCTCAATAAACAACAAAAAGATAGTATCGAAACATATTATCGTGAGGTGATTTTTCCTGTGTTAACCCCGCTAGCATTCGATCCTGGTCATCCATTCCCACACATTTCCAATTTATCGCTTAACCTTGCAGTATTACTTAGAGATAAAAAAGGAATAAACCATTTTGCTCGCATCAAAGTTCCAAATACCTTGCCTCGCCTGGTACCGATCAAGCGCTCATCTGGAGGTGTGCGTAAAGATGGAACTGTTCCTTACAATCATTATTTTGTCTGGTTGGAGCAGGTGATTTCGGCTAATCTGGCTACATTGTTTCCGGGGATGGAGGTCATAGAATCGCATCCATTCCGAATTATTCGGGATGCCGATATGGCAATTCAAGAGTTGGAGGCGGCTGATTTGCTGGAGACAATGGAACAAACTGTGAGGCAACGCAGATTTGGGTCAGTGATACTGATTACAATTAACGAATCAATGTCCACCAGAATTCGCGAAATCCTAATGGAAAACCTTGAGATTGATCACAATGAGATATACAACATTGATGGTCCCATGGGTTACAGTGATCTCATGGCTTTACACAGCATAGATCGATTTGATTTAAAGGATCCGCCATTTAAGCCAGCTATTCCAAGAAATCTTCGAGATATAGAAGATGGAAATATTTTCACAAAAATTCGGGAAGGTGATATTCTCCTTCACCACCCATATGATTCGTTCACATCTGTAATTCAATACCTAAAAACAGCTGCTTATGATCCTGATGTATTAGCAATCAAGATAACCTTATATCGAGTCGGTAATAAACCACCTGTTGTTGATGCCTTGCTCGAAGCAGCTGAAAATGGCAAACAAGTAGCTGTCCTCGTAGAGCTTAAAGCACGTTTTGATGAAGAAAGCAACATTGGATGGGCGAGAAAACTGGAAAAAGAGGGCGTCCATGTTGTATATGGGCTGCTTGGATTAAAAACCCATTCAAAAATCGCATTGGTGATCCGCAAGGAAGGTGATGGGATCAGGCGTTACCTGCATATGGCAACGGGCAATTACAATGCGGTAACAGCCCAGATTTATGAAGATATTGGAATGTTTACCTGTGATGACGAAATGGGAGCGGATGCAACGGATTTATTTAATTACCTGACCGGATACTCCTCGAAAAAAGAATATCTTAAACTATTGGTCGCACCCAATAATCTCCGAAGTCGAATGGAAGCATTAATAACTAGAGAAATTGAAATTCAAAAAAAAGGTGGTCAAGGACATCTAATATTTAAAATTAATTCAATAGTTGATAAAAAAATGATCCAATTACTTTATTCAGCATCTCGAGCCGGGGTAAAGGTCGATTTATTTGTCAGAGGGATTTGCTGCTTGAGACCTGGAATACCTGAGATTAGCGAAAATATTCAAGTGACGAGCATTGTTGGTCGTTTCTTAGAGCATAGTCGCATATATTATTTTAAAAATGGAGACAATGAAGAAATCTACCTTGGTAGTGCAGACTTGATGCCTCGAAATATCGACCGTCGTGTCGAGGTTCTGTTTCCAGTTCAAGATAGACAGATGATCCTACATATTCGCGATGATATTTTGAGTTACTATATGAAGGACAACATTAAGGCGCGTAAAATGCTGCCTGATGGTTCTTATAATAGACTAAAGTCAGAAAAAGACGTTGAGCCGTTAAATATCCAAAACTGGTTTATCACATCGCGCTGGTGAAGAATGCTGCAGCGATAATTCCGGGACCCCCATGGGTAACAATCGCTGGTGGTACATCAAGGATCGGTATATTACTTAGCCCAAATTCGCCACACAAAATATTTGCAAATTCCTGTGCTAAATTGGGAACTGCGGCATGCATCACTGATATATACGCTTCACCATTCCTTGCAGCTTGGGTTTTAACTAATTCAACGAGCCGATTGATAGCACGTTTCTGGGTTCTCTCCTTCTCGAACTGCTCTACTCGCCCATCTTTTAATGACAAGATAGGCTTGATTTTTAATACGCTTCCCATGAGTGCTGCTGCACCGCCTATTCTTCCACCTTTTGCAAGGTATTCCAGAGTATCCACAAGGAAATAGATCCTATTTAGTGGAATCATTTGATTTATTCTTTTCTCAATCGTATCGGCGTCTTCTCCCTTGGATGCCCATTCAGCAGCTAGCTGTACCAATGTGGTCAGTGAACTGCCAACAGTACGCGTGTCAATAACTCGAATATCCGCTGATGGAAATTCTTGAGCTGCCATGATTGCTGACCGAACCGTACCGCTTATATCCGCAGAGGGATGAATGCAGAAAATTGTTCCTCCAGATGGCACAAGTTTATTAAATTCTAGAATAAATAATTCAGGTGGCGGAGCAGCCGTCTTTGGAAGCTCATGTGATTCTGTAAGCATCTTCATAAACGTTGGGTTATCAATATCAACCCCTTCATAGTAAGACTTGGTGCCAAAATTTATAATTTGCGGAATAACGGGAATATGATACCGTTCGGAGATTTCTTGAGGCAACCCGGAGGTTGTATCTGTAATTATATGGATCATTGTGCTTTTCTCCTCATCCTTTAAAATTATGAATGTGAAATTATATCCGGAAGGTGCTGATCGTGAATAACTAGACAAGAATGATTCTTTCAGGTATCATTTGACCGCTTTTATCCATGAATTCTGAGGTATATCTCCAATGGATTTTACATTAAATTTGCTTAAAGAACTAACCGAAACGCCGGGAGTATCTGGCTACGAAACGCCTATCCGGGCTGTCATTCGAAAATACTTGGAAAAATATGGGGAGCTGACACAAGATAAGATTGGGAGTGTGATATGTCGCAAGCAAGGAACTTCCGAGAAACCTCGGGTTATGCTTGCAGGACACATGGATGAAATCGGTTTCATGGTAAAACAGGTCACACCTGAAGGATTTATAAAATTTATTCCACTCGGAGGATGGTTTGATCAGGTTCTTCTAGGTCAACGTGTCATTATTCAATCCAAAAAAGGTGATGTAGTGGGAGTCATTGGTGCTAAACCGCCTCATTTATTACCTGCAGATGAACGTGATAAAGTCGTCAAACGTAAAGACATGTACATTGATATTGGTGCGTTAAACAAGGACGAGGTGGAAGCAGCTGGAATTCAGCTTGGGGATCCAATTATTCCACGTGCCGACTTTGTTGAATTAGCAGGAGGAAATACTTACCTATCCAAAGCATTTGATGATCGTGTAGGTACAGCACTGGTGATTTCCACGATGCAAGAGCTTCAACAAAAAAATCACCCGAACACTGTATTCGGGGTGGCAACGGTGATGGAAGAGGTAGGTATTCGTGGTGCAACAACCAGTGTAAGGGCGGTAGATCCGGACGTCGCCATTGTTTTAGAATCAGATATCGCAGGCGATGTACCTGGAATAAAACCGGATGAGTCTTCCATTAAATTAGGTCAGGGACCTACGGTTGTCCTCTTTGACGCTCGGATGATACCGAATATTCGGTTCAGGGACTTAGTACTTGATACCGCAAAGCAAATCGGTGTTCCTTTACAATTGTCAGCTATTGAAGGTGGAGCGACAGATGGTGGAGTGATCCACTTGCATGGCATTGGGGTGCCTACAATTGTGATCGGAGTTGCTGCTCGTCATATACACTCTCATAGCTCGATTATTCATCGACAAGACTATGACAATGCAGTCCGTTTATTGATAGCATTAATCGACCGGTTGGATACGAGTACAGTCGCAGCATTGACCGAGTAATCGAACCGTCGGAGGGCTCATGACAGATTTAATAAAACAAATTACGGCTGATATTCAAAAGCGAATCGAAACTTACCAACCAGAATTAGGACTAAGCGATGTTGGTAATGTCACTGAAGCAGGAGATGGCATCGCGCGCGTCCGTGGGTTGGTGGATGTAAAATCTCAGGAACTGGTCCAATTTGCAAATGGTGTTATCGGTATTGCGTTCAACCTTGAAAAAGACAACGTTGGTGTCATTATTATGGGGGAATACTCAGAGATCGCTGAAGGAATGTTAGTTCGATCGACTGGTAGAATTGCATCGGTTCCTGTTGGTGATGGAATGGTAGGTCGAGTCGTTAATGCTCTGGGTATTCCAATTGATGGAAAAGGACCCATCAAAACCAACAGTTTCCGTCCGATTGAGCGGATTGCCCCGGGTGTGGTTGAGAGGAAGGATGTTGATACACCAGTCCAGACCGGTCTTAAAGCAATTGACTCAATGATCCCTCTGGGACGTGGGCAACGTGAGCTCATCATTGGTGATCGCCAAACTGGAAAAACAGCTTTGGCACTTGATACGATCATCAACCAAAAAGGAAAAGATTTATATTGTATCTATGTTGCGATTGGACAGAAGAAAGCAGCAATTGCTCGGACTGTGGCAATGTTGGAACGATATGGTGCGATGGACTACACGACTATTGTTGTCGCAGCCGCTGACGAACCAGCTGCCCTACAGTATATTGCTCCATATGCTGGTTGCGCAATTGGTGAAGAATTTATGGAAACAGGTCGTGATGCTTTGTGCGTTTATGACGACCTTTCGAAACATGCTTGGGCCTATCGTCAGGTATCCTTGCTGCTAAGACGTCCTCCTGGACGTGAGGCTTACCCTGGCGATGTTTTTTACTTACATTCGAGATTGTTGGAACGTGCTGCCCGCTTGGCGGATAAATATGTAATTGTGAAGAAAAATTTCATTGGATCTTCTGCAGAAATGAAAGATGCCTTGGATGGAAAATTCTTTGGTGGACCATTGGCTCGTCACGATGTTGCTGAGGCGATTAAGACAATGGAAAACCCTGCCGAGCTCAAAGCTGAGAAACTAAAGGGTTCCGGAGGGTCACTAACCGCATTACCAATCATCGAAACGTTGCTTGGGGACGTATCTGCTTATATTCCTACCAATGTAATTTCGATCACGGATGGACAAATCTATCTGGAAGGTAATCTGTTTTATGCTGGCATTCGACCAGCTGTAAATGTAGGACTTTCTGTATCACGAGTCGGTGGTGATGCACAAACAAGGGCGTTTCGCCAGGTAGCTGGACGCCTGCGATTGGATATGGCAGCATTCCGTGAACTGGCGGCATTTGCTCAATTCGGTTCGGATTTGGATAAAGCCACCCAAGCTCAGTTGAATCGCGGGCAGCATCTCCAGGAAATCTTAAAGCAACCTCAGTATCAACCCTTGTCTCTAGAAAACCAGGTGACCGTAATCTTTGCTGGTACACGTGGTTATGCAGATAATGTGCCTCTCGACCAAATGCGGCAATGGGAAACCTCATTGTTGAGACACATGGATACCTCACATCCAGAAATTGGAAAAGCAATTAACGAAGAAAAACGAATCACCCCGGAGACGGAAGAACAATTTGTCCAGGCATTGACTGCGTTCATATCCACCTGGCAGTAAAATTATTCTGGACAATGAATCATGGCGAATACTAGGGAAGTCCGTCTACGAATACGTAGTGTAAAAAATATTGCTCAGGTGACCAGGGCGCTACAGGCAGTCAGTGCTAGCAATGTGCGTAAAGCGATGGCTACGATGTGGCGGACACGACCTTATGCGACTAAAGCATGGCAAATGTTAACACATATAGCTGGTCAACCTGGACGTGCTTCTCTGCATCCCCTTTTAACTCCACGAGCTGAAGATCGAAATGAATTGGTTGTATTGGTAACTGGCGATCGTGGTCTTGCAGGTGCCTATAACTCCAATATCGTGCGTTTTGCATTGCAACGATTTAATTCTAAGGAGATTCCAGTCAGCTACATATCGATTGGTCGCAAAGGTCGGGATATGCTGGTTCGGCGACGAAAAAATGTGATTGCAGAGTTCAGTCACTTGCCAGCATCCCCGTCCTTCGCAGATGTATCAGCGATTGGTCGGTTGGCAGTGGATGAATTCTTAAGTGGGAACGCGGACCGTGTTTATCTGGTCTATACAGATTTTATCAATATGGTAAAACAAGTTCCCTCGATGAAACAACTTCTCCCATTGGAAATTGGTATTGGCGAGGGAAGAGTCATAGCATTTGAACAGATGAAGAAAATTTCGGCAGCTTATATCTATGAGCCAAATGAAGAAGAAATATTGGATGAGATTGTGCCACGGTTTACAG
>JBAPSY010000124.1:0-2270 GCA_049281855.1 Anaerolineales bacterium
TATTTATCCGCTGAAAGACTATGCGAAATCAACCTTCCTCGTATTCGCCTTTTAATAAGGCAGCGTGCTCGAAAACCTGGTCAACGCTTACCTCAATTTCCCTATAATAATATTGAAAAAATATTGGAATATGCAAATAATATTGCAACTTTTCCCGTAAGAGAGATAACTGCCCAAATGATTAACCTGCGTGATCGAGCTTTCTTGCTTACACTGGCAGATACTGGATTACGAGTTCATGAGGCATGTGCTTTACGTAGGGGTGATGTTGATTGGAATGAGGGGCGAGCTCTCATAATTGGAAAGGGAAACCAACAAGCTGTCGTCCGCTTTTCAAGGCGCAGCCTTGGGGCAATAAAAGATTACCTCACAATTCGAGCTGGCTTGGATGGGGCATCAGGTAGAACTCTAGGATCGCTTCCTCTCTTTGCGAGGCATGACCGTGGTGCGGGAAGAAAAATCAAACCCATCACCACTACCACGGGCAGAAACATTGTCACTCAACGGGTTTGTGAGGCTCTTGGTAATGAGGCAGTCGGAACCATAACCCCCCATTCATTCCGTCATTATTTTGTCACTGTGGTTCTCAGGGCGTCTGGTAATTTAAAACTTGCGCAAGAATTGGCCAGGCATAAGAATATTTCGGTTACACAACGCTATGCTCATCTTTCTGATGATGAGCTTGATAAAGGATACTGGGATATTTTTGAGGAGAATGTAAATACACGTAATTCTTTGGACTGATCGCGGTATTCTCTTGCACTTTTCGTGATTTTTTCCCTTGCACTGGCGCAATATTCCTTATTGATAAAAATGAAATAACCATCATAATAGGTACATAACTATTATTGTTACCCAGGTTTATCCATATTGGTAAATGTGAATTTGGTTTACAGAATTTGTATGGTCTTGCGCTCCATGATATACTCCATAACAAGGTATATGCCTTATCGATCACCAGGTTTATTTACTTTTAGCTAAAAATGCCAGTTGTTTATTGTGGGCAATAGAAAGATGGTGACCTTACATTCAAGGAGGTGAGAGAACAAAATTTTAAATAAAATTTGTGCAGTTTCTATTCCTGGCTCCTACCATTTAAAAAACAAACCAAAAGTTCGAGGAGTATGACAAATGCGTACACAAAATGTTTCCACAAGACTATTTCACCTTTTTGCGGCCATGATTGCTTTAGTTATGGTCTTTTCCCAGGTGATCGGCGTAGCGCGAGCGGAAAATATTCCGCCTACCGGTAGGGAAAAAGTGGAAGTCACCCCGGTTAGTTTGGATGACGTCCAAAATTATTACGGTCCATTAGGAGGCATCAAAGGTCCCCTAGGCGTAGTAGTGGAACTGGAAGATCCACCTGCGGCGTTGATCTATGCACAAAGTGCGGATACGCAGGCAATTGCACTTACCATCAATCAGATCGATGTCATTCAGCAAAAACAAACAGTTTTCATGGAGGATTTGCAAGCCAGTGGCGTTCAAGCCACTGAACTCTTCCGCACCCAAAAAGTATATAATGGCATTTGGCTCCATGTTGACGTAGACGGTCTGAAAAGGATAGCCTCAATCTCCGGTGTGAAAGCGATTCATCCCATCATTCCCAAGACGATCGATCACACCACCAGCGTGCCACTGATTGGTGCACCACAGGTCTGGGGTGGCTTAGGCAACTATCAAGGTGCTGGCATCAAAATCGGGGTCATTGATACTGGGATTGACTACATCCACACCAATTTCGGTGGAGATGGTATCTATGTCGGACAGGACTTTACCACATTGGATGAGCCAGTCAATGCTTTCCCTACCGCCAAAGTAGTCGGCGGATGGGACTTTGTCGGTGATACATACAACGCCGATCCAGCTTCGTCCAGCTATGACCCTGTTCCCGCTCCCGATCCAGATCCGATGGACTGCTACGGACATGGCAGCCATGTAGCCGGTACCGCGGCTGGGTTTGGCGTCAATACCGATGGCACTGCCTATGAGGAGTCCGGCGCTGATACCTATGCGGCTCTGAAAGATCTGACATCGAGCGCTTATATTGACAAATTCCGTATTGGACCCGGCGTCGCACCCAAAGCTGAGCTGTATTCGCTGCGTGTCTTCGGCTGCGAAGGTTCTACAGAGGTAACCGAACAGGCCATCGAATGGGCTGTGGATCCCAACGGTGATGGCAATCTTAGCGATCACCTGGATGTGATCAACATGTCGCTGGGCTCCCCATTTGGCTCTGAATACGACACTTCGGCTGTTGCCTCCAACAA
>JBAPSY010000125.1:0-1568 GCA_049281855.1 Anaerolineales bacterium
CGAAGCGACTCTCCAGCGTGGTCAATTCATCCCTTGGGAGGCTTTTAAAGCCTTTGACATGAGTCTCGGCACTCCTGAGCCGGAAGTCCGCCAGCGTTATGAGAATACCGAAGATGTTCGCATCAGCTATCAAGGCGAGACAGTCCAGGCAGGTGGAAGCCACTGGCAGTTCGTCACCTATAAATCTGTCATCCAGCAATTCCTGCCTTTCAGTATGGATCGTCCAATGGGTCAGGTGCGCCAGCTTGACCAGCGTATAAACGAAGCTGGCTACCTGCGCCTGATGCCGGTTGAATTCCTGGCTCAAAATATGAGCAATCGACTTGACTGGATCCACGACCCTTCTGAGTTGCAGAAGGGGAAATCCAGCCAATCCAACCCACTCTCGAAGCGGTTGTTAAATTTCAGCCTTATTAAACGCCTCCTTCTTGGGCTTTACGATCGAATTTTTAGCTGGTATTACGAAGGTTAAGCATGGCTCTACCCCCGATCAGGAAAAGCCCCTCAGATCCCCACCCCCGCAGGGTATTCATCAGTGCCGATCACGGTCTGGCGATCGTATATTTCCTACAATCCGATGTCGTCTCAACTCTGCTTGAGGCAGGGTTAGAGGTGATTTTATTGACCGATGATGCCCTCAAGGCACAGATCCAAAATCGGTTCGGTCGTCCTGGGTTGATCGTTGAAGGTCTTCGCCTTGATCAGGCAAATGCCTATGCCCGAGGCGTCAATCCTGAAATTCAATGGTGGCTCCAGACACTGCGCCGGGTGGGAAGCTCTAACCTTATCAACACCCAGGCTATGGATAGCTACATTGACCAGATCGCCGTCGAGGAAGGCTGGAAACGCCGCCTGCTTATGCCCGTCGGGCGAGCGGCCATCCGTTTGTTGCGCAAGTCACGCAGGGCAAGGCGGTCACTGGTCAATTTGCAGATGCGCTATGTTCCAAACATTTACTCTGATCTGTTTCATCGATACCAGCCTAACTTGGTGATCGCTAGCACTCCCGGTTGGCGTATGGATCGTTACCTGTTGCGAGAGGCTATTCGCCTGCACATCCCAACCGCGGCTGTTGGGGTCGGGTGGGATAATCCCAGCAGTTACAGCATCCCGGGTGCCCCAGTCGATCATATCACTTGCTGGTCGCAGGTCCAGAAGGATGAGCTGGTGCTTGGCTCGGATTGGTCACCGGATCGGGTGAATATCGGAGGCATCCCGTCTTACGATGGTTATTTCCGCAAGCAGTGGCAGCTGACTCGTGAGGAATATTTCCACCTGCATGGTCTTGACCCCAAACGTAAGCTGCTTACTTACGCTGCCAGCTTTGTCAGCTTTTCACCTAACTATCAGAATATTGAAGCTCTTGCCCGCCTGGTCGCGGGCGACGCTCTCTCTTCTCCGAGTCAGTTACTAGTCCGCCTGCATCCCAATCACTTTTGGGATAATCGCCTGTTCGCAACGGAACGCGAGAAAATCCGCCAGCTGTCACGTGACTTACCCCATGTGCATGTCGTCGAGCCAGTACCTTTGGGTGGTTCATTGGGATATTATTCTGGAGAAGATATGCC
>JBAPSY010000126.1:0-19349 GCA_049281855.1 Anaerolineales bacterium
GCTGAACCTGTTTTAAATCCCTTGATGTATGCAACATATCCGATCAACACCATGCTGATTACCAGGACATCTGATTGTCCGTTATGGATGTGCATCAGCAGTGGGAAAGAAGCACTCGTTAACACCAACCCACAGGAGAATAAAATAGAGCGAAGCTCTTTCCTTGCGGCTAACAGTAGAAAGGTAAAACAAAGGGCATAACCTGTAAAATATAACCCCACCCATAATAATCGGGCTTGATCATACTCTAGGTTGCTAATAAGGCCATAGAGGGGCAACAAAGTGGGTGGGTAAATATAATCCGAGAAATTTCTAATTGCTGGGTCCCCATAAAAATAAGGATTTGCCCCATTTTCAAATCGAGCCCCAGCGTTGTAATAGGCGAAAAAATCCACATTACGCAGCGCAACTTGGCGATTTTCGTCAGCTGGGGTGACTAGGTTGTAAAAATCTTCAGCAATTGGAAGCCAATAATTCCAGCTTATTACAACTGCCAAGGTGAGCACCAAAACAATGCTCCAATGCCTATTTATTTTCGATAATTGCTGCATCCAATATCCAAATTTACTTTTAAAAGGACTTTCTCGCCACTTTGTACGCTAAAAGTGATTCGATGGACTCAGCGCTTTTTCGTTGGTTGGGCGGCAATCTGATAGGTAGTTATAGCCTTGTATTCAGATACTTTCAAGGTATTATCACAGAATCTAATATTCAATCGCACTGATCTTACGCAGTTTCTCCCAACGATGCGTGGAATTTATCTGGCGGACGGTGCCAGAAAGACCACGCACCACTAAGCTACTCGTGCGTGCCCCAAGACTGCTGGTCAGCTCCACAACCAGACGATCAAGTAATATCCCATCACCACAGCCCACAACCATGAGTCGATCCGGTCAAACGCTCCTCCATGACCGGGCAGTATATTTCCAGAATCTTTAACCCCCATTTGGCGCTTAATCATGCTCTCCCCCAGGTCACCCAGGGTTGGGAAGATGCCCATCACCAGCCCCATGAGGGCTCCCCGCAGTACTGTAATGCCAGAATTTGGACCAGCTCCAACCCGCCAGATAGCGGCAAACAGGGCGGTCAGAATCACTCCCACGACGATGCCACCAAGATAACCTTCCCAGGTTTTCTTGGGGCTCAAGCGCGGGCTGAGCTTGTGACGGCCAAACCTTTTCCCGATGAAGTACGCACCTGTATCTGCAAACCAGACGGCTGGAAGGACGACCAGGATCCACCACTTACCTTCGGGGAGGTTGCGCAAGGAGATGAAGTAGGCACCAAACCAACCAATATAAAACATTCCCGCTATCGTCACTGCAAAATCAGTCCCTGCCTGATCACGACCGCGTTCGTAGGCAACTAGATGGTAGGTCATACTGAGCAGGATGAACAAGCTGATCATCCATGGGGCACTATCAAATCCATTTATATTGCGCCCAATCAGGAAGAGTAATGTGCCACCAATTATCAAAGCCCTCGCAGGTTGGAGACCACCCACACGAAATAGATTTACATATTCCCAGGCTGCCAGGCCCATAAAGACAGCCACAAGAGCAGTTAAATACCAACCACCAGCCAAAATAGCTGCCATCCCAACGGGCAATAGGATAATTGTCACCAATAAACGCTTAACGAGCATGGGCTTTCTTGCGTTTGAGCTGTTCTGTGGTTAGACCGTAGCGTCGATCACGCTGGCTGAATTCCTCGATTGCTTTCAGCAGTTCATGCCGGTCGAAATCTGGCCAGTACGTGGCGGGGAAATACCACTCTGAATAAGCTCCCTGCCAGATAAGAAAGTTGCTGCCACGCAGTTCACCCGAAGTGCGTATGATCATGTCTGGGTCAGGAACTCCGGCTGTAAACAGATATTGGCTCACCAGATCATCTGATACCTGCTCAGCTTCTACCCCATCCCGGATCATTGCCTGGATGGCACACACAATCTCGTCACGACCGCCATAATTAAATGCGATATTCAGGATCAAGCGATCGTTGTCCTTCGTATATTCCATGGCTTCCACCACTTTTTTACGAAAGGATGGACGCAGACGGTCCAAACGTCCAAGATGGCGCAATTTGACCCCCTGATCATGCAGCTCTTGGATCTCATTATCGATCACATTCTCAAATATCCGCATCAATCCCTGCACTTCTTCGCTGGGTCGCCCCCAGTTCTCGGTTGAAAAGGCATAGATCGTCAGGTATTTGATGCCAAACTCAATGCAAGCTTCAATGATCCGGCGCAGGTTTTCGGTGCCTGCCCGGTGACCCGCCATACGCGGTAAACCGCGCGCCAATGCCCAACGCCCATTGCCGTCCATGATGATCCCAATATGGGTGGGGATTTTTTCCGGCAGAGCGTCCTTCTTTTCCGGGCTCATACTTCCATAATTTCCTTTTCTTTACGCACTCCAACTTCGTTGACCTCTTCGATATATTTATCGGTCAACTTTTGTAGGTTTTCTTCCCCTTCCTCTAGCTCATCCTCAGAGATCAATTTCTCATGTTCGAATTCACGCAAGTCCTTAATCCCATCCCGCCTGACGTTACGCACTGCCACGCGCGCTTCCTCCAACCGGTTATGAACCAGCTTAACCAGGTCATGCCGGCGCTCTTCATTCAGCGGTGGCAGATTTAAACGAATTACCTTACCGTCGTTGTTGGGTGTCAGTCCAAGGTCAGAGGCCAGGATCGCCCGTTCAATGTTGCGCAATGTGGTTGCATCAAATGGACGGATCATGATCATCCGCGATTCAGGAATACTGATGGTAGCCAGTTGCATCAAAGGTGTCGGCATCCCGTAGTATTCGACCGATAATTTCTCGACCAATGCCGGGGAGGCTCGTCCAGTCCGAATTCCTGCCAGATCTTCTTCTAGCGCCTCAAGTGCTCCTTTCATGCGTTCTTCAGCTTCGTTATGTGCTTCCTTGAGCATAGAGGCCTCCATATCTGACGATCGTTGACAAGCAAAGTATCAAATCTAATGCCTGGGTTTGGGTTAATATTCTCCCTATAGCATACTCGAAAATAGTCACAGAGAAAAGGGTAAATCATAGAGAAGAGACAATGATGATACTTTCCCCATCCTTTGCCTCCATTTTCGGGTCATATGATAAAATCTCCGTTTTTCCATGGGCTATCGAACGACTTGAAGTACTGCCCACCTTAGAATGGAGGTCAGCTTGGTCCACTACTCAGTGATTATTCCGAGCTTACCAGGGTACCAACCGGCTCGCCATAAATTGCTTTTAGTAACGCACCGGGTTGCCACATATTGAGTACCAGGATGGGCAGGTTGTTGTCCATACACAGGGAGATGGCAGTGCTATCCATTACTTCCAGCCGGAGATTAATCGTCTCCATATGTGTCAGGTGGTCGAAGCGCACTGCCTTGGGATTCCGAATCGGGTCTGAGTCATACACTCCATCAACTTTGGTGGCTTTGATCAGCACATCTGCACCAATTTCCATGGCTCTTAGTGCTGCGGCGGTATCGGTTGAGAAATAAGG
Source organism: Anaerolineales bacterium (assembly GCA_049281855.1). GTDB lineage: Bacteria > Chloroflexota > Anaerolineae > Anaerolineales > UBA4823 > FEB-25. The sequence continues at coordinate 3,517 of JBAPSY010000126.1, forward strand.
GTTGCCCGTTCCCCCACCAAAAATTACCACACGACCTTTTTCTAGGTGACGTATTGCTCTGCGCCGGATATACGGCTCAGCTACAGCCCGCATTTCTACCGCAGATTGGACGCGGATATACATGCCCATCCGTTCCATGGCATCCATCAGGGCAAGTGCGTTCATCACGGTGGCTAACATGCCCATGTAATCTGCCGTAGCACGGTCCATACCGCGCTGTATGCCGGTACGCCCTCGCCAAAGGTTTCCAGCACCAATAACAATAGCCACATCCACATTTTCCTGGCGCACCTCGGCGATAATCTTCGCCACTAATTCCGCTTGGTCGGGGTGGATCCCTAATCCATCTGCCCCACCCAGTGTTTCACCGCTCAGCTTGAGCAAAATGCGTTTGTATTTTATCGTTCGTTCCATCAGGACCTCCGGGGTCAAGTCAAGTGCTGGTTGCGTGGATCATGATTATTCTGTCTATATTATTTTAACAAAAAAGCCAACCCGAAGGTTGGCAATTTTTACTATGATTGAGCATCTTCGCCCACTTCCCAGCGGGCGAATCTTCGAATGACGATGTTCTCACCGATGGCGGCAATGTTTTGGTTGCGCAGATCCTCGAGGGTAATTTCTTCATCACGGATGTAGGTTTGTCGTAGGAGACAGCTATCATTATAGTACTTTTCCAATTTGCCTTCCACTATCCGTTCGATCACTTTTTCCGACTTTCCTTCTGCCAGAGCGAGGTTACGCGCTTTCTCGCGTTCCTGATCCAATACCTCAGCCGGGATATCTTCCACACGAATCCACTTGGGGGCACCAGCTGCAATCTGTAATGCCGCCTCATGCGCGAACTTGCGGAATGCCGCTGAACGGGCGACAAAATCTGTCTCGCAATTTACTTCAACCATCACACCCACGCGCCCATTACCATGAGAGTATAACTCCAACATGCCTTCCAAGACCTCACGGTCAGCTCGCTTGGCGGCTTTTGCTAGGCCTTTTTCACGCAAGTATTCAATCGCCTTGGTAAAATCGCCATTATAAGTTTCGAGAGCCTTACGACAATCCAAGACGCCTGCTCCAGTCTCTTCACGTAATTGCTTGATTAGTTCGATACCGATTGCCATGATTATTCCTCTCGCCGCCTACTTTTCTTCCTCGGTTTTTTTTCTTCAGTCACCGACGCTTCGGTCTCTTTAGCTTCAGTTGCCGATTTTTCGGTCTCACCGTCTTCAGTTACCGACACTTTGGTCTTTTTGGTTTTAGTTGCCGATTTTTTAGTCTCTTTAGCTTCAGTTACCGACTGTTTTGTCTCATCTTCCACAGCTGCCAACTCTTCAGTCATATTTTCTGCAGCAACCGGCTCTGCGGTCTCTTCTTCGGCAACCAACTCTGCGGTCTCTTCTTCAGCTGCAATCTCTTCTTCAGCTACCGGCTCTTCGCTCTCTTCTACACCAATTAGCTCACGAACTTCTTCCTCTGCAAGCTCGAATTCTTCGCTTTTTTCTTCTTCCAACTCTTCTGCGATCTCTTCAATCTCAGCTTCAGGGATGTCCTTAGAGTGGGGAACCAGCTTTGCCAGTGTGGCTTCACCGAGAAGCTCTTCATCGGATAGCTCAGCTTCTTCCACTGCCGCCCGGGCAACAGTGCGTACTTCTTCCTCAATGATCTCTTCCTTGCGTGCTCCTAAACCTTCCATGGCAGCATCGGCGATTTTACCAACCACGAGTTTGATGGCCCGAATGGCATCATCATTGGATGGGATGACATAATCCACATTGGATGGATCGCAGTTTGTATCCACCATGGCAACGACGGGGATACGAAGCAGGTTCGCTTCGTGAATGGCGGTAAATTCGCGCGAAACATCAACCACAAATAGCATGTCTGGCGGTCGGACCAGCTTGCGCACACCGCTTAGAAGGCCATCCAAGCGCTCGATCTCACGCATGATGATCAACCCCTCTTTCTTGGTAATGCGTCCAAAATCACCACTGTCGCGCATGCGCTCCAGGCGCTCGAGCTCGTTAATCCTCTGGCGAATGGTGCGCCAGTTGGTTAATGTGCCACCCAACCATCGTGCAGTCACGTAAGGCATGCTGGCGCGGGTTGCCTCGAGTTGGATTGTTTCCTGAGCCTGGCGTTTGGTACCTACAAACAACACAATCCCACCATCCGCAACAGTATCACGGACGACGTTGTACGCGGTGTCCAATGCTTTTGAGGTTTTTTGTAGATCAATGATGTGAATGCCATTGCGTTCGGTAAAAATATACGGCTTCATGGCTGGGTGCCACTTATGGGTGCGATGCCCAAAGTGGACACCTGATTCCAATAATGACTTCATGGGAACGACTGACATATTCTTATTTCTCCTTTTGCGTTTTTCCTCCGCCTTCCTCATTCCAGCCGGAACCGCCAGTGAGACGTCATCTCACCTATTCTGCGGCACGCACCGGTTGGTCAGAAAGCGTGTGGGATATGTTTTCGCCTGCAAGCAAGCGTAACCGCTCCCGCCTTAGGCGGGAGCGGGTTGGAGTATACCATAAGTTTGCTGGATTCGTCTAGAAAAATCTTACTCAACCGAGATATGGATGGGTTTCAAATACACTGAACCTCGGTAGTAAGCCTCTATGGTGTCAAGACCAGGTGCGCTTTGGCAGCACTTTCCACCTGCTGCTGCTCCCACAACATGGGATGATATTGGATAGTGCGCCATAGGTTTGCCTGGTCAGCATAATGGGTATGGAACGCATGACCCGACTCACCGGTTGTGATTACGGATAGGGATCCCGGAAGGTTGTTCATATCGACGATCATCCGCTCCGAGGGTAATGAAATGACCTGGTAGGTTATAGCTGGATCTGTTTCAGCCGCATTCCAACCGGTTGCATTGACGATTGAGCTGCCACCCGATGTGCGATAGGGTCCCCGGTTGAAGATAGCCTCGATGGGGGCAATACCAGAGGTACCCAGCGACTGGTTATGGAACGTGACGGTGTGCAGGTCACCCCACGTCCAACGTGAGGTATCTTTACCGAGCAATTGTTCCAATTCAGCCACGGCATCTGAGAATGCCTGCCTCAGGATATCATCACGGGTCTCAACCGTTGAGGTGTTTTTATCATCCCACCAGGTGCTGTCAGGGGTCTGGACAAGGCGGCGCATGACCTCGAACCAGGCAGCATTACCACCCGGCCAATAATCCTGCGGTAAATCATCATGGAAAGTTTGCCCCAAAACTGTACGCCAGAAAGCATTATATACTGCGGGTGCGACCAGGTCCATTTGATTCTGATAGTCCCACCCGGTGAGCATATCGCGCACCTCGATTAGATGTTCATCTTGTAGCGAGAGTTGCATCAGCAAGGGAACCATATAGGCAGCTGAAGCATTATAGTCGTCCCCATGGATTTTCTGGATGTAAGCTGCATCAATCAGGCTAGGGGCGGTTTCGATCATCTGAACAATGCGCGCCGCGCGGAAACCATAATCCCATTCATCGGTGATGGGATAAGGATAATCTGAACCTACCACTGCATTGTTGGCGCTGGTAATGTATCCCTCAGGCGGGTTAAAAGCGTTGGGAAGCTGGTCGAATGGGATATACCCCTGCCACTCATACTCATCCGTCCAGCCTGGGACAGGATAATTGCTATTATAACCAGGCAAGCGGATGGGAATATTGCCGGGCGTTTGGTAAGCAATATTGCCATCAATATCGGCAAAGACCATGTTTTGTGATGGCACCGTAAAATATGCAGCTGCCTGGCGGTACTCATCCCAATTCTGAGCTTTGTCATATTTTAAAACGGCTAATATTGTACTGCCTGGCTCAAGGGCAGTCCAGCGCATAGAGATGGCAAAGTTAGCAGGGAGTTCGACCCCCCATTTTTCCTGAACGGTTTTATGCTCATCCGGATTATCCCAAATCACCGGACCATGCCGTGTGTAGCGTACGGTAAGCTCAACGGACTCCGCCCCAGCCACATTTATCGTCTCTTGCACCAGGGTCATGTCCACCCATTGACCATTAACTTCATATTGGTTGGGGTTATCAGGGTTGATTTTTTCAATGTACAGGTCCAGCACATCGGGTCCCACGTTGGTAAAGCCCCAGGCGATGCGGTCATTGTGTCCAACAATCACACCAGGTGCTCCGGCAAAAGAAAAACCAACGACATTATACGGACAGTCTGGACCTTTGGGTGTGCAGTGCAAGCCAACCTCATACCAGATGGAGGGCATCTGCTCGCTCAGGTGCATATCATTGGCGAGGAATGGTTTACCTGTGGCTGTTCGGCTGCCTGCAATCACCCAATTATTGGAGCCGATGTCATTGCCAGATGGACCTAAGACTGATTCTACCTTTGCCACGCTCGCAGCCAGGCTCTGGAAGGCTGGAGCCAGATCAACTAATGCCTGGATTCCCTGCGACTGAACCATCGAGCCGCTGGGAGCGGTACCGATTGAAAAATTGGGTACCACCACTGGATGATCGGATGGATAAGGCGGGAAAAGCTCAGCGATTTGTTCTGGGGTTAAAGTCTTTAATAAGATCGCATGCTCTATCTCTGGATCCCCCTGGCTGGATAAATCCCATGCCATGACTTTCGCCCAGGTGAGCGTATTCAGTGGCTGCCATGGCTCAGGGCTGTAACCAGGGGTGAGCAGCTTGAGGACCGCATACTCCAGGCTTAATGCAGCACCCTTGTGGGCTGCCAGGTAGGCATTCACTCCATCCGCATAAGCCTGCAAGAGTGGTAGCTCATCTACAGGCAAAGCACCCAACTCTTGCTGGGCGACGCGCGCCCAACCCAGCGTGCGCAAGAAGGTATCCGTATCCAGCTCTGACTTGCCAAACATCTCTGATAGCCTGCCCGAGCCAATATGGCGCCAAAAGTCCATCTGCCAAAACCGATCCTGGGCATGGACGTAACCTTGCGCAAAGAATAGATCGTGGGTAGTCTGAGCGTAGATATTTGGAATGCCGTAGCTATCCCGGTAGATATCAACGGTGAAATCCAATCCGCTCAGTTTCACTTCACCCGAGGTACGTGGAAAGGAGCTGCGTGTCAGGTAAACACCAACTGCCCCCAGTACAATAGCAAGCACAATGATGACGCTGAGAATGGAAAATAACACGCGACGAAGTTTGGATAACATAACGCCTCCTTTGGCAAGGAAAGTGGTATTGCAAAGATCCAATATTTAGTTGTCTAAATGCGGGGAAAGGGGAGAGCACCCGCCTGGATGGATATTATCCGCTAAGATATGGGATTTAGCAAGGGAGAATGGGAGAACCTCCATGACATACCTGGCAATATAAAAGCAAAATCGGCTGATGCCGACTTTGCACGATCGTAGTCCAAGAATTTTACAATTCCTGCCTTTTGAATATCAGCCAGGCTGCTAATAGGGGTACCACGATCAAACCAATACTAACCGCAAATGCGGTCCAGGAGATTGTGGTATCTCCAAACATCAGGCGCGTGCCCCAGGTGATCAATTCACCTGGCAGATACTTTCCTAATCCTGGGATGGCACCAATCAACCCAAGGATGACCATCAAGCCCAAAGCGATACCACCAGCTGCGGCTTGTGATTTGGATACAGTGCTGCAGAATAAGGTGATCGCCACAAATACCAGCGTATATACGAATAAGAGCACATTCAGCACCAGCCAGTGCAGGATATCCATGGCCTCGAACAAGATCAGGGTGTAATAATAACAGGCGATTCCAGCTGCTGCCAGTGAGACAGCGAAAATCGCCGCCAGACCAAGGAATTTCGCACCTAAAAAGGCACCCCGCGGCAAAGGCTTAACCAGCATCATGGCAGCTGTACCCTTGTCTTTCTCTTGTGCAATGGCACCCATCGTGAGCAGCAAAGCCAGGATGATGCCGAATTGGGCCATGTTCTTTATATACTGGCCAAAGGCATCCGCCACTGTTGGTGGTGGCATTTGGATTGTAATTCCACCAGTAGGGATTAGCGTCATGAGCTCCGGTGTAAATTTGGCGAGTAATGGAGAAGTCAATCCAAAGAACACCAACACGATAGCCACAACCAGCAAACGGTATGAGCGGATTAATTCCATCCACTCCTTGCGAAAGGCGACGAATAAGCTCATTTCTCTGCCTCCTCCTGACCAACCAGCTTCAGGAAGACATCTTCCAACGAAGGCCTTACGACTTCATACCGAGTAAGGATCAGTCCGGCATGGGTAATTGAATCAAGCAATTCCCGCTTGGCTGCATCAACATCATTCACAATTAACCGAGTAATTAGCCCTTGAAGTGAGATAGTATTCACCCAGACCTCACTCCGCAATGCTTCAATCCACGAGTTAAGTAATGCCTCACTCTGCGCATCCACTTCCACTTCAAAGGCAGGGATGGCATATTGTGTTAGCAGTGCCTCCCGCGAGCCGGCAGTCACCAGCTTGCCACAATTGATGATCCCCACCGTGTCGCAAACCCGTTCCACATCTGCCAAAATATGAGTGGACATGAACACGGTGCACTGCCCGCGTAGCTGTTCGATGAAATCAAGCACTTCCTTACGCCCAATGGGGTCTAGGGCACTCGCTGGCTCATCCAGAAACAGCACTTTGGGGTGGTTCATCAGCGCCTGGGCTAATGCCAGTCGTTGGCGCATGCCACGTGAGAAACCCCCAATCCGTCTTTTAGCTGCTTCTTCCAGGCCTGCTAGAGCCAGGAGCTCTTTTGTCCGTGTGGAACGATCTGCAGCTGTCATACCAAACACGCGGCCCACATAATCCAGGAATTCACGGGGGGTCATCCAGGTGTAAAATGCTGGCTCTTCGGGTAGGAAACCAACCAGTCGGGCAATCTCATGCCGGTTGGCAGTCACCTCTTTTCCGTTCACCCAGGCGTGGCCGCTGGTGGCATGCGCCAGACCGGTTAGGATGCGAATGGTCGTGGTCTTGCCAGCCCCGTTGGGTCCGAGAAAACCGAAGATGGTGCCCTCCTCCACGCTCAGGTTCAAGCCATCCAAAGCAAGTACTGCCCCAAAAACTTTGCGCAGATCCTCGGTGCGTACTGCGATCATGATCCTACTCCTCCCGCCCAAAGATGAGATAGACGATCGGACCGATGAGCTCACCCAAGACGATCACGATCGCCCAGAGCCATTTGGGTCCACGCGTCTTTTCACGCCGGATCAAATCCACCAGGGCTACGATCATCAGGATTAGCTGAAGCAGGACAATGGGTATGATATATGGAAGAAGCTGAAGAAACTTTTCCAAGGGGGTAGATATCTGTTCCATCCCTCAATCCTTTCTCGATGAGCTAGACGAGCAGCCATGTCAATTTCTCGAATAGCAAAACCAATATTATTAAACAGCGAGTAGTCCACTTTTTCGATTACTCGCTTATTGCAACGACAAATGCGATGGCATGGTTCTGGGTGTGGCTCAAGCTAAGCGACCAATGAATCAGGTCAAGCTCCTTGGCCAACTCCTGGGCGGGACCATGAAGGTTCAGAACCGGCTCGCCTGACTGACCACGACAGATCTCAATATCATGCCATGAGATATAACCAATGCCTGTGCCAAAAGCTTTGGCAACCGCTTCTTTGGCAGCAAATCGGGCTGCCAGAGAAGCCATATTCTTGCCATTTTCAGCCAGCTCGATGGAGGTGAATAAGCGTTGCAGCAATCGTTGGTTGTAGCGGTGATAGGCAGCAGTAAAACGGTCAATCTCGATTAAGTCAACGCCCGTTCTCAAACTTGGCATCGCTTTACCCGTATGATCAACTTGATGCTTCAAAAGATCCCGCAGTAGCAACCGCCAGGCGGTCAGGGTGGAGATAACGCTGGGCGGTTTCCAGGATTTCATCCGGAGTTATCGCACGGATCAGATCAGGATAGCGCAGGTAATAATCCAAACCCAAGCTGTAACGCTCCAGGTTTAGCAAAGCAGACGCTACACCCGCATTGGATTCAAGCGAGAGCGGCAAACGTCCAATATAGTTTGCCTGGCTATCGGCAAGCTCCTCACTGTTGACAGGCTCTCTGGTAAAACGGGCGATCTCCTGGCGAATTAGGTCAATGACTTTTTCGAGATTGTTTGGATCAACCCCGGCAATAAAAAGCCATGGTCCCGGGCCAATCCCTCCACTCAGGCCTGACGAGGCATGGTATGCCAGCCCCGACCGCTCCCGAACCGATTCACCAATGCGCCCATACATCCCGAACTGCCCCAGGATATTATTCCCAAGTGAGGCCGCAAGGAAGTCAGGAGAGCGGCGGGGCGGTCCGGCCACTCCCATGACAATATCCGCTTCAGACTTGCCAGGTATATTCACCTGGCGGGAAATCATCTCACTCAATGGCTTTAATGATGGTAGGCTAGGCTGGTTGGGCTGTTTAGGGTTTTCCCAATCACCCAAAAAGCGAGTGACCGAATCTACCGACCGCTCCGCGTCAACACCACCGACAATGGATACGATCATTCCCTTTGGCCCAAAATGCTTCTCGTGAAATGCAACCAGGTCCTCACGCATAATCGAGCGAATCGTTTCCGGGTAACCATCTTCAGGACGGCTGTACGGGTGCCCGGCATAAAGAAGCTCATCGAATGTGAGGGAAGCAACTTCAGAAGTATCTTGAGCGCGGATAGTCAGGCCGGTGAGTAGCTGAGCTCGTAGGCGTTCAACCTGATCTGTTGGAAAAATCGGCTGGCGTATAGTTTCTGCCAGAGTCCCTGTGAGTAAATCCAGGTCCTCTGCCAGAGCATGACCATAGAACCCAATCGAGTGTGTGCCACCGTCGATGCCAAGACTAGCACCATTTGATTCCAACGCGTCATAAATTTGCTGAAAATCGCGTTGGGCAGTTCCACGCATTAGAGCTAAGGCAGTGAAACTAGCCAGACCAAGCTTGTCATCCGACTCAAAGATGGCACCGGCATAAAGGTATCCAGTGACCACCACTGAGAGACTGCTGATATTTGGGCGGACAAGGACTACGATGCCATTGGGGAGTTCTCGCCGGACAATATCATCAGGACCTGGAAGTGAATGGGTGTTCAATGTCAATCGCTCCTATTTAATGCCTATATAGCCAATAAGCGCTTACATCCTTGCATGTGAAGTTTCATTGGGAAGATATACACCCAGAGTGCGATTCTGTGGTCGCAGGCATGTTTGGGTGAGTCGTTGAACATCTGCTGGAGTGGCCGCGGCCAGGTGCTCAAGGTATGTGGTGAACCAATCTACCGTGGCAAACATTTCAGCGAATCCCATCCAGAAAGCCTGGTTTGAGATCGACTCGCTACCATAAGCAAATATGGCGCGCGCTTGTTTCAACGCTCGCTCAACCTCCTCGACGGGCGGAGGAGAAGCCTGTAATTTTTCAATCTCTGCTTCCATGGCGGCGATGCAATCGCTGGCTGTGTGCTTGGGGTGAACTGTGATCACCGTCGTATACAGATATGGATCAATCGTGGCTTGCAACCCTCCGTTTACACTGACTGCCAGCTCTTTCTCCACCAGCGCTTTATACAAGCGGCTGGTTTTATTGGTTACACCACCCCCAAACATATTCAGATTGGTGGGACCAGTGAGCAAGCTGTCCAGTAGATTTAAGGCGAAGAAATCAGGATCATCCGCTCGAGGTGCTCTATATGAAACCTGGAGGTAAACTGTCTCACCAGGTCCCTCCACCGACACGCGTCGCTCGCCCACTTGGGGCGGTTCAGTGCGAGCCAGACGCGGTGGTGGTGAACCCACTGCGAGGGGTTCGTAGAGCTCACGAACTTGATCAAGCATGACCTGGGTCTCAAAATCTCCAGCGATGGATAGCACAGCATTGTTTGGAATATAGTAACTGTGGTAGTGACGGTATATGTCATCGCGTTGCATCGAATACAAGTCAGTCAAATCGCCGATAATCTCATGATGATAGGGATGGACACGGAATGCCGCGGATTGCACCTCCTCGCTTAAGCGGAAAAGGGGCTCGTTTTCACTTCCTTGACGCTCCGAAATTACCACCGTGCGCTCGGAGCTGACTTCATTGGGATCAAACAGGCTATTGAACATCCTGTTTGCTTCCAGTCGAAGGGCAAGGTCGATCTTATCAGCAGGTAAGGTTTCAAAAAAAGATGTCCAATCCAGGAAAGTGAAGGCATTTAAATAACCACCCTCGCGTGAAACCAACCGGTCCAACACACCCAGCGGATATTGAGGAGTGCCTTTAAACAGCATATGTTCCACCCAATGCGAAGCCCCCGTACGTCCGGGAACTTCATCTCGAGAGCCAACGCGGTACCAGATCCATTGGCTGATGATGGGTGAGGTATGTATCTCTTTCAACAATACCAGCAAGCCATTGGGAAGAGTTAGTTTGGTGATTGATTTATTCATGGGATAAATAATTTGAATTTTTGTTAAATTAGAGTGGAAAGCCAGCCATTCTCGAAATAGCAGGATTATTGTTTACCAAAGAAGATGTTACACATCCAACCAGACCACCATTGGTTGCATAACGAAAACTCTTTGGGTGAATTGAATGCTGAACTCATCACAGTTTGATAGGGCTCGATTGCTCCTTGCAATCCGACAATGGATTGGTGCAAATCGGTTTGGTTAATTGCAATGTCCACCGGAACCTGCACGGAAACCGGAACTGTTACACTAATTGGAACTGTAGTATTAACAGGGATGGTTATATCGAAGTCTGCCTGGATGAGCGTTTTTGCAGGTAGTGTAAGATCGGTTGATACCGCTGTACCATTTAGGTAAATAGTTGCACCGGAGATTCGGGTATCTTGTACCATTGACAATTGCGTGCTCTGGTTAATTGGCAGGTCAAACACCACCGGTAGGGTATCCTGCAGCCGAACTGTGGTCTGAACAGGGACTGAAGTGACAATATGCGCTTTATCCATCATAGCCAGGCTGTTGGAAGTTTCATTTACCAGGCCATCTGCAACGAGGGCTTTAAATGCGAAGAAATTATGCCCAAATGAGATCAGTATTGCAATTAATATTATATTTACCATCAATGAGAAAATGCACGCGACCGTCCAGAAGGCAGGTAGATATTTTCCTTGATATGAGATCTTTTGAAGGCGCGGAGAACGACGGTAATAGTTTTGGGTATCCCTGAAGAATAATTTCAGCCGGTCGAATGCACGCTTAATCCTTTCATTCACATAACTATTGGATTCCGACTCGGGAATGGGTTGATACTCGGCTTGAGGTTCAGGCTGAGGTATAGGCTGAGGTATAGGCTGGCCTTCTGGCTGAGGTTCAAGTTCTTGTTCCGGAAGGTTCAGCTTGGAATTATCCATGAGTTACCTCCTGTAGGTATATAGGCTGAATATAGCACAAACAGGCTGATTAGGAAAGCTTATTAATGTGGACGGGTATACGAGCAAATTGGTAAAACCAATTGGTAGATTTCTCTTGTGTAATCAACCCCCTCACGCTAAAATATTAGGGTGAGCTTGCTCTGGCGGGAATGATCAATTGCCATGGAAATCAATTTTGCAGGCGAGCTGGATTTAAATACTAAGACGGCGAAAGCCGTTTTTTTGAGGAGAATAGAATTTGGCTGAGGAAACTTTCGGGAGATACCTCGTTGCCGTGATTGGAGCCGGTCCAGCTGGTCTCTTTGCATCCAGACTCCTTGCCATGAATGATGTACATGTTGTGCTCCTGAATCGGGATATTCTCCCGGGGGGGCTGGCAGAATACGGAATTTATTTTGACAAGTACAAAATGAAAGAAGGCCTGCGCAAACAGTTCCAACAAATCCTAGAGCTCCCCTCGATCGATTACTTTGGCAACGTCATTGTAGGTGATGAGGGGGATATTCGCCTGCAAGATTTACGTGCCTTAGGCTTCCAGGCATTGTTGGTGACCGTTGGCGCGCAAGGGACTAAGTGGTTGGGATTACCAGGTGAGAATATAGTGGGTGTTTATCATGCCAAGGACCTGGTATTTCATTACAATTTACTGCCGCCATTCAGCACAAAGGATTTCCGGATTGGCAAGCGTGTGGCGCTGATCGGTGCGGGGAATGTGATGCTAGATATGGCACATTGGTTAATCCGGGATCTGAAGGTGGATGAGGTCATCTCAGTTGTGCGGAGAGGTCCAAGCGAAGTTAAATTTTCAAAAGAAGAGCTAAAGATTGTAGTCCATAATTTGGATCTGGCAAAATTGTTCTCTGAGATTGAGCGTGCCCGACCCATCGCAAATGAGGTAGGTCAGAATGTGGATGAGGCGAAAGACTTCATCCTATCCGCATTACCCAAAGGACTGCCACCAGTCTCGAAGACCCGCTTCTATTTCGAATTTTTAGCTTCACCCAGCCGCATATTAGGAAATGAACAGGGGTATGTTAATGGTTTGGAAGTTGAGGAAACCACTCTGGTATGCACAGAAGGCGAAGTTCAAGCCAAACGATTGGGTACACGGCGCATCCTGGATGTGGATACGGTGATATTCTGCATCGGTGACAAGGTGGATGAATCGTTTGGATTACCAGTTCGGCATAATGCTTTTGTCAAGAATCCAACCCCTCTTCACCCTGTGGATGGGTTATCGTTCGAAGCCTTTGATCCAGATCTGAACCGCCCAACCGACCGCGTATTCGTAGCAGGCTGGTCACGTGAAGCTAGCAGTGGGTTAGTGGGTGTAGCACGTAAGGATGGCGAAAATGGTGCCAAAGCCGTGCTGGATTATCTACAATCTGCACCCCGGTTGATGGACCCAAACAGTATCCTGAATGAATTTACAGCTAAATTGGATAAGCTTGATAAGCCCATCATACATAAATCTGATGTGCAAAAGCTGATTGAAGCTGAAGCTAAGGAAGCTGAAAAATCTGGTTTGCCAGCCCATAAATTTGCCACCAACGATGAGATGCTGGCAGTTATGGGGATTATTAAACCTGTCGCGCGATAAGAACTATTTCCTGAGGTAAGACTTATTATTGGAGCTCGCCAATATTGGGCTGAGGTTTTTTAAACGGTATCAGCATGAGCAGACCAATCGCGATAACCAGCTCACCAAACATAAACCCAACCCGCTGATAGATGCCAAATACCGGTATGATAGGGTAATTGTTGCTACCGAAGCCGAAAATATCGGCCATGCCACATGCAACCGCGATGACGTATCCGGTACTAACCAGGCGTAAACCAATATCGGAGGCAATCGATTTTTGCCCGCCGTTCCATAAAGCTGCCAGGCTGATATATCCTCCCAGGCAAATGATACCCAGCCCCACCAGAAAGGTTGCGATTTGTACAAAACCGACCACTGGGCTACGATCCTGTCCAATGAGTCCAGGCTCAGCACCCAGTAGATAAATGATGAAACCAAATATGGTTACCCCCAAACCTAAACGGATGCGGAATCTCCCATTCGTCTTACGAATAGGCGGAGCATCTGTCATAAGACCTCCGGTAGGTTATTCTGAAGATGAACCAGCCAATTTTTGCCCAGGATGGCGGCGATATCAGCCTCAGTATACCCCTTTTGAATCAGAATTGGAATAATTTTGCGTAGTTCAGCGATGGTGTCAACTTCTATGGGTACGGATGGTAAGCCAAATCCACCATCGAAGTCGCTGCCAATGCCAACATGATTGGCATCGCCTGCCATCTGGCAGATGTAATCCATCTGGGCGACTACATAATCCAAGCTAACACTGGACCGCCCCCCAGTGTCCTTCCAATTGGGTCGCAGGAAGCCATTGGCAGGCACGATGCCAATTGTACCGTCCCTTTCCAGCAAACCCTGGATTACCTGATCGGTCAGGTGCCGGTTACTGCTTGTTTCTTTCAGCAAGGCCAGTGCATTGGCATGTGAAGCGATGATCGCTCCAGGGTAGGTATCCAGTGCCTGCAAAGCAGCTTTTTCATCCATGTGGCTGAGATCAAGGGTGAAATGAAATTCAGCCATTCGCTCGAGCAGTTCGAATCCTTCCTTGGTTAGCCCACCGGGTTCACGTGTGCCACCACAGAAGCGCGTTCCAGCCCAGGCTGGTCCAATGATTCTCACACCCCGCCGGTACCAATCCTCCAAGTCAGCCGGCTTACGCACACCTTCCGCACCTTCCATCAAGACCACCAGACCAACCGGATGCTCCTCGGTGTCTTCACGTTGCCAATGTGTCAGGATGGATTGCAGGTCAGCGCGCTTTTCGATCTTCTGAAACATCTCCGGGTGTTCATCAACCAACCGGTCGTAAGCATCCAATTGCATGCTGTAGCCCATGTGCGCTTCTTCGTCTGAGGCGTAGCATTGTTGGTCCCATTCACCCAGCTTATGCCGGACGGGTGCAGCAAACAAGGTGGAAAATACGATCGCAACCTTTCCGCGTTGATAATCCGGCCAGCCAAGCAGGGTATCCCCATTAACCTCAGGAGCAAAAGCTCCTTGTTCCCGCTGGCGTGTCTCAGCCGCCGAGAGGGTGTAATCCCGCCCGAAGGAAAGCATATTCCAGGCCAGGTCTTCATGTGCATCAATTATGATTGGGTCGATCATAGAGGTTTCGATGATAACAGGGTTTTTGATATTTGGCGATCAATTTTCCCCATCGGATACTGTGATAATTCAGTTGGAGCAACCCAGCGCAAGTCTGCAGCCAGGATCGGGCGCGGTTCTCCCTGCAGCAGGGTGCAATGGAAGGCGTAAAGCGTGACCCGAAAATGGGTGTATGCATGTTGGTATACCCCCAGCTGCGCACCGACCTCGATCTCCGCCCCGAGCTCTTCGCGGATTTCACGTCTCAGGCATGTGGCCAGGTCTTCACCCTCCTGCTGCTTGCCGCCCGGGAATTCCCACAAGCCCCCGAGCAATCCATACGGAGGCCGGCAGGCGATCAGCACCCGTTCATCCTTGCTGATCACGGCTGCCGTAACAACATGATGTGGGATGGCAGGCTTGGGTAGAAACACTGGTCGCAGTTCCTGAATTCCAAGTACCCTCGCTTGACAGGTATTTTCCAGGGGGCAGTGAGCACAATCAGGGGATTTTGGTGTGCATAGACTGGCGCCCAAATCCATCAATGCCTGGTTGTATTCCCCTGCATGACCAACCGGTAGATGTTGCGCCGCCAGTCTCCACAGTTCTTGCTCTCCGGCTTTGGAGCGGGCATCCACACTTACGTTGAAGAAACGTGCCAAGACCCGGCGAATATTACCATCCAGTGTAGGCTCATCCCTACCGAAAGCTATCGAGGCGATTGCTGCTGCGGTATAGCGCCCTACTCCGGGTAGCTTGCGCAGCAGATGCGCTTCTTCAGGAAGCTGACCATGATAATCTTGCAGTACTACCTGAGCTGCCCGGTGCAGATTGCGGGCGCGCCCATAGTAACCCAGACCCTCCCAGGCTGATAGTACCTCCTGAAGCGATGCTGATGCCAACGTGTTGATGGTTGGGAAACGCTGCATCCAACGCTCAAAGTAGGGGATGGCCGTCTCGACCCGTGTCTGTTGAAGCATGACCTCAGAAACCCAGATGGCATAAGGGTCGGAATGGCCTCGCCAGGGGAGAGTGCGCGCATGGCGGGCATACCAGCTGAGCAAACGCATTGAGAACCGGTCAGTATCCAGGGTTAGTATTCCTGTCATTGAGATGAAGCGCTGTAAAGACGATATCAGCGATAAAAGATAAAGCCGAGCACAGCGGTGCCCAGGATGATGATGGCGGGATTGATTTTCGTGAAGGTCAATAATATGAATGCTGCTGCTACAAAAAGCAGCTTATCCCATCCTTGTGCTAAAGCCTGACCCCATCCCAGCTTCTTAGCGCCAAAGACGGTATTCGCCATATCATAAGCCGTCCAGAGC